>SVCX01000032.1 GCA_015058145.1 Clostridiales bacterium | reverse complement strand
TTGATTGAAGTTAAAAGCATACACAATTATTATATAGGCCAAGGCCGCTTTCGTCAATGAAAATTGACAAAAAATTACAGAACGGGATGGCCCGTTCTGCTTATTAACGTTCTTATTCCATTAACCTCGTCTACCGGATGATCTTCGCCACGATATCCACGAAGTTCTTCTCGATGTAAGTACCCCGCTTCATCACGATCGGAATGCCTTTGTTTGTCGAGATTCTGATGTTATCGTCTTCCTGGATGATGCCCACCAGCGGACTGGTGAAGCTGCTGGTCACTGTTGCCAGATCCGGCAGATAGCCTTCGTTCATGAGTTCGACATTCACTCTGTTCAGCACGACGTAAATGTCGTCCATTCCCTTCTCGCGCAGAAATCTCTCGGTCATGTCTGCATCGCGACTTGCAGCGAATTCCGGTTCTGTTACGATTACAGCCTTGTCAGCCGGTTCCATGGAAACCTCGAGCATCTCACCGATTCCCGCCGGGCAGTCGATGATGATGTAATCAAAAACTTCCCTGAGCTTGGCGCACAGTATTTCCATATGCAAAGGCGTGATGTCCCTCTCATCCAGTCTCGGCGCGGCCGCCATGAAGTAGAGCGAACTAAAACCGTCAACTCTAATGATTGCCTTGCTGATTCTGCAGATCCCGGACAGAACGTCCATGATGTTGTAAACGACTCTGTTCTCCATGCCAAGATAGAGGTCCATATTTCTCAGACCCATATCCATGTCGATAAGCAGCACATTGTAGCCTCTCTGAGCCAGCACTGTGCCCATATTTACAGAAAACATTGTCTTGCCGGTCCCCCCTTTTCCCGAGGCAACCAGGATCACTTTACCCATACCATGCTCCAAAAATTCAAACAAATCCGCATTATTATTGTGCATGGATTGACGGATATAGTCAAGGCTAAATTAATGTGAAAACTGTGAAATTTCTATGTGATGAAGCCCAGCCCCTTCATGCTCACATAGGTCCCGTCCCCGATGATGATGTGATCGATGACCGGGATTCCCAGCAGTTCCCCCGCCTCCACAAGCCGCCGCGTGGAATCGATATCCGCGGCGGAAGGCGCCGGATCTCCGGACGGATGATTGTGAACAAAGGCAACGGAGCCGGCGCTTCGCTTGAGCGCCGGACTGAAGACTTCCCTCGGATGACTGGCGGAGGAATTCAAATCGCCCACGGACACTTCGTGTTCTTCCAGAATTTCGCCTCGCGAATTGATGAGCAGACACTTGAAGTGTTCCTTCTTCTCATACCGCAGACGCTCCAGAAACAGATTCGCAATATCCTCCGGGCACTTGATCCTCACCCGCTCCTCCGCCGGAAGGCAGGACAAACGTTTGCCCAGTTCCAGCGCCGCCATCAAAACGCAAACCTTCGCGTCGCCCATTCCGGACACCCGCTTCAGATCCTCCGGACTGCACTCCGCCAGATACCGCAGCCCTCTCGCATCCATGGCCAGCACCTCCCCGGCCAGATCCATCACCGACTTCGACCGGGTTCCCGTTCCCAGAATGACGGCGAGCACCTCCACCGTTGACAGGCCCTCCGGCCCATCGCGCAAAAGCTTCTCTCTGGGTTTCTCCCCCGCCGGCAACTGATTCATTCTCATCTCCATTCCCTCCTGATACGTCTTCTCATTCGCAGCGGTTATGCCTCAGGCAAAGGCTGCAGCCTTTGCCTGAGGTCTTCCGATTTCTGCTTCCATCAAATCGCATTCCCGCTGACTCTCAGATACCAATATTTTACACTATGCCCAGCAAATAGCAATTCCCTGTTTTTACAATTAACGTGCTTTCTATTACAAACGGCACACAAAAAGGGAGGCCAACAGCCTCCCTATCTTGATCATCAATTTCTCATTACCTGTCCTGCATGCTTATGGATTCAATGGCCACCGGACCGCCGCGGACGACTTCGATGTTCTTGAAGCGCTCGTTGATGGCGCGCAGAATGGAGTCGTTTTTGGCTTCGGTGCGGGTCGCCTCGATGAGGACGCTCTTCTTGTCCATGTCCTTGACCTGAAATTTGAAAGCTTCCGCCATCTGAAAGATCTCCGCCCGGTCCGCATTGCTGACGTTAAAGATCTTGATGAACATGACCTCCTTGCTGCGGATGGACTTATCCGTGTAGTCGATGACTTTGATGACCTCGACCATGCGGTTGAGCTGCTTCTTGATCTGCTCGTGGGTGGCGTCATCCGCGTCCACGCATATGGTCATACGGGAAATGTTCGTATCCTCCGTCTCACCGACGGTGAGAGTATGAATGTTATAGGCTTTGCCTGAGAATGATCCGGAGATCCGCGCGAGTACGCCGACTCGGTTCTCCACGTAGAGGGAGATCCAGCGTCTTCTCATGCCGCCTCCTGCTATAGTTCCGCTCATATCCAGCACCTCCTCTACATCTCCGTGATCAGATCCGTGATCGCCCCGTTCGGCTCGATCATCGGCATGACCAGATCCTCGTCCTCGATGATGAACTCAATCACAGTCGGACCGCTCTTGTTGGCCTGGGCCTCTTTGAGCGCCGGTTCGATCTCGTCGGCCTCAAATACGCGCAGTCCTTTGGCTCCGTAAGCTTCCGCCAGCGCGACGAAATCCGGAACGTACGGCGGACAAGTCTTGTCGCGGCCGTGGCATTCCTTGCAGAGGTTTCTGCGTTTGCGCAGACACGTGCCCGAATAGACTTTGTTCGCGAAGAGTTCCTGCCACTGGCGCACCATGCCCAGATACCCGTTGTTGAGAATGCAGATGGTGATCGGCAGCTCGTTGACGACCGCTGTGGCCAGTTCCTGTGAGTTCATCTGGAACCCGCCGTCGCCGGCGATGGTTACGACCTCCATATCCGGATTGCCCAGAGCCGCGCCGATGGCGGACGGAAGTCCGTAGCCCATGGTGCCCAGACCGCCGGATGTGATCAGCTGGCGTTTGCCGTAGACCTCAAAGAACTGAGTGGCCCACATCTGATGCTGTCCCACGTCGGTGGTCAGAATCGGTTCCTTGAACACCTTGTTGATGCCGTCCAGAATCTGCTTCGCGCGCAGCTTCTCGCCGGACAGACAATCCGGCATATCCGCGCCCACTGTCTGGGTCAGAGGTTTTTCCGCGCGCCACTTGTTCAAACGGTTGATCCACGCCTCGCGCTTCTTCGCAGCACCGGCAGAACCAACCTCCCCTTCTTCCTCGATGATCTTCAGAAGGGCCCGGATGGCTTTGCCTGCGTCGCCCACGATCGGAACGTCTACGTTGACGTTCTTCGAGATGGACGCCGCGTCAATATCGATGTGTATGATCTGGGCTTCTGGAGCGAAAGTCCCCAGCTTGCCTGTGATTCTATCGTTGAATCTGGTGCCGATGGAAATGAGAATATCGCAGTGGTTGACCGCGTTGTTCGCCGCCCAGTTTCCATGCATGCCCACGTCGCCGTAGTACAGTTCATGGTTCGTCGGAATACTGCCCCGGCCCATGACGGTTGTGACCGCCGGGATGCCGGAAGCCTCCACCAGCCTGGTCATATCGCTCTGGGCGCGGGAAATCTTGACGCCTCCGCCGAGGATGAACAGCGGCTTCTTCGCCTTCTGGATCATACCCGCGGCGCGCTTGATCTGACCTGCGTGAACGGTGGTCGGTGGTTTGTAACCGCGGAGATTAACTTTGTCCGGGTACACGTCGCTGCCGAGTTCATCCATGACGTCCTTCGGCAAGTCGAGCAGTACCGGTCCCGGCCGTCCCGTGGAAGCGATGTAGAAGGCCTCTTTGACCATCTTGTTCAGCTCGCCTCTGTTGTGGACCATGGCCGAATACTTGCAGATATTCTTCGTGACGCCGACGATGTCGACTTCCTGAAAACTGTCATTTCCGATCAGTTCGAAAGGCACCTGCCCCGTGAAGCAGACCAAAGGCACGCTGTCCAGGTTCGCGTCAGCAATCCCCGTGACCAGGTTCGTCGCGCCCGGACCGCTGGTGGCGATGCACACGCCCACTTTGCCCGTGGAGCGCGCGTACCCTTCCGCCGCATGGACCAGCGCCAGCTCCTGACGCGGCAGAATGAGTTCTACCTCGTCCTGCTTGTGGAGCTCGTCGAATATGCCCACAACGGTCGCTCCGGGATATGCGAATACTTTTTCGACGCCCTCTTCCTGAAGGGCTCTGATCAGAAGTTCATTTCCCGTAATCTTCGCCATAACTAGTTCCTCTTACTTATTCTTCTTCCTGCCGCTTGAACTCCTTGTACTTGGCTTCCGCGTCCTCGCTGGCTTCCTTGAACAGCTTCTCCGCATTGTCCGGGAAGGTGATCCTCAGAGCCGCGTAACGGTTCTCGCCGTCCAGGAATTCCTCATAAGGAATGGTTGCTTCCTTGGAATCCACGTGCATCTTCGGTCCGTCCGTGATGTCCGGATTGTATCTGTAGAGCGGCCAGTAACCGGACTGAACCGCGCGCTTGACTTCTTCCTGCACGTTGTGCATACCAGCCTTGATGCCGTGTACCGTACAAGGCGTGTAAGCTACGATGACCGACGGTCCCTTGTGTTCCTCCGCTTCCTTGATGGCCTTGAGCAGCTGGTTGAAGTCGTAACCCATGGCGACCGTAGCTACGTAGACGTTGCCGTAGGTCTTCAGAATCTGGGCCAGATCCTTCTTTCTGCTCTTCTTGCCGGAAGCCTGAAATTCAGCGACCGCGCCTAGCGGCGTCGCTTTTGACGACTGTCCGCCTGTGTTGGAATATACCTCATTATCTATGACAAATACATTGATGTCTTCCCCTGTCGCAACGACGTGATCGAGTCCGCCGAAGCCGATGTCATAGGCCCAGCCGTCGCCGCCGTACATCCAGAAGCTCTTCTTGGCCAGATAGTCCTTACGCTCGAGGATTTCCTCTGTGAGCTCAATGAAATCCTCTTCCATGGCGTTGGCCTGCTTGACGTCGCCGCGCACCACTTCCTCCATCTCGTCGATCAGAAGGTCGGTCGCGTTCCGGTTGGCTTCCAGATCGTCATAGGTGTCGAGCCACTCGTAGGCGACGGAATTACCGCCCGCCATTTCGAGATACTTCTGCACCAAACCTTTCTGTCTCTCACGCTGCTGCTTGACGGACAGGTACATACCGAGAGCCAGCTCGGCGTTGTTCTCGAACAGAGAGTTGGTCCAGGCGACGCCGTGTCCTCTCTTGTTCAGGCAGTACGGGATACCCGGCATGCCGGATCCCCAGGCCTGTGAGCAGCCCGTGCCGTTGGCCCAGTATACTCGGTCGCCGAACAGCTGTGTGAGCAACTTGGCGTACGGCGTCTCGCCGCAGCCTGCGCACGCCGCTGAGAACTCGCAGAGCGGCTGTCTGAACTGACTGCCTCTGATGGAGTACGGCGCGAACAGGTCGCCTTTGTCCGAAAGGTTCAGCGCATAGTTCCAGTTGACCAGATCCTGTTCGGTCGGATGAGCCGGTATCATCTTGATGGCCGGTTCCTTGGCCGGACATACCGGAACGCAGGATCCGCATCCGGTGCAGTCCCAGGTCGAAATCTGCAGACTGTACTGATACTTGGTGCCGCCTTTGGACTTGTATCCGCGCAGCGGAGCCATATCGAATCCCTCCGGCGCGTTTTCCGCTTCATTTTCATCGAGCAGGAACGGACGGATGACCGCGTGCGGACAGACGAAGGAGCAGCGGTTGCACTGGTTGCACTTGTCCGGATCCCATACCGGAGTATGGACTGCCAGTCCTCTCTTCTCGTAGGCGGTCAGACCCATGTCGATGTGACCGTCCTTCAGATGCTTCATGATGCTGACCGGAAGATCGTCTCCCACCTGTCTGTCGATTGGTTTCACGATGTTGTCGATGATCCAAGGATTGTTCGTCGTCTCTTCCGGTTCATCCTTACACTCCGCCCAGGACGCAGGTACATGGACCTGCTGGAATCCCTCAACGCCGGCTTCGATGCCACGGATGTTCATCTTGACGACCTTGTTGCCCTTGGCCTTGTATTTCTTTCTGACGGCGTTCTCCATCTCCGTGATGGCCTGCGCCTTCGGAATGACTTCGTGAATCGTGAAGAAGGCCGCCTGGAGAATGGAGTTCTTGTGGCTGCCCAGCCCGATCTCCTCAGCGATCTTCGTCGCATTTATGATGTAGAAATTAATGTTCCGCTCCGCGAGGATTCTCTTGACCTTCGGCGAAAGGTTCTCGCCAACCTCTTCGATCTCCCACGGACACTCGAGCAAAAGCGTTCCGCCCGGCTTAATCTCATCTACGACATTGAATTCGTTGATGTAGTGGTGGTTGTGGCAGGCGACGAAGTCCGCCTCCTTGACCAGATAGGAACTCCGGATCGGCGTCTTCGAGAACCGCAGGTGAGACTTGGTCGTGCCCAGAGTCTTCTTTGCGTCGTATTCGAAGTAGGCCTGTCCGTACATATCCGTTGTGCTGTTGATGATATCCACGGTGCTCTTGTTGGCGCCGACGGTGCCGTCGCCTCCGAGACCCCAGAACTTACAGCTGACGAAATCATCGCCCAGAATCTGGAACGGCTTGACGGTCAGTGACTTGTGGGTCACATCGTCGTTGATGCCGATGGTGAATCCGTTGATCGGATCATCGGAAGCCAGATTCTCATAGACCGCCGCGATCTGCGCCGGATCTGTATCCTTCGAGCTCAGGCCGTAACGTCCGCCGATGATTCTGATATCCTTCTTGCCCTTCTTGAGCATCGCTGTGCAGATGTCCTGATAGAGAGGCTCACCCAGGTCTCCCATGTTTTTGCTTCTATCGAGAACTGCGATTCTCTCGCAGGTGTCAGGCAGTACCTTGAACAGGTGTCTCTCGGAGAACGGTCTGTACAGGTGCACCTGAATGAAACCGACCTTCTTGCCCTGACTGCAGAGGGTGTCCACCGTCTGCTGGATCGCTCCGGTCACGGAACCCATGGCGACGATGATGTCCGTCGCTTCCGGATCGCCGTAGTAATTGAACAGTCTGTAGTCTCTGCCCGTGATGGAATTCATCTGGACGAAGTACTTCTCGACGATGTCCGGCAGATCCGTGTAATCCTGGTTGTTGGACTCGCGCACCTGGAAGTAGACGTCCGGGTTCTGTACGGTATTTCTCAGGGTCGGATGTTCCGGATTCAGCGCCCTGTCCTTGTGTGCCTTGACGAACTTCTTGTCCATCAGTGCGACGACTTCGTCCATATCCGGAATTTCAACCTTCTGTATTTCGTGGGAAGTTCTGAAGCCATCGAAGAAGTGCATGAACGGAATGTTCGATTCCATAGCGGCCAGGTGGGCGACCGGCGCCAGGTCGATGATCTCCTGCACGCTCGCTGTGCAGTACTGGGCCCATCCCGTGTCTCTGCATGCCATGACGTCGGAGTGGTCTCCGAAGATGCTCATGGCGTGGGTTCCGACGGTTCTGGCAGCAACGTGCAGCACGGCAGGCTGTCTCTCACCCGCGATTCTGTACAGGACAGGAATCATCAGCATCAGACCCTGGGACGAGGTGTAACTCGTCGTCAGCGCTCCTGTCTGAATCGCTCCGTGTACTGCTCCGATTGCGCCGGCTTCCGACTGCATCTCGGTGAGTGTTACAGTCTGGCCGAACATGTTCTTTCTTCCCATGGCGGACCACCTGTCTGTGAGTGTCGCCATCGGAGAGGATGGAGTAATCGGGTAGATCGCCGCGACCTCCGTGAACGGGTAAGCCATATAAGCGGCGGCTTCGTTGCCTTCCATCGTCATGAATGTTTTTTCTGCCATTTCTTCCTCTTTTCTTGTTTATTGCAATTGTATTTTTTCTGTATTTGCACTATTGAAATATTATACAACTAAAAGCATGCCTTGTACAAGGCATGCTTATCACTTTTTACACATATACAGCAGTTGCAAAAGCATCGGCCTCTGTACGTTCTATCTCTTATTGGACCGCCTCCAGATGCCCTGCTTCTCCGCCTCCCGAATCAGTTCTTCCCGGAACTGCGGGTGGGCGATGCTGATCATGAGCTCCGCTCTTTCCCAGGTGTTCCTGCCCGCCAGGTTGACTTTGCCCTGGTCTGTTACGATGTAGTGGGTCATGGAACGCGGCGTGGTTACGATATCCCCCGCGGAAAAGTACGGCTTGATGTTGCTGTGAAGGTTTCCGTCCTTGTCTTTGTATGCGCTGTTCATGCACAGGAACGCTTTGCCGCCTGGTGAACGGTAAGCACCTTCCACGAAGTCCACCTGACCACCCGTTCCGGATACGTGACGGGTGCCGACGCTCTCCGAGCAGACCTGCCCGTACAGGTCGGCGCTGACACATCCGTTGATGGCGATCACGTTGCTCAGCTGTCCGATGACAGCCGGATCGTTGACGTGGCTGACCATATCTCCGCAGCACGCCGGGTTGTCGTTCAGCCAGTCGTACAGGCTCTGGCTTCCCGCGCAGATGCCGAATACGCTTCTTCCCTGATAGACTTCCTTGTATTTGTTCGTCAGCTTTCCCTGTTCGTACAGGTTAAAGAAAGCGTCCGTGATCAGTTCACTGTGACAGCCCAGATCCTGAATGTCGGACTTGGCCAGGTGCTCGCCCAGGATGTTCGGCATTCCGCCGACGCCCAGCTGCAGCACGGCCCTCTCCGGGATCTCCGGTGCGATGAAATCTGCGATGGCTACTTCTTCAGGGCTTGGAGGAGGCGACTTGATCTCTACCATCGGGTGGTGCTCCCCTTCGACGACGATGTCCACGTCACTGATGTGGATCCGGTTCGCGTCGACGCCCATCTGCAGTCGTTCCGCCAGATTCCGGACGCGCGGCAGTCGCTCGTTCACTTCCAGAATTACAATATCTGCCGCTTCCAGGACCGGTTTGGCCGTAGCGACAGCGAAGTGCAGGTTGAAATAGCCCTCGTCGTCCATCGGCGAAACGCACATCATGGCGACATTGACTTTGATGTAGCCAAGCTGATAAAAACTGCTCTGGTTCCGGTACATCATCGGCGTATGGCTGATGAGCCCCTTATTCCAGTACTTCCGCTCAATGCCGGCCGTGTACCAACTGTGATACGTGAAGCTTTCCCTCTCCGGATCCTGCTCCACGATCTGCAGCGGCTCAAACATGAAGTACCCTCTGCAGTTGACGTCTTTCAGCTCGCCCTTTCTCTTGGCCAGGGCGGCGTCCAGCAGAACGGGCTGTCCCTGTGAAATCGTATAGTCGATCCAGTCCCCATCCTTGACTACCTGTACTGCCTCTTCGGGCGTTCTCAGTTTCTGTCTGTACTCGTCGTAATAACTCATTTCCTTTGCTTCCCTTTTCTTTTAATACGCACACTTTAACACTCTTCTGTGTTATTCGTCAACAGTGTTCGAAACTTATTTTCACTATTTTATGTGAATCCAACAAAGAGTTTTTGATTTCGTTGTGTTCGATAAACATAAATCGATATTTTTTACTTGCATTTGTTTTTCCTTCATATATAATTGTAGATGCAATGCGCACAGACGCACAGGCGCCGGCGCATCTACGAAAGAAGAAAGGACGAAACGATATGCGACTAAACGGTTCAGAGCTCGTCATGGAGATTTTGCTTGAGCACGGCGTCGACACGGTATTCGGTTACCCGGGCGGCGCGGCTCTCAACATTTACGACGCGCTCTACAAGTATTCTGACAGAATCAATCATGTGATGACGGCTCACGAACAGGGAGCCTCCCATGCGGCGGACGGCTACGCCAGATCCACCGGCAAGACGGGCGTGGTCATCGCGACCAGCGGACCGGGAGCGACCAACCTGACCACCGGTATCGCCACCGCGTTCATGGACAGCATTCCGATGGTTGCCATCACGGCAAACGTGGCCGACAACCTCATCGGACGCGACGCGTTCCAGGAGGTAGCCATCTCCAACATCACGATTCCTGTCACCAAGCACACGTATTTAATTCGAGATATCAACAATCTGGAGTCGGCGCTCCGCAACGCCTTCCGGATTGCCAACAGCGGACGCAAAGGCCCTGTTCTCGTGGACATCACCAAGGACGTGACCGCTGCGACCATCAACTACAAACCGGGCAAGCCGATGGAGATCAACCCATCTCCTGCCTTCACGGAGGCGCAGGTACAGCAAGTGGCTGATATGATCAACGTCTCCGAGCGCCCTGTCATCTACTGCGGCGGCGGCGTAGCTTCCTCCGGCGCGGCGGAAGAACTCTGCGCGCTCATGGAGAAGGCCGACTGCCCTGCTGCTTACACGCTCATGTCGGCAGGCTGCGTCGGTCACGACAACCCGCGTTCCCTGGGTATGGGAGGCATGCACGGTTCCATCGCAGCCAACAAAGCCATGGACAGAGCGGATCTGCTGATTGCTTTGGGCGCCCGTTTCAGCGACAGAGTCGCCCTGAACCCGGAGAAGTTCGGTAAGAGAGCCCGGAAGATTCACGTGGACATCGACGCCAGCGAGATCAACAAGAACGTCGTCGTCGACTGCGGCGTGACCGCCGACGTGAAGGAATTCCTCACCGCCCTCCTTCCGAAGATCAAGAAGAAGGACCGCAGCGAATGGGTCAGTCTGGCTATGGGTTGGAAGGCTAAGACAGGCGATGTCAAGAGTGCCGCCGCGGACCTGCATCCGAGCGAGATCATCGGCATCGTAGGAGACATGACGGATAAAGATACGGTCTACGTGACAGACGTCGGCCAGCACCAGATGTGGGCGGCCCAGTATCTGCGCCACGAGAAGACCAAGCACTTCATCACCAGCGGCGGACTGGGAACTATGGGCTTCGGCTACGGCGCGGCCATCGGCGCCAGCTTCGGTCAGCCTGACTGCAGGATCATCCACTTTACAGGCGACGGTTCCTTCCACATGAACCTGAACGAAGCCTGCACAGCCGTCAGCCAGAAGCTGCCGATCATCACCATCATCATGAACAATCAGGTGCTCGGCATGGTCTACCAGTGGCAGGACGTCTTCTACAACGGCAGACACTCCTCCACGGATCCGGGACGCCAGACCAACTTCCCTGCTCTCGCAGAGGCCTTCGGCGCCCGCGGCTATTCCGCAAATACCCCGGACGAGTTTAAGGATGCCTTTGCAAAAGCATTAAAAGAGACCGACCGGCCGGTATGGATCGACTGCCACATCGCAAAGGACGAGTTCGTACTGCCGATGATTCCGGCGGGCGGAACCGTGGAAGATATGATCATAGGATAGGAGGATACAATGGACAACAACGAAAGAACCGGCGTCTTCAGTATGCTGGTCACAAACGAAGCCGGCGTTGCCGCGAGACTGACTTCTCTGTACGCACGCCGCGGCTACAACATCGATTCATTTACAGCCTCGCCGACGAATGATCCGAAGCTGACCAGAATCACCCTGGTGCTCACAGGCGACGACCGGAAGTTCAATCAGATCTTCACGCAGACCGCCAAGCAGGAATTCGTCAAATCGATTTCTCTCATGGAGGAGGCGGACCTGTACAGAGAGCTTTTGCTTCTGAAAATCAAGGCCTCGAAGAAGGAACGCTCTGAAATCAAAGAGATCGTCGACATCTACAGAGGCCGCATCGTCGACCTGTCGAACCGGAGTCTGATCGTGGAAGTCACAGGCGAATCCGCGAAGATCGACGGCTTCATGAACATGATGTCAAACTATGAACTGGTAGACGTCTGCCGTACAGGCATCACCGGCCTCAAACGCGGCGACAGAGGATTGGACGAAGAATAAAAACGAATCACAACCCTGAAAGGAGAACTATAAAAATGATCAAGAAATACTACGACATGGATTGTAACCTCGGAATGCTGGACGGTAAGACCATCTCCATCATCGGCTTCGGTTCCCAGGGCCACGCGCACGCGATGAACCTGAACGAGAGCGGATGTAACGTGGTCGTCGGACTTCGTCCCGGCTCCTCACACACCGCTAAGGCGGAAGCTGCCGGTCTGAAAATCATGGACATCGAAGACGCAGCGGAAGCCGGCGACATCGTCATGATGCTGGTGCCGGACGAGATCGCCGCGCAGGTTTACAGAGAGCAGGTCGCTCCGCACATGAAGGAAGGCGATGTACTCTGCTTCGCCCACGGATTCAACATCCACTTCAACCAGGTCATCCCTGCTGACTACCTGGACGTCATCATGATCGCGCCGAAGGGCCCTGGCCACACCGTAAGAAGCCAGTACCTGGAGGGCAAAGGCGTTCCGTCCCTGATCGCTGTTTATCAGGACGCGTCAGGCAAGGCCAAGGATTACGCGCTGGCGTACGCTTCCGGAATCGGCGCAGGCCGCGCAGGCATTCTGGAGACTACCTTCAAAGAAGAAACAGAAACGGACCTCTTCGGCGAGCAGGCAGTTCTCTGCGGCGGCGTAACCGAGCTGATGAAGGCCGGATTCGATACGCTTGTTGAAGCAGGCTATGCTCCTGAGATGGCGTACTTCGAGTGCATCCACGAGATGAAGCTGATCGTCGACCTGATCAATGAAGGCGGCTTCGATAAGATGAGATACTCCGTTTCCAACACTGCGGAATACGGCGACTACAGAACAGGCAAGCGCCTGATCACTGAGGACACCCGCGCTGAGATGCGTCAGGTCCTCTCCGAGATTCAGGACGGCACCTTCGCTTCTGAATTCATCCAGGAATTCAACGCAGGCGGAAAGGCCCGCTTCCTGGCAACCCGTAAGAAGGAAGCGTCCCACCTGCTCTGCTCCGTCGGCGCTGAACTGCGTAAGATGATGAGCTGGCTGCAGAAATAAGGTTGGAACATCCATCAAAAAGCGAATTGTCGTAGATTCTATTGCAAAAGCATCAGTTTACTACGAAACCAGCTGCCTGAAGCCATCTGGAGACGCGCTCTTTCATAGAGTACAACCTTTTCTGTTTGTATTTCTACGATAGTCTCTCCGGAGAGAGTTTAAAACATGCACTCAGTTGCTTTTGAAGGCGGATGCCCTATTGTTTTTCATAGAATCAAATAGATTGAGAATGAATTTCTACGACAAGTCGCTTTCTGACTAATCTAATGTGAGGAGAAATAAATGAGAAGCGATAATGTGAAAAAAGGTGCGGAGCGCGCTCCAAACAGGAGCCTGTTCTACGCCATGGGATACACGAAGGAAGAGCTGGAGCGTCCGCTGATCGGTGTGGTAAGCGCCAAGAGCGAAATCGTTCCGGGTCACATGCATCTGGACAAGGTCGCGGAAGCGGTCAAGGCCGGCGTCCGCATGGCGGGCGGAACTCCGATCGAAGTACCGGCCATCGGCGTCTGCGATGGCATCGCCATGGGTCATCTGGGCATGAAGTACTCACTGGCCAGCCGTGAACTGATCGCAGACAGCGTGGAGACCATGACCATCGCCCACGGGTTTGACGGTCTGGTGCTCATCCCGAACTGCGATAAGATCGTTCCGGGTATGATCATGGCCGCTGTGCGCATGAACATCCCTGCGGTCGTCTGTTCCGGCGGTCCGATGATGAGTGGTCTGGTCGGCGGCGAAGAGACCTCCCTATCCAAGATGTTCGAGGCAGTCGGTGCTTACAAGGCCGGTCTGATCGATGAGAAAGGCCTTCTCGAATACGAAGAAAACGTCTGCCCGGGCTGCGGCTCCTGCTCCGGCATGTACACGGCCAACAGCATTAACTGTCTGGCTGAAGCTGTCGGCATCGCCCTTCCTGGAAACGGCACCATCCCTGCCGTGCACTCGGGACGTATGCTCCTGGCCAAGCACGCGGGCATGGCCATCATGAACCTGGTGGAAAAGGACATCAAGGCTCGCGACATCATCAATGAGAAGTCGCTGCGCAACGCCCTCGCCTGCGACATGGCGCTGGGATGCTCGACCAATACGGTTCTGCATCTGCTGGCGATCGCCAACGAAGCAGACGTGGATTTCGACCTCCACCTCTTCAATGAATACAGCAGCAAAGTCCCGAACCTCTGCCATCTGGCACCGGCCGGTCCGACTCACATGCACGATCTGAACAATGCAGGCGGACTTCCGGCAGTACTGGCGGAGCTGGCGGACATCGGCGCAATCGATACCTCCCTGATCACTGCGACCGGCAAGACCGTCGCCGAGAACATCAAGGGAGCCCACATCAAAGATGAGACGTGCATCCGCCCTGCCTCCAACCCTTACAGCGAGACAGGCGGCATCGCCATCATGTGGGGCAACATTGCCCAGGACGGCTGTGTCGTCAAGCGCAGCGCCGTCGACCCTTCCATGCTGAAACACTCGGGTCCTGCCCGCGTCTTCGACAGCGAGGACGACGCCATTGCGGCCATCTACGACGGACAGATCAAAGACGGCGATGTCGTGGTCATCCGTTATGAAGGTCCTAAGGGCGGTCCAGGTATGAGAGAGATGCTCAACCCGACCAGCGCCCTGGCAGGCATGAAGCTGGACAAGACCGTCGCCCTCATTACGGATGGCCGTTTCAGCGGCGCGTCCCGCGGAGCCTCCATCGGACACGTTTGTCCTGAGGCAGCTATGGGCGGCAACATCGGCCTCCTGAAGGAAGGCGACATCATCGACATCGACATTCCGGGCGCATCCATCAACGCCCGCGTCACCGACGAAGAATTCGAGGCGCGCCGCGCGGACTACGCGGCCCCTGCCCCAACGGTTACCTCCGGCTGGCTGGTACGCTACGCACGCTATGTTGCGCCGGCAGCTCAGGGAGCGGTGATGAAATAAGTACCAGATAATAAGTAACAATAAAAAATCAGAGATCCCGTGGACGGATCTCTGATTTTTTTGGATGAAAAGTTATTTCCCTTGCTGTTAAGGTCTTTTCCATTTGGTTCATGCGGTAATCTGAGTGATTGCAAAATCAGTTAGTGAGGCAATGTTCAATTTGTGGTGGATAGGAGGATAACCGCATGCCATGTAGTAAAGTAGTTAGTTATCTCTAACCTTTTCTGATACTATTATAAGTTAGTCTATACTAACTGTCAATACTTTTTTCTGGTTTTGACAAACTTTTTCTGTTGTTGGCAAACTTCTTATACCTTCGGCCTAATAAACAAGGTGTCTTTGCAGCATTTTGAACCAGAACTCTGCGGACTGATGTAATTCCAGTGTAACTATTGCCCTTTTCTCACTACTTTGACACATTGAGTGTTCGCAACCAATTATGTCAAGACCATCTTCTTCCACATTTTTGATAATACTGACATTATCTGTGGAATGATATGTCTTATAATTCCGATAAATTCCATATGCTGCCCATCACTGGAAATATAAGGCAGCCGATAAGTGGCAGATAGTGAAAGAACAGCGATAAAACGCTCAGAATTACATCAAAGTCACACTGACGCGTAATCCTCACCGCCTGCCCTGCCGGCCCCAACGCCAAAGGAGGCGCCACTCCCGTGACGCCTCCTTCTGCAAAGAACTTATATACTCTATTTGTCCGGCCTGAACGGCCGCAACGGTTTGGCTTAGATCATTGCGTCTACTGCATCCAGTACCTTGTCAACCTTAGCCATTTCTTCTACCAGCTGCTCCTCAGTGATGATGAGCGGTGGAGTTACTACGAACATGTTCTCGTGTGAATATGTCCAGAATCCGTCAGCCTTCAGCATGCCGATGATCTTAGGCATGATGCCTTCTGGGTCCTTGCCGAACGGTACCAGCGGCTCTCTGGTTTCCTTATCCTTAACGAGTTCGATTGCTGAGAACAGACCGATGTGTCTAACCTGTCCTACGCAAGCGTGCTTGTCTACATATCCGTCGAGGATCTCAGCCAGCTTAGCGCTTACCGGCTTCATCTTGTTCTCGATGTCGAGATCCTGGTATTCCTTGATTGTAGCTACTGCAGCTGCGCAGCCCATTGGATGAGCTGAGTAAGTCAGTCCGCAACCCATTACTGTGTTGTCGAAGTGCTTAGCAATCTTAGGGGATACAACAGCTCCGCCGAGAGGAACATAACCGCAAGTTACGCCCTTAGCGAATGTGATCATGTCTGGCTGATAATCGAAGTTCATGTAAGCGAACGGCTTACCAGTTCTGAACCATCCAGCCATAACTTCGTCTGCTACCATGAGGATCTCATACTTGTCGCAGAGAGCTCTTACGCCCTGATACCACTTCTTAGGAGCGATCAGAACGCCGTTTGAACCTACTACTGATTCGAGCCAGATTGCTGCGATCTGCTCTGGTCCCTCATACAGGATCTGGTTTTCCAGCAGCTCGAGGTAGAAATCAGCTACATCGTCTTCGTTCTCGAACTTGCAAGCCTTAGGTGCTCTGTAAGCATAAGGTCCATCATACTTAACGAATCCAGGGCCGCCCGGCTCGTTGAAGAAGTGTCTTGGCTCACCAGTCAGCATGCCAGCGCCTGCGGATGAACCGTGGTAGCATCTGTACTGTGAGAAGATCTTCCACTTGCCAGTGTACTGACGAGCGATCTTGATAGCGTTTTCGTTAGCTTCTGCACCAGCGTTGGTGAAGAATACTTTTGATCCTTCTGGGAATCCTGAGATTTTAACTACTGCTTCAGCAGCGTCTGCTCTGCAGTCCATTGCGAATGCAGGTCCCATGAACGGAATCTTCTGAGCCTGTTCAACGATGGCATCTACGATAGCCTTGTTGCCATGTCCCAGGTTGGAGTTAACCAGCTGTGATGACATGTCTGCATACTTCTTGCCTTCTTCGTCCCAGAAATAGATTCCTTCTGCCTTGGTAACAACGATAGGGTTCAGAGCGCCCTGTGCTGACCATGAATGCAGATTGTACTTTAAATCTTTATCTTTAATTGCTGACATTTTAATTTCTCCTTTGTGTTCCTATTGTTTAGCCTGCCGGGGCGGACAGCCTTCCGGCCGTCCGTCCCACAGTTTTATTCATCTTAGTATCTGTTGCTTTTGCAGTCGTGATTAAGCATCAACCTTAGCGATTACATCAGCGTCGATGAAGTCTTCAACCTTAGCTGGCTTCCAGTTAGGAATCTGTCTTGAAACGTAAGTGTAGTTGAGCAGGTCAGCATATGTAGCGTTGTGGGATACACTGTTGCCGCCCCAAGTTCCGCAGCCCAGAGTCATGGATACTGGGAATCCGCAGTTCCAGCCACCTGAGTTAGTCAGGCACTGAGGCTGGTTAACAACACACTTCGTTACAGGAGCTGCTGCTGCGAGCTTAGCAACGTCTGCGTCATCGTTAGTGTGGATACCGCAGCTGTGGCCCTTGCCCTGGTAGTCGAGGATTGTGTTCAGTCTGTCGATAG
>SVCX01000031.1 GCA_015058145.1 Clostridiales bacterium | reverse complement strand
GAAGCCGAAACTCAACAAGATTCTGGAGAGCGAGGCGAAACTGGACTGCGAGCAGCTGATCAAAGACGCCATCGCATCGGAAGAAATCGTAACGATATTACCGCACCGGGACTGATCCGGGTGTGATCAATACAGAGGTGAAACTATGAAGAAAATAATGTTAGGCAATGAAGCGTTTGCCAGAGGCGCCTGGGAAGCGGGCGTCAGGGTGGTGAGCTCTTATCCGGGGACGCCGAGTACAGAAGTAACGGAAACATTGGCCAAATGCGGCGATGAGGTTCACGTAGAGTGGGCCCCGAACGAGAAGGTCGGCGTGGAAGTCGCAGTCGGCGCGTCCATCGGTGGAGCCAGAGCCCTTTCCTGTATGAAGCACGTTGGACTCAATGTGGCGGCGGATCCGTTCTTTACCGCGGCGTACAACGGCGTGACGGGCGGACTGGTCGTTCTGGTGGCGGACGATAACGGATGTCACTCCAGCCAGAACGAGCAAGACTCAAGATACCACGGACGGGGCGCCGGCGTTCCTGTCCTGGAACCGGCTGACCCGACAGAGTGCAAAGACTACATGAAACTGGCATTCGACATGAGTGAGAAATATGACACCGTCGTGCTCATGCGTTCCAACACGCGTATCTCCCATTCAAGGGGCATCGTGGAGGAAGGCGAACGGGAAGAGCGCGATGTGATTCCATATGAAAAGAACTTCCGAAAATATGTGGCAATGCCCGCCATGGCCCGCGTCAATCATGTGAAGCAGGAGCAGCGTCTGGCGCAGATCGCGGCCGACGCCCACAGCATCATGGTCGGCGTACCTCTTGATACGGACGAACTCGCTGCGGCGGTGGAAGGGTATCCGCTGAACAAGGAAGAGATGAACGATCCGGAGATCGGCATCGTCACCAGCGGCATCTGCTACCAGTATGTGAAGGAAGCGCTGCCGAACGCCAGTGTGTTGAAGCTGGGTCTGGTGAACCCGCTGCCGCTGCAGGATATTGCAGCCTTTGCGGCAAAGGTCGATAAACTGTATGTCATCGAAGAAGGCAATCCGTTCCTGGAGGAGCAGATCCGCGCGGCCGGAATTCCGGTTCACGGAGGCAAAGACATGTTCACCATCCAGGGCGAGTACAGCGCCAACATGATCCGGAAGGGATTCGGTGTGGAAGTGCCTGAGACGAAAGAAGTGAACGCACCGGGCAGACCGCCGCTGCTCTGCGCGGGATGTCCGCACAAGGGACTCTTCTACGTGCTCAGCAAGCTGAAGACGACAGTCATGGGCGACATCGGCTGCTACACTCTGGCGGCGCTGGCGCCGACCAACGCCATCGATTCCTGCCTTTGCATGGGCGGTTCCATCGGCATGGAGCACGGCTTCGAGAAGGCGACGGGAGACAGCAAAAACCTGGTGGCGGTACTCGGTGATTCCACTTTCATCCACTCGGGAATTACGGGACTGGTGAACATGGTCTACAACGAGGCGAAGGGAACGGTCATCATTCTGGACAACCGCATCACAGGCATGACGGGACATCAGCAGAACCCTGCGTCGGGAAAGAACGCCAGAGGGGAACCGGCGCCTGCCTTGGATATCTACACCCTCTGCAGAGCCATTGGCGTCAGGAACGTCTTTGAGATCGATCCATTTGAGGTCAAGGAACTGGAGAAACTCATCAAAGAGGAAACAGAGCGCGACGAACTGTCGGTCATCATTACCAAGAGACCTTGCGCTATGATCGTGAAGCAGACTAATGTGCCGAACGTCATCACAGACCGGTGCAAGAACTGCCGTCAGTGCATGAAGGTCGGATGTCCGGCCATCGCCATGAAGGACGGCAAGCCATTCATCCTGAGAGAGAGCTGCGTGGGCTGCGGACTTTGCACGAGAGTGTGTCCGTTCGATGCAATCGAAAGCACAGCCCGGGGCGGCGAAGAAGGAAAGGAGGCCAAGTAAGATGGAAAAGAACATTCTCATCGTAGGAGTCGGCGGACAGGGAACTCTGCTGGCAAGCGTCCTCCTGGGAAATCTGGCCCTGCAGAAAGGCTACGACGTCAAGCTGAGCGAAGTGCACGGCATGAGTCAGCGCGGCGGAGACGTAGTGACGCATGTAAAGATCAAAGACGGTGTCGTTGCATCTCCGCTCATTGAAAAGGGTGAAGCGGATATCATCATCGCCTTCGAGAAACTGGAAGCTTACCGTTGGCTGCCGTACCTGAAGAAGGGCGGCGCCATGTATGTGAATACACAGCAGATTATGCCGATGCCGGTGGTGCTCGGACAGGTTGAGTATCCGGCGGACATCGACGAGGCCATTGCCGATGAAGCGGCGACTCTCGTGGAATTCGATGCGCTGGCGCTGGCGGAAGAGGCCGGCAGCAACAAGGCGGTCAACGTGGTTCTGCTCGGCGCGGCTTCGAAGGTTCTCCCGTTCACCGAGGAAGAGTGGATGGAAGTCATCGAGAAGAACGTCAAGCCGAAATTCGTGGAACTGAATAAAGAAGCTTTTGCGAAAGGACAGGCGGTATGAGAAAGTCTATGGGGCTGGTCCGGTGGATTATTATCATCATCTGCCTGATCGTCTTCTGCGGAAGCGCTGCTTACCTGCTCCAGTACGTGATGGATAAAGTCGATGCGGAGAAGGAGTTCAATCAGCTGCGGGAGAGCAGCCGCGATCTGTCGAAACTGTATGAGCAGAACAACGATCTGATCGGCTGGATCGAGGTGCCGGGAACGAAGATCAACTATCCGGTGATGCAGACGCCATCGGATCCGGAGTTCTATCTGCACAGGGATTTTAATAAGGAGTATTCCGATTCCGGAACACCGTTCCTGGATGCAGGAAGCGTTGTCATGCCGCGAGTCGTAGCGGCCGATGACGCAGTCTATGGATCCTTCGCGGAAGGCGAAACCCTCAATGTCACCTGGAACTGGCTCATTTACGGTCATCACATGATGTACGGGAACATGTTTGCCGGTCTGGACAAATTTGAAGATCAGGAATTCCAGCAGAAACACCCGCTGTTCACCTTTGAGGTCTACGATCCAAAGACGGACACCACCTATACGGCGGACTATGAAATATTTGCCGCCTGCCGTTCGGAAATACAGCCGGAGGGATCTACTGCCTTCCAGTATTACCAGTACGCAAGCTTCATCGATGAAGAAACGTTCAATGAATACGTGGCCGGCGTCAAGGCCGAGTCCACTTACGATACGGGCATCACGCCACAGTACGGAGAACAGTTAGTGACACTGTCCACCTGCGCGTATCATGCCGAGGAAGGAAGATTTTACATCGCAGGACGGAGAGTGAAATAGGAGAGATAGATTATGTATGACATTCTGATTATCGGATGCGGCGTCAGCGGTGCGTCATGCGCTTACATGCTGTCGAAGTACGATCTGAAGATCGCGATCCTCGACAAGAGCAATGACGTGGCCAACGGCACGACAAAAGCAAACAGCGCGATTATCCACGCCGGATACGACCCCGCTCCGGGGACGCAGATGGCGCGGCTGAATGTGCGCGGTGCCCAGCTGGCGAAGGAAATCGCAGCCAATCTCGACGTTCCGTGCATCAACTGCGGAAGCCTGGTGCTGGCCTTTGATGAGGCGGATTTGGAACACGTGAAGAAACTGTACGACAGAGGATGCGCGAACGGCGTACCGGGCGTGCAGATTCTGGATGCGGCCCAGCTCCATGAGATGGAACCGGAGATTTCCGAGGGGGCGGTCGGAGCGCTGTATGCGCCTTCCTCCTGCATCATCAATCCGTGGGAGTACTGCCTGGCTATGGCAGAGACCGCAGTCGTAAACGGTGCGGAACTCTTCCTGAACAGAGAAGTGATCGGAATCGACTTCGAGGACGACCGTTTTATCGTGAAAACCACAGAGGGCGTCTTCGAGGCGAAGCACGTCATCTCTGCAACAGGCGTTCACGCCGGTGATGTCAGAAGCCTTGTGGAGCCGCCTGCTTATACGATTGTTCCGACCAGAGGACAGTATTTCCTGCTGGATAAGGACGAGGGAAAACGCGTCAGCCGCACGGTGTTCCAGTGCCCGAACGAGAAGGGCAAAGGCGTGCTGGTTTCGCCGACTGTGGATGGAAACCTGATCGTAGGACCGGATGCGAACGTGGGCGACAGCGAGGATACGTCGACGGATAAGCCGGGTCTGGATGCCATCAAGGTGGCTGCACAGAAGAGCGTTCCGAACATCAACTTCAGAATGAACATCAAGAACTTCGCCGGCGTCAGGGCGAACTCCGATCAGAGTGATTTCGTCATAGAGAGAAGCGGGAAATACCCGGGATTCATCGACATCGCGTGCGTCAAATCACCGGGACTGACGGCTGCGCCTGCTATCGCGGAAGACGTCGTCAAGATGCTTGCGGAAGATGGGCTGAAGCTTACTGAAAAAGCGGAGTTTGTCAATAGCCGGAAGCGCCCGCGCATCGAAAAGGATGACGCGGACAGAAGAAATGCGTTGATTGCGGAGAATCCGCTGTACGGCAGAATCATCTGCCGCTGCGAAAATGTGACGGAAGGTGAGATCGTGGCTGCGCTTCACGCGCCGATTCCGCCGACGACAATCAACGGCGTTAAGCGCAGAGTTGGGTCCGGCATGGGACGCTGTCAGGGCGGCTTCTGTACGCCGAAGATCCACGAGATCATCTCGAGGGAGATGGGGATCGATATGCTGGACATCTGTCTGGAAGAACCGGGCAGCGAGATATTGAAGTTTAGATCTAAGAACAATCATGAAGAGTAACAGAACGATGAATTACGATGCAATTGTAATCGGCGGAGGACCGGCCGGACTGGCCGCGGCGCGCAGCGCGTGGGAGAACGGCCTTCGCTCCATCCTGATCATTGAAAGAGACAAATACCTGGGCGGGATCCTGAACCAGTGCATTCACAACGGTTTCGGCCTGCACCATTTCAAAGAAGAACTGAGCGGACCGGAATATGCAGACCGGTTCATCAAACTCGTGAAGGAAACCGGCATCGAAGTGATGACGGATACGATGGTGCTCGACGTCACGCCGGAGCATGACGTTTACGTTTCCAACAGCAAAGGCTTCGAGGTCCTGCACGCGAAGAGCGTCATCCTCGCTATGGGCTGCCGCGAACGTACCCGTGACTCCGTAGGTATCGCCGGCACCAGACCGGCGGGTGTCTACACAGCGGGTTCCGCGCAGCTGTACATGAATATCATGGGCTATTCGGTCGGAAAGCGCGTCGTCGTGCGCGGCACTGGCGACATCGGCCTGATCATGGCCAGAAGAATGAAACTGGAAGGCGCGGAAGTACTCGCGTGCATCGGTGCCAGCGACCATGCGGACGGCCTTGCGAGAAACGTGAACCAGTGTCTGGAGGACTACGACATTCCGCTGCTTTTGCGCCATACGATCACGGAGATCCGCGGCAAAGACCGCGTCGAGCAGGTGGTCGCCATGCAGGTGGACGAGCACAGAAACGTCATTCCGGGAACCGAGAAAGTGTTCGACTGCGATACGCTGCTTCTGTCCATCGGCCTGATTCCGGAGAATGAACTCAGCAAGAAGGCGGGCATTCCTCTCGACAAGAGAACCAGCGGCGCTGTGGTTTATGAGAACAATGAGACGATGGTGCCGGGCGTGTTCGCCTGCGGAAACGTGCTGCACGTCCACGATCTGGTCGACTTTGTAACGGAAGAAAGCATCCGCGCCGGCAAGTCGGCGGCGGAGTACGTCCTTGGAGGCGGGAAGCAGGGTGGAAAGCCGCTGCAGATTGCCAATGGGGAAAACGTGAAATACACGGTGCCGATGATGGCGCATCTGGACAAACTGGAGAAGAATCTTGAGATTTTCTTCCGTGTCACAAAGGTGTTCGGAGAGGGATCGAGGATTGTCGTCACACAGGGTGACAAGCAGATTGCGTCCTTCAAGAGGCCGTATATGATTTCAAGTAAAATGGAGAAGATCAAGATTCCGGTGAAACTTCTTGCCGGCGTAGACCCTGCGTGTGGTCCGCTGGTCGTGAGCGCTGTCGAAGAAGGAGGTGGCGGAAATGCGTGAAGTCATCTGTATCGTCTGCCCGAAAGGGTGTCATCTCAAAATAGAAGAAAACGGTGAAGGCGGCTACAATGTATCCGGCGCCAGCTGCGAGCGGGGCATTGATTATGGAATCAATGAAGTCACCAACCCGGTTCGCGTCCTGACGTCCACCGTGAAAGTCGAGGGCGGAAGCCTAGTTCGCTGTCCGGTCAGAACGGACGGTTCCGTTCCGAAGGAGAAGATCTTCGCGTGCATGGAAGAAATCAACAACGTGACCCTCAGCGCGCCGATAGAAGTCGGCGACGTTGTGATCGAGGACATCGCCGGGACCGGCGTAGCGCTCATTGCAACGAGGTGCATCAGCTGAGAAGTCCTGCTTTTGAAGTAACAAAAGAACTCCGGGATTTTGTTCCGGAGTTTTTGTTTGGTGTTATTTGTTGTTTTTGAACAAGTCGGTGAGGAACTTCCTCCTGAGGATTCCCGAAGCGAGGAGTTCGCCCAGAAGATAGCACCCGAGAATCTCTCCGACTACAATGTAAATCATCAGAAGCCAGATCGGCATGTCGACGCCGTACCCGTATTTCAGGACCAGCGGCACGATGACGGTGTTGGAGAGAATCGCCGGAATCGGTACGAGCCAACGGTTGAAGCGCAGCAGGTAGCCGAGAGCGGCGCCGATCAGCGTCGCGATGCTTCCGAAGATGACGTCGAGTAGAATGCCGCCGCCGAGGCCGTTCGCGATGAGACAGCCGATGAAGAGGCCCGGAATCGCTGCAGGCGTAAACAGCGGCAGAATCGTAAGCGCTTCTGCGATGCGCACCTGGATAGCGCCGAAGGAAATCGGCGCGAATATAAGTGTGAGAGCGACATACATCGCTGCGATGATGGCCCCCTGTGCCAAAAACAAAGTTGTTGATTTACGTTCTTTCATGTTAGCTATTTCCTGATGATTGTTGTGTTTGTTGAAACAAACTGTTTCCCATTATATCGGTAACACATGGGTTTTGCAACACATAAAAATGGCGCGATGCATGGGAAATGAGGTATAATAATCAAACAGGGGTGGAATTGAGAATGAACGGAGGAAAAGACATGAAAATCCTGGTGACAGGCGGGGCCGGATTCATTGGTTCCCACACGGTGATAAAACTGATTGAGAGCGGACACGATGTGGTCATCGTGGACAATCTCTCCAATGCGAACCCTAAGGTGCTGGACCGCATTGCCCAGCTCAGCGGCGTGAAGCCTGCCTTTGCAGAAGTGGACATCAGAGACCGAGAAGGTCTGACGAAAGTCTGTGAGCAGGCGGCGGCGGACGGACGTGGTTTTGACGCATGCATTCACTTCGCGGGACTCAAAGCGGTCGGCGAATCAGTGGCGAAACCGTGGGAGTACTACGAGAACAACATCGGCGGAACACTGACTTTGCTCGACGTACTCAGAAGACACGGATGCAAAAACATCATCTTCTCTTCGTCGGCAACGGTTTACGGAGACCCCGCGGTCATACCGATTACAGAGGAGTGCCCGAAGGGACACTGCACGAATCCATATGGACAGACTAAGTCCATGCTGGAGGAAATCATGATGGATATGCAGAAGGCGGACCCGGAGTGGAACATCGTTCTTCTGAGATACTTTAACCCGATCGGCGCCCATCCTTCAGGACTCATCGGCGAGGACCCGAACGGCATCCCGAACAATCTGATGCCGTACATCACCCAGGTGGCCGTGGGTAAACTGGCGGAGCTCGGCGTCTTCGGAGATGATTATGACACACCGGACGGCACAGGAGTGCGCGATTACATTCATGTGGAAGACCTGGCGGAAGGACACGTCAAAGCGCTGCAGGCCATTGAGTCGAATTGCGGGCTCGCAGTATACAATCTGGGCACCGGCACCGGCTATAGCGTGCTCGATGTGGTTAAGGCGTTTGAGAAAGCGACAGGCGTAGCGATTCCGTATTCGATCAAACCGCGGCGCGCCGGTGATATCGCAGCCTGTTATTCGGATCCTGCGAAAGCGGAAGCGGAGCTGGGATGGAAAGCGCGCTATGGCATCGAGGACATGTGCCGTGACGCCTGGAACTGGCAGAGCAACAACCCGGATGGGTACGGGGAGTAGTTGTTACATTGAAGATGAAGTGATTCGTTATTTCCCGATCAGCTCATTTCTCTTGATCTTGCCGTTGAAAGTGCGCGGAATCTGATCGATGACTTCGATGATCTTCGGTTGCTTGTTGGCGTCCAGCACTTCGGTCAGGAAGGATTTGAATGCCTTTGCATCGTATTCGGCGTCAGGTTCGAGAGCGATGAAGAGCTTCGGTGCCTGGCCGGTCATGGCGTCATCCACAGGTACGCAGGCGCAGTCTCTGACTGCGTCATTTTTTATGACCTGACTTTCGATTTCCTCCGGGCTGATCTTGATGCCGCCGAAGTTGATGACGTCGTCTTTTCGGCCCAGCATGTAGACGTAGCCGTCTTCGTCGATGTAGCCCAGATCCTTGGTGTAGATGTACTCGCCGTCGGTGGCCTGCGCCGTCAGTTCCGGTGCGTTGAAGTACTCCTTCATGTTGATGGCGCCGCGGCTTGCCAGGAATCCCAGGTTGTCACGGGAAGAGGCAATCGGTCTGCGGTTCTCGTCGACGACGATGAATTCGGCGTTGACCGCAGGGCGGCCGATGCATCCCGGCGGTCTCGTGCTGCTGTCGTTCGATCCGTCGGTGTTGAAGTCCATGAGGCAGGAACAGCCTGCTTCGGTGCTGCCGTAGAAGTTATACAGTCTCGTCTTCGGCAGGATGCGCGACAGATGAGCCTTGTCTTCTTCCGAGAGAGGGGCCGAGCCCAGCTGGATGTAGTCCAGCACGTCCGCATAATCACCGAGACGGTCTTTGCTCAACTTGAAGAAAATGCTCAGTATGCTCGGCGACAGGTCCATGGAAGTCACATGGTACTCGTCCATGAGTTTGAAGACGTTCTTCAGGAGCATGATGTTATCTGCAAAGACGACGCTGCTGCCGTTGGCGATGTTGCCGTAGGTCCGCCGCAGTCCGTGGGAATGGGACGTCGGCATCGGAATGATCTCCACGTTGTCCGGCTTCATCTTCACGCCGGTGCAAACGTTCTCCGCCAGCGCCACGTCGGCGGCGTGGGTGAGAACAATGCCTTTGCTTTTGCCTGTGGTGCCAGTGGAGAAGAGGATCTCCGCCACATCTTCGCTCTCCGGGAATGCGATGACGTTCAGGTCTTCGATGGAACCCCGGTAAACTCCGTCAATGACCTGTCCCAATGCAAAAGCATCCGCCTCCCGGATGTCCATGTGTGGGATGGAAAGCTCCGCCGTTTCCTTCGCGCTGACGTGGAGGACGGCCTCTGTTTCCGTTGTGATCTCAACGATGCGTCCGACAGCCGCGTTCTTTTCCAATGGTACGGAGATGGCGCTCAGAAGCTGCACTGCGAAGATCCAGATCATGTAGTCGGCGCTCTGATCGCACTCAATGACGACGCGGGATCCTTTGGTGACGCTGCGGCTGGCCAGTTCCATCGCCAGACCGCAGATGCTGTCCCAGGCTTCTTTATATGTATAGGACTTGCCGGCGTCAGCCAGGCAGAGTTTATCCGGATTTTTGATGGCGTTGTGAGCCAGATTCTCTACGATGGACGGACGGAATTCACGGCGCGGTGTATCGCTGTTCCGCTCCTGTGAAGTCTTCTTGAGGGTTTTGATAAATTCCGATGCCGCCTTTGAGAGATACTTGTTGCGCGGATAAGCCACGTACATACTGCGGGTGCAGATCTCTTCATCCGCCAGGTAGAGCTCGGGATATTTGGCCAAGCCGCTGGACCGAATGCTGCTCTCTGTAATCAGGGAGACGCCCACGCCTGCCAGAGTTAGGGCCAGGGAAGTCATGGTCTGTTCGACGTGAAGGGCCTTCTTCGGACGGCAGCCGTATTTCTCAAAGAGCTGCTCCATCTTCTGACCGATGTTCTGGTCTTCCCGGAGCAGGATGAACGGACAGTCGCAGAGCTTGCGGAACTCCTCCGCTGTGATGCTTTTGCCTTGGATGCGCTTGTTGATATCCCATTCCGAAGGGACGGCGAGGTAGACTTTTTCCTCCAGGAGTTTCTCGTAGACAAAGCGGTCCGGCTCGTCAGCCGCCGGAGTGATGAACAGGTCAATCCTTCCTTTGAGCGCTTCCGCGGTCAGGAAAGGAACATTGCCGTCGACGATCTCGATGTCAACGCCCGGAAAGGCTTCCGCAAATGCGCTGACGGCTTTCGGAATATATGCCACGTTGAAGAAAGCCGCTCCGCCGACGGTCACACTGCCCGTCTCCAAACCTTCGATATCCGCCAGAGTCTGTTCCAGCTCCTTCTCCAGAGACTGGGTGCGGTCCAGATAATCCAGATAGGCCTGGCCGGCTTCGGTCAGTTCCAAAGGCTGGCGGCTTCTGTCGAAGAGGACGGCGCCGATTTCGCCCTCGATCTTCTTGAGGTGGGCGCTCAGAGCGGGCTGGGAGATGCCCAGACTTTCCGCGGCTGCGGAGATGCTCTTCATATCGGCGATGGCATTGATGTAAGTGGTCGATTTTTTATCCATGGTTACTGCCTTTGCATTTTGATTGCATTAAAAAATACTTATGACTTTCAATATGCCATAAGTATACATTTATAGCGCTGCGCTGTCAAAATCAGCGGTGCGTGCGGTGAATGACGTAGGCGCTGAGGATGGCGCAGACGAACTTGGTGACCACGAAGATCAGAACCGTGTACCCGTCGGTCACGTTGGAGACGAAGGCGAGGGAACCGCCGATGACGAAGGAACCGCTCAGGCTGAAGGCAGCCACGACTTCTTTGCCCTTGTCGTTCATGCGTCCGAACAGAGGCATGACAGCCAGGGATGTGGCGCAGGTCATGAGCAGGGAGACAGCGGACACTTCATCGATGCCGATCCTGCCGGCGGCAGTGTTGATTTGCCTGCGGAAGAACTTCAGAATCAGCTCGGACATGACCAGGGAGCCGGCGATGATGATGGCGGACTTAAAGACGATGAGGAGGGCTTCTTCGATGGATTCCATGCTGGCATAGGCGAGCTTCGGGATGAATACGCCGATGACCGCCACGGCGAACATCAAATAAAAGAGCCAGTTGACAAATCGCGCGAACCAGGTGAAGAAGATGGTCGTTCCTTCCGGTACCTTCCACAGGCACAGAGCCAGTATAGCGCAAATGACAAGAATCGGCAGAAACTGGCGCAGGAAGAGACCGATCGGCATCCGAATCATGAGCTCCGCTACAATGAGGCCTGCCGGAATCATAATAATACCTACAATGAAACCGCGGAACATGAATGGATAATCTTTCTTTTCGATGGACGCCATGAAGACGGGCATCTGGAAGGTAATGGCCTGGCCGAGCAAAGTCCCCAGCACGACGCCGCTCAGCACGAGAAGCTGCGGGCTGGCAGCGATTTCGCGGGAGATGAAGTAGCCGCCCATGTCGGGAGCCAGAATCGCGCCGATGATCATGGATGGATCAAAGAACAGGTGATCCGACAGAGCCATGACCTGGTCCGTATGACGGCGGATGAACTCCGTGCCGACGGTGCAGATGCTCACGATCGGGATGACCATAACTCCCATTGTATGAAGGCCCTGTTCGAACTGGCCGGCGAGTCCCCACCTGCCGCCGATGGCCTTATCTATAAATCCGATGCCTGCGAAGACAAGCATGATGGCGATAAATGCGTTCATACTCCGTATTCTAACACAGTGGGACAGAGGGAGAAGGGGGCTTTTGCATTATTTTTTAAAATATTCCGCATTTACCCCTTGACATGGTAGGTAAATAGTGTTATTCTCCAATTACCAACCACAGAGGTAGGTAAAAAATCGAAAGGAGAGAAGAGATAATATGGGAAATTACAAATTTGAAACATTACAACTTCACGTAGGACAGGAGCAGCCGGATCCGGTAACGGACGCACGCGCTGTGCCGATTTACGCAACGACATCCTACGTCTTCAAAGACTCAGATCAGGCGGCCGGAAGGTTCGGACTGACAGAAGGGGG
This sequence comes from Clostridiales bacterium, assembly GCA_015058145.1. GTDB lineage: Bacteria > Bacillota > Clostridia > Peptostreptococcales > Anaerovoracaceae > Lentihominibacter. Next base: position 5,677 of record SVCX01000031.1, on the reverse strand, counting down.
AAACATCTACACTCGCCTTATGAATCCTACCTCTGACGTGTTCGAAAAGCGAATTGCGGCGCTGGAGTCAGCGCCGGCAGCTCTCGCGACAGCATCTGGGTCCGCAGCCATCACTTACGCGATCCAGAACATCGCGACAACGGGAGACCACATCGTGTCCTCCTCCAACCTCTACGGAGGCACGTACAACCTGTTCGCCCACACGCTGAAGGACCAGGGAATCGCCACGACCTTCATCGATCCGGCGGATCCGGAAAACTTCGCGAAGGCAATCCAGCCGAATACGAAACTGCTCTACGCAGAGACGCTGGGAAATCCGAATTCAGATGTGGTCGATCTGGAGGCGATTTCGAAGATCGCTCATGAAAACGGCATTCCGCTCATCGTGGATAACACCTTCGCGACGCCGTTCCTGCTCAGACCAATCGAGCACGGCGCGGACATCGTGGTCCACTCCGCGACGAAGTTCATCGGAGGTCACGGTACCGTCATGGGCGGCGTGGTCATCGACGGAGGAAACTTCGACTGGGCGGCAAACGACAAGTTCCCGGGTCTTTCGCAGCCGAATCCGTCCTACCATGGCGTGGTGTTCACAGAGGCCTGCGGCAACATCGCGTACATCATGAAACTGAGGACGACCCTCATGAGAGATCAGGGCGCAACCATCTCGCCGTTCAACTCCTTCCTGCTTTTGCAGGGGCTGGAGACGTTGTCCCTGAGAGTGGAGAGACACGTGGCGAACACGCTGAAAGTCATCGAATATCTGAACGGGCATCCGAAGGTAGCGCAGATCAATCATCCGGCGCTGGAGACCGGCAGACAGAAGGAACTGTATGATCAGTACTTCCCGAATGGCGCAGGCTCCATCTTCACCTTCGACGTGAAGGGCACTGCGGCGGAAGCGAGGAAGTTCGCGGAGAGTCTGAAACTGTTCTCCCTGCTGGCGAACGTGGCGGACGTGAAGAGTCTGGTCATTCACCCGGCTTCGACCACACACTCCCAGATGGATGAGGAAGAACTGCTTTCCGCCGGCATCCGGCCGACTACGGTGAGACTGTCCATCGGTACGGAACATATTGACGATATCATTGCAGATTTAGAACAGGCCTTTGAGGCAATTTAAGATATGATATAATGAGGACGGGCCGAAGTGCCCGGACAGCATAGAGGAGCCTCAGGGCTCAGACAGGAGGAAATGAAAATGGCTAAGATTTACACAGCAGCAACCCAGCTCATCGGCGGTACGCCGCTTCTGGAGCTGACAGGAATAGAGAAAAAGGACGGTCTGGAAGCGAAGCTAGTCGCTAAGCTCGAGTACTTCAATCCGGGCGGTTCCGTCAAGGATCGTATTGCAAAGGCTATGATCGAGGAGGCGGAAGCCAGCGGCGAACTGAAGGAAGGCGCCGTCATCATCGAACCGACTTCAGGAAACACCGGTATCGGACTGGCGTCAGTCGCCGCAGCCAAGGGATACCGCGCAATCATCGTTATGCCTGAGACCATGAGCGTTGAACGCCGTCTGCTCATGAAGGCCTACGGTGCGGAAATCGTGCTGACAGAAGGCGCGAAGGGGATGAAGGGAGCGATTGCCAAGGCGGAAGAATTGAAGGAAGAAATCCCTGGCGGATTCATTCCGGGACAGTTCGTGAACCCGGCGAACCCGAAGGCCCATTATGAGACAACAGGTCCGGAGATCTGGGCGGATACAGACGGTGAAGTCGACATCTTCGTCGCGGGCGTCGGCACAGGAGGCACGCTGACAGGAACCGGCGCGTTCTTAAAAGAACAGAAGCCTGACGTGAAGATCGTGGCTGTCGAGCCGGCGGATTCACCGGTTCTCTCCGAGGGAAAAGCCGGTCCGCACAAGATTCAGGGTATCGGCGCAGGATTCGTTCCGGATGTTCTGGATACAGGGGTATATGATGAAATTATTCCGGTCGCCAATGAGGACGCCTACGCGGCGGCCAGACTCATCGGACAGGCGGACGGCGTGCTCGTCGGCATCTCCTCAGGAGCGTCACTGTTTGCTGCCATCGAACTGGCGAAGCGTCCGGAGAACAAAGGCAAGACTATCGTCGCCCTGCTTCCTGACACAGGTGAGAGATACCTGTCAACGCCGGGATTTATAGAAGAATAAAAGGAGTAAACTACATATACATGAATCACTATTTGCCGCCCCGTCAGGCTTATGCCAGACGGGGTAGGTTGAGGTAATTGACTATGATGATTTCAACGAGAGGCCGCTACGCTCTCCGCGTCATGATCGATATGGCGGAGCACAGCAGCGGCGAGTACATTCCAATGAAAGATATCGCGCGTCGCCAGCAGATCTCCCTCAAGTACATGGAGAAGATCATGCCGATTTTGGTTGGGGGCAAACTCGTAGAGGGCGTCCACGGCAAGGGCGGCGGCTACCGCCTCACCCGCGGACCGGAGGAATACAAAGTCGGAGAGATTCTTCGTCTTACGGAGGGAACCCTCGCCCCGGTTCACTGCATTGAGTGCGGCGCAGAACCGTGTGAGCGGGCGGGCGAGTGCAGGACGCTCCCCATGTGGCTGGAACTGGACAAGGTAATCAACGACTATCTCGACAGCGTGACCCTGGATCAGCTCATGCGCCCGGAACCGGGCGCCGGCGTTGGGGCGGGGCTGGCGATATGAGAAACGCTGCGATTGCAGGGCGTTGAACAGCTTTATCAAGCAGGAGAAGGCGAACTTCTCCTGCCTTTGCTTTTGCTTTATAGTTTCGGCACAACCCAGTCGAGCAGGATGTGGCGCACTTCCGCAGCGTTCAGGCTGTCGTCTTTGGAGTAGATGTAACGGATGTTGCTCCACTCATTGATTGCATTTTTTTCATAGCGTCCGCGCTTGATCAGATGACGCCTGACGTAGTCCGGGAAATCCATCATGCCGCAGTATTCAATGTAGAATTCATCATAGTAGTTATCTTCGAAACTGAAGTCGGGTGAAATGGTTGATCCGTCATCCAATGTAATGAATTGATCATATCTGAATGGAATACCCATTGAATGCGCCACTTCGGCAATTACGATTTCTCCCCTTGACCGGACCCGCAGTCCAAAACTCGTAAGATGCAGCCCGCGGTATTCATGCGTATTCTTAGGATAGTCCTGATTGGCCCAGTCTCTGTGGGCGTCGCAACGGTATTCGATAAGATCATCCGTGAGGGTTTCCAGATCTTCAACAACCTTCCAAAGTTCATTTTCATGCTGCCCCGCGAAAAAACTCTGGTCTGGCAGAAGTCGGTACGCCCGTCGCGTCATCTGAATGATATCAACCGGGTCAAGGGAGGCATAGCGCGCCAGCACACCATCCATAAGTTTGATATTCTTTTGAATGGCCGGGATAGTTTGCTTCAAAAATTCTTTCCTTGCGAGAGTTTCAATCATTGAATCATTGGGAGAAAGATAAATACGCTTCCAATTTCCGTTTTTATCGTAATAGGAGTGATAATAGCGAGGGACGCCGCGGCACTTATTGTTCAATAGACTCCCCGAAGGGCAATTATCCAACTCGTTGATGTAATTATCTGCTGTTTCTTGAAGATTTCTCACTATCTTCTCTAATTCTTCCCTTACAAAATCCATAAATACCCCCTGAAAGTAACCAATAATGTACGAGAATGTAAAATAGTATGACTGAAAGGTGAAATCTCATTACGGATAGAGCCCAGAATTACATCAAAAGACCCCCAAAAGACAAGTAATCCTAAAATGGAAGAAACTGGGCTGAGATTTCAGTTTGAATTGCGCTTATTTTACATCAGGCGTCATAAGAAAGCCATAGAAAAAATTGAAAATAATTCATAAAATGTTAATATATGCAATTTTTGAGCGCCGTTCAATCAATTCGCGCGGAATTATAGACAGGAGGGCTGCACGTCTGTGCTTTTAACCCTTACACCCCTTGACTTTTACCCACTTGAACTGTAGAATGTCATGGTAACTGAATAAGAGACTGTGACGAGGACAGTAGCCCCGCGTAAAATCCTTACAGAGATGCGCTGCGAGACCGTTGAAAAACCAACGGCAAGAGCTGAGACAGTGCTGGTGAGGCGGCAAGTGAAAATCACCTCTGAGTCTGACACAATAGAGAGACGGGATGATGGTCCCGTAACTAGGGTGGTACCGCGGTTTATAATCGTCCCTAACTTTCGTTGGGGACGTTTCATTTTTTATCAGAGAGAGGAAAACAATGATCAAAAACTTATCAGAAAGACCAATCGCAGAAGTACAGAAGGAACAGGCGGCGAAGTGGGCCGAAGAGGATCTGCTCGGAAAGTGCGTCAGCACCAGAGACGGACAGCCGAGCTTTGTGTTCTATGAGGGACCTCCAACAGCAAACGGCAAGCCGGGCATCCATCACATGATGGCCAGAACCCTCAAGGACTCCGTAAACCGTTACTGGACCATGAAGGGCTACAAAGTCAACAGAAAGGCAGGATGGGATACCCACGGACTGCCGGTTGAAATAGAAGTCGAGAAAAAGCTCGGCATCGAAGGCAAGCAGCAGATCGAAGAATACGGCATCGCCGAGTTCAACCAGATGTGCAAAGACTCCGTCTTCACCTACACGGACCTTTGGACACAGATGAGCGAACGCATGGGATACATGTGCGACCTGGACAACCCGTACATTACGCTGAAAGACGACTATATCGAAACTTGCTGGTGGATCATCAACGAGTTCTTCAAGAAGGGTCTGATCTACGAAGGACACAAGATCCTGCCGTACTGCCCGAGATGCGAGACGGGTCTGGCTTCCCACGAAGTCGCCCAGGGATACAAGGACGTTAAGGTCAACACCCTGACGGTCAAGTTCAAGCGTAAGTACGCGGACAATGAATACTTCCTGGCATGGACGACAACGGCCTGGACGCTGGCAGCGAACGTTGCGCTGACCGTCGGTCCGGAGGTCGACTACGTTAAGTGCCGCATCATCGGCGGTGAAGAAGACGGCAATCTCTTCTGGGTCGGCAAGGACCTGGCGGACAAGGTGCTCGCCAATGATGAATACGAAGTCGTGGAAGAATGCAAGGGCAAAGACCTGGAATACATCGAATACGAACAGCTCATGCCATTCTGCAAGGCAGACGGCAAAGCTTTCTTCCTGACCTGCATGGATTATGTCAGCACAGAAGACGGTACGGGAATCGTACACACGGCGCCGGCATTTGGTGAAGACGACTACCAATGCGGCCGCAAGTACAACCTGCCGGTTCTGCAGCCTGTGGATGAAAACGGAAACTATACAGAGACTCCTTGGAAGGGTCACTTCATCATGGAGGACGGTCTGGATGTTGAGATCATCAAGTATCTGGGCGAGGAGAACAAGGTTTACGCGAAGCAGAAGATCGAGCATAACTATCCGCACTGCTGGAGATGCGGAACCCCGCTCGTCTACTACGCGAAGCCATCCTGGTACATCGAGATGACCAAACTCCGCGATGAGTTGGTAGCCAACAACAACGAGGTCAACTGGTATCCTGACTTCGTCGGCGAGAAGCGCTTCGGAAACTGGCTGGAAGAGGTCAAGGACTGGGCCATCTCAAGAAACAGATACTGGGGAACACCGATTCCGATCTGGAGATGCGAGTGCGGACATCTGGAGTGTGTCGGCAGCAAGGAAGACCTTATCGCAAAAGCAAACGAGAATA
>SVCX01000030.1 GCA_015058145.1 Clostridiales bacterium | reverse complement strand
CAGCGCGAGCTTCTCTTCGCAGACCTTCTCCGCTTCTGCGGCGGCGTCTTGTTTCGCCTTGATCTTTTCTTCGGCCTGACTGATCATCAGCGCCGTGTTCTCCTGTTCCTGGTGAATGCTCTGCAGTTCCCTCTCCAGTTTGTCGGCGCTGCTGCGCATATCCTCCAGCGTACCCTCGGCGACACGAATTGCGCTTTCCTTCAGCATGAGGGAACTCTCGATAGCGCGCTGTTTCTCATCGAGGCTGTTGATCTCCTCGCTGAATCCGCGGATTTCTTCCTGCAGACCTTCCAGTCTCGCAGCGTAGGCTTCCTGCTTCTCCGCTCCATCTTTGATTTCCTGGTCAAGGCGGCCCATCTCCGCTCTTCTGTCCAAGATGTTAGCGGTCTTGTGCTTGAACCGGCCGCCTGTAATGGCGCCGCGGGCGTTGATGATTTCGCCGTCCATTGTGACGGTCAGAATGTCCCGATCGAGTTTGGAGATTCTGATGGCGCTCTCCAGATCGCGCACGATGACGACACGGCCAAGCAAATAGCTGACAACCTCATCATACTTTTTGCTATAAGAAATGCATTCCGGCGCAAAGCCTACAAATCCCGCTTCATCTGCCAGTTCTTTATTCGGCTTTTCCCGTCCTTTGATGGACTTCAGCGGCAGGAAGGTCATCCGTCCTGCTTTGTTCTCTTTGAGGGAACGGATCGCTCTGCGGGCGCTCGTATCGTCGTCACAGACGATGTTCTGCAGCGACTGACCGAGGGCCGTCTCAATGGCTGTTTCATACCCGGCCGGTACAGTAATCAGTTCGGCCACGACCCCGTGGATTCCGGACATGCCGGATTTCATGACATGCTTGACCGCGCTTGTGTATCCTTCGTAGTTGCTCTCCATCTCCTCGATGGTCTTGAGCCTTGCAGACATTCTGCCCAGAGAAAGTCTGAGCTCTTCCGCCGCCAGAGAAACCTGCCTCTCTTCCTTCTGGGCTTCCTCATGGTTCTTGACGGCAGCGTCTTTCTCTCTGCCGATCTTCTCCGCTTCCGCAGCCAGTTCCTCGCGTTCCTTCTGCGCATCTTCGATGCTCTGGCGCGCGCTCTTCTCTGAATTCTCTCTCGCGTCAGACTCGCTGAGCAGCGCCTGCTTCCGTCTCTCCAGCGTCTCGCCGATGAGCTCCATGCTGCCGATTTCAGAACGGCAGGCGGAGATCTCCGAAGTCAGACGGAACATGTCGTTCCTGCAGTTGTCCGCTTCTTCTCCCAGCCGCACCAGATCATCTGCGACTACATTATATTTATCTACCTTCTCCTGAAGGTTCGCTTCCGCTTCTTCCGCCTGTTTGTCCGCTTCCTCTTTCTGCTTGAGGAATCCCTCGGCGTTGGATGTTTCTCTTTCCTTCTTCTCTTCCAGGGCCTGCAGTTCTTCCAGAATTCTCGCAGCATTGCCCTCGATGGCAGACATTCTCTCCCTGTCGACTTCGCCCTTGTTGACGGCCAGGTTCAGTTTGTCGATGGCTTTGATCAGAGCTTCTCTGGCATCCACGGAGATGGTCTCCAGCGTCTCGTTCTTGGCGTTGCTCTCGCTGATTTCCTCTTCCAGCTTATCCTTTTCACCCTTGAGGCGTTCCAGATTGTAGACTACATTCCGCAGGTCCTCTTCGGCGAACTCGTTCTTTCTCTCGAGTCCCTCCACATTCTTGAGGATGATATTGATCTCGAGGGATTTGTTGCGGTCGCGCAGCTCCAGATACTCCTTGGCTTTCTCGCTGTCTTCCCGCAGTCCGTCGATTCTCCCCTCGATCTCACCGATGATATCCTGCACTCTGTTCATGTTGAGCGTCGTGGACTCCAGCTTACGCTCCGCTTCCGCCTTCTTGGTTCGGTAGGCGACGATTCCCGCGGCTTCTTCGAAAATCTCCCGGCGGGATTCGGTCTTGTTACTGATGATGTCCGCGATTTTACCCTGTCCGATGAGGGAGTATCCGTCTACGCCGATACCTGTATCCATGATGAGCTCACGGATATCCCTGAGCCTGCACTGGTTACCGTTGATGTGGTATTCGCTTTCACCGGATTTGAACATCCTCCTGGTGATGGCGACTTCCTTGTAATCAATCGGAAGGCTCTCGTCGCTGTTATCGATGTAGAGGGTAACCTCGGCCATACCGCGCGGCTTTCTGCTGTCGGTTCCGTTGAAGATGACTTCATCCATCTTGCTTCCGCGCAGCATCTTCGGGCTCTGTTCGCCCAGGACCCACCGGATGGCGTCGCTGATGTTGCTCTTGCCGCTGCCGTTCGGCCCTACGATGCCCGTGATACCCTCGTTGAATTCAATTGTGATGGGTTCCGCAAATGACTTGAACCCGTGCATCTCGATTTTCTTAAATAGCATATCTTCTCCTTGAAAGCGCCTGCTCAGCAGCGTTCTGCTGTGCCTGCTTCTTACTCTTTCCCATCCCTTCGGCCTCCTGACGGCCGTTTATCATGAGCCTGACGGTGAACACCTTGTCGTGATCGGGACCTGACTGGCCCGCGTCCACGTACTTGATATCCGACGCGCTGGCTCCTTCTGCCTGCAAAAGCTCCTGCAGGGCTGTCTTATAGTCTGTGACGAGCAGCTTGCCTTCTCTGGCGTCCTGAAGTCCCTCCGAAAGAAGTTCCAGAACCACCTGCTTCGCCGCTTCATATCCCCCGTCCAGAAATACTGCTCCAATGAGGGCTTCGACTGCGTCCGCCAGAATCGACGGTCTCTGCCTCCCGCCGGTCTTGTCCTCTCCGGCGCCAAGCAGCAGGTATTCTCCCAGATTCAGGCGAACTGCCACTTCAAAAAGAAATTTCTCACAGACAAGGCTCGCCCTTGTTCTTGAGAGAAATCCTTCTCCTTTCCCGGGAAACTCTTTGTACAGTTTCTCGCCCGCAATGGCATCGAGCATGGCGTCTCCAAGAAACTCCATCCTCTCGTTGAAGACGCCGCCGCCCTTTTCTCTCGCGTAAGAACTATGCGTCAGGGCGGTCTCCAGCAACCTTCTGTCTTTGAAACTGTATCCGATTTTCTCTTCTATACTCTTCAATGCCGTGTCCGCTCCGGGTCTGATTATTCTTCTTCTATGCACTCGGCGATTTCCGTCATCTCCTGCTTGATGATTTCCACGACGTTCTCCTCTGCGTAAGGCAGTCCTCGCAGAATTGCGCTCTTGACTGCGCGCTCCGTAGAGGAACCATGCATCTTGATGACTGGACCGGCAACACCCAGCACCGGCGCGCCGCCGTATTCTTCGTAGTCGAATTCGTCCTTGAGATCACTCAGTTTGGATTTGATCAGAGCACCGCCCATCATCGCCTTGACGTTGCTCTTCAGGGTATCCTTGATCAGTTTGAAAATGCTTAGAGAAACGCCTTCTGTCAGCTTCAGAATCACGTTTCCGGTGAAACCGTCGCAGACGATAACATCGCAGACGCCCTTCGGAACGTCTCTGCCTTCCACGTTTCCAATGAAGTTGAGATACGAACTTTCAAGCATCTGATAAGCTTCTTTGATGGCACTGGTGCCTTTGCCTTCCTCGGCTCCCAGATTCACCAGGCCGACACGTGGATTGTCTCTTCCCCAGACCTTCTCTACGTAGATACTGCCCATAAGCCCATACTCCAGAAGGTTTCTGGCCTTTGATTCGGAGCTGGCGCCCGCATCCACCAGCAGGCATGGATCGCCGCCGGTCATATCCGGATAAATGCTCGCCAGAGCAGGCCGATCGATTCCCTTGATGCGACCTAAAATCAATCTGGATCCAACGATGAGCGCGCCGGTGTTTCCCGCCGAAACGAACATATCGCCTTTTCCGTCCTTGAGCATGTTCAGCCCCACCACGAGAGAGGAATCCTTCTTATTCCTGATGGCCTTGACCGGGCTGTCATGCATGGTAATGACTTCATGGGCCGGTACGATCTGTATCTGATTGCCCTTGTACTTGCACTTTTCAAGCTGATTCTCAATCGCCGCCGGGTCGCCTACGATGAAAATCTCATCCTTGATCTCACTGGCTGCGGATACAGCTCCCTTCACGATTTCTGCAGGCGCGTGATCGCCGCCCATTCCATCCAGTATGATTCTCATTTAGACACTCCTTATCTTTTTGACAAACTGCTTCGTCGTATCTTCTATATCCGCCGTCTTGAACACAGCGGAACCTGCAACAATAATATCGGTTCCCGCGGACGCGATCTCCTGCACGTTGTCCAGGTTGACGCCGCCGTCGATTTCGATTTCGAAATCCAGTTCTTCCGCTCTTCTAATCTCCGCCAGTTCCCGGATCTTCTCCAAAGCGGACGGTATGAATTTCTGTCCGCCGAAGCCCGGATTCACGGACATGACGAGCACCATGTCCACGTCATCCAGAATAAAGTCCAGCGTGGCCAGCGTCGTTGCGGGATTGATCGATACGCCCGCCTTGACACCAAGGGATTTGATGTGCTGGATGGTCCTGTTCAGATGAGGACAGGCCTCCTGGTGTACGGTGATGTACGCGGTGTTATCTGTCACAAAATCCTCGAGATAATTGTCTGGGTTTTCAATCATGAGATGGACGTCAAACGGCATCTGCGTTTTGCCTTCCAGGCTCTTCATGACCGCTGCTCCAAAAGATATGTTCGGAACAAAGTGACCGTCCATGACATCCACGTGAACAAAGTCGGCGCCGCCCTTCTCGGCCTGCGCAACGTCTTTTGCCAGCTGTGAAAAATCCGCCGACAGTATGGATGGTGCAAGCTTTTTCATTTTGTGAGTTCCTCCATCTGTTCTCTGTAGGATCTGTATCTGCTTGGGTTGATCTTTCCTTCTTCCAGCGCCTTCTTCACCGCGCAGTCCGGCTCCGCCAGATGCCTGCAGTTATCGTATCTGCACTTCCCTGCAAAGGCTCCAATCTCCGGATACAGAAACTGCAGTTCCGATTCGTCTGCTTCCAATATGTCGAAGGATGTAAATCCCGGTGTGTCGAATATCATGGTGCCGTCCGCATCCATTTCAAACAGCTCGCTGTGTCTGGTCGTATGCTTTCCCCGCTGGGACTTTCTGCTGATGCTTCCCGTCTCCATCGGCTTGTCAGGGTGCAGCCGGTTCAGTATGGTGGACTTACCGACCCCCGAAGCGCCCGCAAGAGCAGCTTTCTTTCCCCTGATGAGTTCCTTCAGTTTCTCGAGACCTTCCTCCATCCCTTCGCCCAGACAAACGACCGAGTAGAGCGGCTCATAGATTTCCTTCAGCTCTTCCTGCCTGCCCTTCAGATCGCACTTATTGATGCACAGGACGATATCTGTCTGCGCCTTCTCCGCCATGACCAGAAAGCGGTCGATAGTCTGGAGCACCGGAGCCGGTTTCTTGGCCGCCGCGACGATCACAAAGCAGTCCACGTTGGCCACAAAGGGCCGGATGAAACAGTTCTTCCGGGGCAGGATCTCCGTAACGAGGGTGTTGTCTTCTTCGGCGCCCACTTCGAAGCGCACTTCGTCGCCCACGGCAGGCTTGATTCCCTGCTCCTTGAAGATTCCTCTTGCCCGGCATCTGTATACTGTTTCGCCGGATTTCACATAATAAAATCCGGCGATTCCTTTGATTATTGTTCCTCTCATGCTGCTAGTCGTCGTCTGCAGGTCCATCCAGTTCCGGCTCCGTCTGCGTTGGAGCTGCGGTTGTGGTGGTAGTCGTCGTCGTGGTAGGTTCAGGTCCTTTGCTGACCCTGAGTTTCACAGAGGAGCCCTTGTCAATGGATGCTCCCGCGTCATACTGCTGCCACATAACCTCGCCTTCCGCATAAGACGCGCTGAAATCGTAGCTGACGTTGCCGGTCTTCAGATTCGCGTTCGCCAGTTCGCTCTGTGCTTCCGCCAGAGATTTGCCTACCAGATAAGGCACGTTTGCCTTTGCTTTGGATCCGTCGCTGACAACGACATCAATGGCGGTTCCCTTCTCGACCTCTGTCCCTGCCTTCGGATTCTGGCTCAGGACAGTTCCTTCCGGCTCATCGCTGGCCTTGGTGGTCACCGCACCTAGTTTGAAGCCCGCGGCCTCAAGGTAATCTGACAGTTCATCCTTCGACTTGCCCGTCAGATCCGGTACGCTGCCATCTCCAAGTCCCTTGCTGATATTGACTGTAATCGTGCTTCCGGTCTTGATGGTCGATCCTGCTTCCGGTGTCTGGGAAACGATGAGTCCTTTGTCGACTTCGTCGCTGATGACCTCGTCGCCTTCCTTGACCTTGATATCCATCTTATCCGCCAGATCCTGGGCCTGCTGCATAGTCATGCCCTTGAAATCAGGCGCTTCAATCTCCTCGCCTCCTGACAGTGCGAGCACGCCGATGAGAAGTGCAATCACTGCTGCGGCAATGGCCGCAATGAGGATAATTCTCTTGTTGTTCTTCTTTTTCTTGGCTTTTTTCTTCCTGCCTTCCGGCTCTTCAAACTCGTCTTCGCCGCTCTGGTAATCTGTCTCGGCGACCGGTCCCTTGACCTTCTGCGGGCGAACCTTTGTCGTTTCTCTTCCCGCGGAGCCCATGAGAACGGAATCTCCAACGACGCTGCCGACGAATTCCAGATTGTTCAGAGCCTCGATGAGATCATCGGCCGACGCGTACCGGTTGACTGGATACTTGTCGCAGCACTTCATGATGATGTATTCCAAAGCCGGCGGCACGCCGCTCACCAGTTTGGACGGCGGCGTCATTTCGCTGTTGATATGCTGCAGCGCAATGTTCACCGGATTGTCGCCGTCGAACGGCACCTGTCCCGTGAGCATCTCATACATGACGATTCCCAGGGAGTAGATGTCGGATTTCTCATCGACGTATCCGCCTCTCGCCTGCTCCGGCGAGAAGTAGTGCACGGAACCGACGATACCGTCGGTGTTGTCGACGATGGTCGCTGCGTTTACCGCTTTCGCGATACCGAAGTCCGTGATCTTCGCCGTTCCATTCGGCGTGATCATGATGTTGTGCGGCTTAACATCCCTGTGGATGATGTGGTTCTTGTGCGCAAAAGCCAGCGCCGAGGCAATCTGCTTGGATAGGGCGATCACCTTCGGATAGGCCATCGGACCCTGTTCGTGAATGTAGTCGCTGAGAGCTCTTCCTTCGATGAGCTCCATGACAATGTAGTGAATGTTGCCTTCCCGTCCTACGTCGTAGATGTTGACGATGTTCGGATGGCTCATGCTGGCTGCGTTCTGGGATTCTCTCCGGAAGCTCTCGATGAACTTCTGGTCACCAATGAATTCAGGTTTAAGAATCTTGATCGCCACAAATCTATTGAGAAGCCGGTCCTTGGCCTTGTAGACCACGGACATACCGCCTTCTCCTACTCTCTCGAACAGTTCATATCTGTTTGCGAGTACTTTGCTCATTACTTCCTCCTAAGAAAATCAGACCCTGATGCAGATTACTGTGATGTTGTCTCTTCCGCCGGACAGTATGGCTTCATCCACGAAGTCCGCGCACAGATCGTTCATCTTAGTGTCTCTCTCGTAAGCGTCCCTGAGAAGTTCTGTCATTCTGTCTTCTCCAACCTCGCCATAAAGCCCGTCTGAACAGAGGACCATAATGTCTCCCCTCTCCAGAGCGACTTTGTAGAAGTCCGGTTCCGCTTCCGGTTCTGCACCGAGAGCCTTTGTTATGACATTCTTCTGACTGTGGCTCTCAGCCTCTCTTTCAGTGATGATACCCTTATCGATAAGCTCATTAACATAGGTGTGGTCCTTGGTAATGCGCTTCAGTCTGCCGTTTCTGAACAGATACGCTCTGCTGTCGCCGATGTTCGTCACATAAGCGTTGCCTTCACGTATGTACGTCATAACCACCGTTGTGGCCATGCCTCTATAGTTGAGGTTCTCCTGGTTCATCTCGTAGACGTTGCGATTGGCGGCGTCTACCGCCTCGGTGAAGAATCCGAAGATCTCCTCGGGAGTCTTCAGACTTTTGATGTCGCCCGCCTTGACGAAGGATGCCAGTGACTCCACCGCCGTGCTGCTGGCGATTTCGCCGGAGTTGTTTCCCCCGACGCCGTCCGCCACGATGTAGACATCCTGATTCGGAATCAGGAAACACGCGTCCTCATTGTTCTTTCTTACGACTCCTCTGTTGCATTTAAATCCTATTTGCAGCATTGGTAATTAGTTCTCCCTGTCTGAAATAACGGTTAATCTAACAGCGCTTCTCTCTTCATCACACAGATGAAGAATCCGTCTGTGCCATTTATGTTCGGCAAAAGCAGCGTTCTCTCAACCCTCTGGAATTCCCGATTTCTCTTGAGGAACTCCTCGACTACCTTCTCGTTCTCCTCCGGGTTGATCGTGCAGGTGCTGTAGACCAGCGTGCCGCCCGGTTTGACATAGGAAGAGGACGCTGACAGGATGTCCTGCTGCTTCTTCGGCAGCAGCATCATCTCGTTGGTATACTCCTTGTATTTGATCTCAGGCTTTCTCCGAATGACGCCCAGTCCGGAACACGGCGCGTCCACCAGGACTCTGTCCGCCTTCTTGACCATCGTGGAATCGACTCTCGTCGCGTCCCAGGATCTCGTCTCAATATTCGTGATACCCAGTCTCTTCGCTTCCTTATCCACGATATCCAGTTTTCTGCGATAGATATCGGAGGCGATGATTCTGCCTGTGTTGTTCATTCTCTCTGCGATGGCCGTCGTCTTGCCGCCCGGAGCCGCGCATACGTCCATGACGAGGTCGCCCTGCTTCACGCCAATCTTCTCGGATACGAGCATAGAGCTCTCATCCTGCGGTGTGAAAAGGCCGTAGCTGTACATCTCAGATTCCAGAAGCTTGCTGCCCTTCACGTTGAGCGCGTTCTGGCAGATCTTGCCGTCGACTGCTTCGAAACCCCTCTCGTTCAGGACCTTCTTCAGGTCGTCCTTTCTGATTTTGAGCCAGTTGGCGCGAATGGTCATCGGCGGCGTCTCATTGCCCGCGTCCAGAAGTTTCTCTACGAAAGCTTTATCGTAGTACTTCATCCATAATTCGATGATCCAAGGGGCATAGGAGTACTTTACGGACAGGTATCTGATTTCATCCTCATCCCTTGCAGGAAGCGTGAGATAGATCTTCTTGTTCTGATACTCTCTCAGAACGCCGTTGACGAGACCCGCTCTGCCTTTGCAGTATTTCTTGGCCAGCTCAACGCTCTCGTTGATGGCGGCGTACTCAGGAACGCTGTCCATATATCCTAGCTGATAGATGCCCATACGGAGAATGTTGATCTCCGGTGACTTCAGGCTGTCGATTCCTTCCTTGAGAAGCTGGTCGATGTAGTAGTCCAGCGTGATCTTTCTCTCCAGAACGCCGTATACCAGTTCCCTGACAAGGGCGGGGTTCCCCGGTTTGTTCACTGCGATCTTGTGGTTCAGGGCTATGTTTGAATAGGCCTTCTTTGATTCTACGTCCAGAAGTGTCTGGTAAGCTGTTTTGCGGTTGTTGTCCATCAGTTGTTGTTCCCCCTTAAAAGCAGTACTCTTATAAGCATCACCAGCGAAACCGCCAGTGCACCCACATACGTCAGCGCGGCTGCAGAAAGCACTTTCTCGGCTCCTCTGACTTCATTTCCATCAACGATATTCAGCGCAACAAGCTGCTGCAAAGCACGCTTGCTGGCGTCAAATTCAACAGGCAGTGTGATCGTATGGAACAGGACTACTACTGCGAACATGATCACACCGATATTGAAGATCATGCTTCCGGTTCCCTGACCTGCGAAGGCTAGCGCGAGGCCGATCACGATGAGCGGCATCGAAAAGGCCGACACCACATTCACCGCAGGCACCATAGCAATCCTGAGCTTCAGGAAACTGTAGTTGGTTCCGTCCTGCATGGCGTGCCCCGACTCATGAGCGGCAACCGCTACGGATGCCACCGAGGAGCTGTTGTATGTGCCCTCGGAAAGATGCATCACATCCTTGGTCGGATCGTAGTTGTCCGTCAGGGTGCCCTGAACGACCTCAATCGGCACGTGAGCCATACCGTTGTTGTCGAGAATCATTCTGGCAACCTGACCTCCGGTAATATTTCTCTTCGTCGGAACGCGCGAATACGTCGCATAGGTGCTCTTGACCTTGTTCTGCGCGTATACGGTAAATATGATCGCCGGTATCAGTATTATGAACGTAGGATCTAATCCATAAAACATCAAACCACCTCACCCTATATATTATCTCAAAACAGTTCCGATTTCAATCAAATTGCCCCTTAAATAGTCGCCTGTCGCCATCCGTTTTTTGCCCGGCGCCTGGAGCTGCGTCACCCGCAGCACCCGGCCCCCCGCGGAGATGTCCAATCCATCTTTTCCCGCTGCGATCACGGTTCCGTTCGGAGCGTCTGTCTTTTCTTCCAAAGCTTCCGCCGCCCAGAGTTTGAACGTCCTTCCATCGATTTCTGCGAATGTGCCCGGCCACGGATCGAAGGCTCTCATTCTGCGCTCAATTTCCTCCGGCGACATGCTGAAATCAATGTGACCGTCGGCCTTGGAAAGCATCGGCGCGTAGGTTGACAGAGCGTCGTCCTGTTTCTGCGCATTCTTCAGAGCTCCATCTATATCTTCCAGCGTCTCGACGATGAGACGGCCGCCCAGAAGCGCCAGCTCATCGTGGAGCTGCTCACAGTTCTTGTTGCCAATAGGCGTCGTAGCTTTTGCGAGCATATCTCCTGTGTCAAGTCCTTCGTCCATGTGCATGATGGTGACGCCTGTCTCCTCATCCCCGGCCATGATCGCCGCCTGAATCGGCGCGGCTCCGCGGAAGCGCGGCAGCAGAGACCCGTGGATGTTGAGGCACCCGTACTTCGGCAGTTCCAGAATATGAGTCGGCAGAATCTTTCCGTAGGCCGAAACGATGATGGCGTCAGGTTCCGCCTCGCGAAGCAACGAGGCGAACTCTTCGTTGCGCCGGATCTTCGCTGGCTGAAGCACCGGGATACCCAGTTCCAGAGCCTTTTCCTTGACTGGCGGAAATTTGACCTTCTTACCTCTGTCCCGAACCGCATCGGGCTGGGTCACGGCGTATACGATTTCATGCCCCGCTTCTGCCAGCATCCCCATAGGAGGTACCGCGAAGTCAGGTGTGCCCATGTAGATCAGCCTCATCCGTCTTGCTCCTCTGTCTCCAGTTCTTCTGCCGAGAATACTTCCGTTGCTTTATCTGTGTAGAGGATGCCTTCCAGATGATCGAATTCGTGGCACATGACGACGGCGTCAAAACCCTCAAAGGTATATTCCTTCTCCTTGCCGTATCTGTCCTTGCCTCGAATCACAATCTTCTCAGGTCGCTTGACCGTTCCCACATATCCCGGGACTGACAGGCAGCCTTCATTGCTTTCCTGCTCACCTTCCAGTGTGACCATTTCAGGATCCACAAAGATATAGACTCTCTCCGGTTCCGGTTCAGCCACGAACATTCTTCTCATGATGCCCACCTGCGGCGCTGCCAGACCTACGCCGTTGGCATCGCGCATGGTCTCCACCATGTCGTCCAGAATCATCTGGATGCGCGGCGTCACTTCTCCAACAGGCCTGCAGACCTTCCTCAGTATAGGATCTCCTTCCGTTACAATGTTTCTCAGTGCCATTTCTATCTTCCTCTTGTCTTTGCTTTTGTTTCTTTGTTTTTATGAGAAGCTGTACGGATTGATATCCACTACAGCGATGTAATTCTTCTTTTTCCGGCGGGCCTCTTCGGTCTCCTCCGCCCTGACTTTGTAGATGACCCCCGCGTAAAGGTGCCTCTTGCCCTTCGGGCATTTGATCACCAGTGAGTACCGGTACGTATCACGGATCTTGCTCATGTAGGCTTCCTGCGGTTTGAAGAGATTGTTTCTGTCTTCTTCGGGCAAAAGCTCTCCGATCCGGCTGTGCCATTTCTCCGCGCCCGCCAGGGCAGCCTCTTGATCTTTGGATGTAAAGACGATTTGGAACAGGTCGCTGTACGGCGGGTACATCATATACCTTCTGAACTTATCCTCCGCCTCGAAGAAGTGGGCGTAGTCGTGTTCCGCCGCCATAACCACCGCATAGTGTTCCGGGCTGTAGGTCTGGATGATCACACGGCCCTCATCACTCCCTCGGCCCGCTCTTCCCGCAGCCTGAGTGATGAGCTGGAACGCTCTCTCCGGCGACCGGAAATCCGGTATGTTCAGAGACACATCCGCCGAGACGATTCCAACCAGTCCCACGTTCTTGAAATCCAGACCCTTGGCGATGAGCTGTGTCCCGATGAGAATGTCGGTGCGGCCTTTCTCGAAGTCCTTGAGTTTCTTCTTCAGTTCGCCCTTCTTCTTCACCGAATCCAGATCCAGCCTGTCCGCCGTGTTGTCAGGGAACAGCGTCCGGATGGTCTCCTCGATTTTCTCCGTTCCGTTGCCGAAGTACCGGACGAAGGAACTGCCGCATTCCGGACAAACTTTCGGCGGCGTTTCCTCATGACCGCAGTAGTGGCAGACGAGTTTGTTCTGCCCCCTGTGGTAGGTCAAAGCCAGTCCGCAGGTCGGACACTTCGCCACGTATCCGCACTCTCTGCAGGACACGAAAGTGGAATATCCCCTCCGGTTCAGGAAGAGCATGACCTGCTTCCCCGCGTCCATCTGCCGCTTCATCTCTTCGGCGAGCCTGCGGCTGATGACGGACCGGTTTCCCTCTTTCATCTCTTCCCGCATATCCACGATCTCCGTCTTCGGAAGACTGACTTCGTTGTATCTCTTCGTCAGCTCGATAAGCTGGTAGATTCCCTCTTTCGCTCGGCTGTATGTAACCACCGATGGGGTGGCGCTCCCCAGAATCAGCACGCCCTGGCTGTCCTTGTCCTGGAGTCTTTTGATTGCCACTTCCACCGTATCGTACTTAGGAGTGAAGTCGGATTTATAGGTGGATTCGTGCTCCTCGTCCACCACGATGAGCCCAAGATCATCCACCGGCGCAAAGGCAGCTGACCTGGCGCCGATTACGATTCTGGTCTCTCCGTCCCGAATCTTCTTCCACTGATCGTAGCGCTCTCCGGCCGACAGCCTTGAGTGAAGCACGGCCACGGAATCCTCGCCGAAGTTTCCCAGAAACCGCTCGATGATCTGGCCCGTGAGAGAAATCTCCGGCACCAGAATGATGACGCCTCTTCCCTCGTCGATTGCCTTCTTCGCCGCTCTGATATAGATTTCCGTCTTGCCGCTTCCCGTCACACCGTGAATCAGGAAGCGCTCGTTCTTTCTGTTTTCGATGGCTTTATCGATCTGCCGGACCGCGTCTTCCTGCTCGTCCGTCAGTGCTTCGATGGGTTCTGCAAATCCTTTCTCTCCGGACAGGGAGTCCTGTTTCTCTCTGCGCACCGCTGCGCTGCCGGCAGGCGTGAAGCACCGGATGGCGTCAATGTATCTGCAGAGGTATCTGCCCCGCATCCACATGGCGCTCCGGACCATCTCTTCCGTCAGAGAGATCTCTTCATCCACACGTTCGACGGAGCGGAGTTTCGGCAGGACCGCTTCCTCGATTCCCGCGGCGTCTTCACTGACCGACACCACGTAACCTTCGCGGAGTTTTGTGCTCTTTGCAAAAGGCACAAAGACCTTGCTGCCGATTTTTACCGCGTCATCCTCGCACTTGTAGGTGAAGAGACTGTCCGTGCTGTTGCTCTTATTGTCGATTACTACATCTACGTATTTCATCCGATCGGATTACAGAAGGAAGATGTCATTTTCTTCGCACTCTTTGATCATATCCGCAGGCCAGATAGCCGCCTGAACTTCACCGATGTGCGCTTTCCGCAGGAAGTACATGCACAGTCTGGACTGCCCGATGCCGCCGCCGATGGAATACGGCAGTTCGCCGTTTAAGATCATCTTGTGGAAGTCCATCTCCGCTCTCTCCATGGCGCCCGCGGCTTTCAGTTGACGGAGCATGGATTCCTCGTCGACTCGGATTCCCATGGAGGAAATCTCGAAGGAACACTCCAGGATGTCATTCCACAGGAGAATGTCTCCGTTCAGTTCCCAGTCGTCATAGTCCGGCGCTCTGCCGTCGTGCGGTTTGCCCGACTTCAATGCACCGCCGATTTTTTCGACGAAGACGGCCCTCTTCTCCTTGCAGATGGCGTCTTCTCTTGCCTTTGCATCAAGGCCCGGATACATATCCTCCAGTTCCTGGGATGTGATGAAGAAGATCTCATTCGGGAGGTCCGTCTTCAGCTCGTTGTAGTGTCTGTTCACGAAGTCGTTCAAGTTCTTCAGCGCAATGTAGAGTCTGGTTACAACGTCGTGGAGATACTCGGTTGTTCTGTCTTCCTTCGTGATTGCCTTCTCCCAGTCCCACTGGTCCACATAGATGGAGTGGAGATTGTCCAGTTCCTCGTCTCTCCGGATGGCGTTCATGTCCGTATAGAGTCCTGTGCCCGGTTTGAAGTTATACCGGCCCAGAGCCATCCTCTTCCACTTGGCAAGAGACTGTACGATTTCAACTTCTTTCTCGTCCATATCTTTGACGGTAAAGCTGACCGTCCTCTCAACGCCGTTCAGGTTATCGTTGAGTCCCGTCTCCGGCGCTACGAAGAGCGGCGCGGAAACTCTTCTGAGCTTCAATCCGTAAGCCAGTTCCTGCTGGAAGAAGTCCTTGATCTTTTTGATCGCTCTCTGGCTCTCCATATAATCGATCTCAGGCGTGTAGCCCTTCGGAATAATAAGTTTTGACATGTCGTCCTCCTGTATTTATATCAATTCTTGTTTTACTGTGTGATTTACCGCTCGCTGTATACGCAGCCGCAGTAATTCTGACGGTAGAGTCCGTACTTTCTGGACAGTTCGATGGATCGTTTGAACCCGTCCTGCTTCTTGAAGTCCCTGTCCAGAAAACCGATTCTGTACTTGCCGGCGATATCCTTGCCGATGGCGGAGATGATTTCGTAATTCTTGTGCGGGCTGACAGTCAGCGTCGTTCCAAAGAGATCGAATCCCATGAACGCAGCCGTCTCCGCGGCTTTTTCCAGTCTCTGCCGGAAGCAGATGCTGCACCTCTGTCCTCCCTCAGGATCCTCCTCGTGCCCCTTCGTCAGATCGAGAAAAGCGCCCGGCTCATAAGGTCCTTCCATGAAACCGATGTCAGGAAGATCGATCCGTTCCGCGTTGAACTTCTCGATAAACTGCACCTGCGCCGCCCTTCTCTTCTTGTACTCTTCCTCGTCTGTGATGCATGGATTGTAGTAGAGCACCGTGATATTGAACTCCCCGGCCAGCCGCTCAATGACGCTGCTGCTGCACGGTCCGCAGCAACTGTGGAGAAGAAGACTCATCCTGTCTGTCTTCCTGTCGAGAGCGTCGGCAGGCATAAGGCCGATCTGTTCTTTTGTGAGCACGCACCTCGACAGAGGCGCTGTTTTTTTCTGCTCTTTCATATCCGTTTCCTCGCACCCAAAATTGACATTTAATTATACAATAAACCCACCTTCGCCGCAACGACATGTGGTATCATTATGGACATGGAACCAATACTTTTCGATACGTCAGATGGCCAGCAGCTGCGGATTAACACGATCAGCTCCTGGTTCAAAAAACACTACGAAGAACTCGGCCTCAACGCGCCGGCCAAAATCGTCAAGCTCTCTCTTGACGGCGGCTTCACGTGCCCGAATCGCGACGGAAGCAAAGGCACCGGCGGGTGTCTCTTCTGCTCTGAAAGCGGCTCCGGGGACATGGCCAGCCGGGCGGCCGATGATATTGAATCCGCTCTTTCCAATCAGATCCGCCTGCTCTCCGACAAGTGGCCGGCGGACAAATACAACCTGCAGTACATGGCCTACTTCCAGAGTCACACCAATACGTACGCGCCGGCCAGCGAACTGCGCGAGAAGTTCGAAGCGGCACTGAATACGCCGGACGTTGTGGGCCTCGCCATCGCAACCCGTCCGGACTGCATCCCTGAGGATGTGCTCGATCTGCTGTCGGAGTTGAATGAAAAGACGTTTCTGTGGGTGGAACTGGGTCTGCAGACGATTCACGATGAGACGGCGCATGCTATGAATCTGTGTCACAATCAAGCCGATTACGATGACGCGCTCCGCAGGCTGACGGACCGCGGAATCCGTGTGGTCACCCATCTCATTCTGGGGCTGCCGGGGGAGACGCGGGAGATGATGCTGGAGTCCGTGCGGTATGCGTGTCGCAGCATTGACTCTTCCCATACAGCAGCTACCGTCCCGGGCCCTGTTCCCGGCCCTCGCATATTCGGTCTGAAACTGCACATGCTCAACGTGGTTCGCGGCAGCGGTATGGCGCAGGCGATGCCGGACTACGTCCCCTTCAACTCTATGGAGGAATACATCGACCTGCTGATTTCAGCCCTCGAGATCATCCCGCCGGAGATCACCCTGCACCGCATTTCCGGCGACGCCCCGCGGGCGACACTCATCGCGCCGGAATGGAGCTATCAGAAACGCACCATCCTCAACAGCATCCACCGAGAACTGAGCCGGCGCGGCACGTGGCAAGGCCGGCTCTCCGAATAATCCCTCAGAATGAGCAGTAAAAAAAGGAACTGTGCTACGTTTTTGATTCTCAGCACTGATAACGTAGCACTTTTTTCGTCTTCGTCAGGTTTCAGAAGGCGATGATCGTGCTGAAGTGTTACTTTTTCTTGTGTTTTGTTCAAAGGCATAGCACTTTCATCGTCCTTCACCTCATGAAAAGAGCGAGAGTGCTACCTTTTTATGTGTTCTCATGCAAAAACGTAGCACATTTCCTTTTTTGACAATCAACCTCCGGCAAATTCCGGCACGCCGAACCGGTTAAAGAAGAAAAAAGACTCTGATTTCTCAGAGTCTTTTAAAATGAATGGTGCCCAGACTCGGAATCGAACCAAGGACACGAGGATTTTCAGTCCTCTGCTCTACCAACTGAGCTATCTGGGCACATCATATGAAATTTTGGTGGGCCATCGGGGACTTGAACCCAGGACCTGCCGGTTATGAGCCGGATGCTCTGACCAACTGAGCTAATGGCCCACATTCTTATCTAAATTGGTCGGGGTGGCAGGATTTGAACCCGCGGCCCACTGGTCCCAAACCAGTTGCGCTACCAAACTGCGCTACACCCCGATATGAAATAGATTGGCAGGGGCAGAAGGACTCGAACCCTCGACACGCGGTTTTGGAGACCGCTGCTCTACCAACTGAGCTATACCCCTAGGATGGCGGAGAAGATGGGATTCGAACCCATGCGGCCCTTGCGAACCCTAACGATTTAGCAAACCGTCCTCTTTAGCCTCTTGAGTACTTCTCCATAAGTATCTGATTTTGTGGCGGAGAGGGTGGGATTCGAACCCACGGAAGTTTTACCTTCACTGGTTTTCAAGACCAGCACCATAAACCGCTCGGACACCTCTCCTCATGCTACCAGTGATACTGCGGGTCCGACGATCTTCCGACTCCCCCAACCTGATTAATAATTGGTGACCCATCGGAGGCTCGAACTCCGGACACCTTGATTAAAAGTCAAGTGCTCTACCACCTGAGCTAATGGGTCATATTGGCTGGGGTAGCAGGACTCGAACCTACGCATGACGGAGTCAAAGTCCGTTGCCTTACCGCTTGGCTATACCCCATCGTTATATATTCCGATCGCATGTATGTGATCTTAATTGTCAAAAAAAATTGGCGAGCCCACAGGGATTCGAACCCCGGACACACGGCTTAGAAGGCCGTTGCTCTATCCAGCTGAGCTATGAGCCCGCATCTTTTGGAGCGGATGATGAGAATCGAACTCACGCCATCAGCTTGGAAGGCTGAGGTTCTACCATTGAACTACATCCGCGTATACCGGGCCCGGGGAAAATCCCCGGTCCCGTCTTTGTCAATTGGAGCGGAAGACGAGATTCGAACTCGCGACCCTCGCCTTGGCAAGGCGATGCTCTACCCCTGAGCCACTTCCGCATATTTAGTTGGTCGAGGGAGATGGATTCGAACCATCGAAAGCTCAGCTA
>SVCX01000029.1 GCA_015058145.1 Clostridiales bacterium | reverse complement strand
CATGAAGCGGAAGCTGATGATCTGCAGGGCCCTCATGACAGAGCCGCAGATTTTGCTTCTGGACGAGCCGACGGCGGGAATGGACGCCATCTCCAGACGACAGATGTGGAACCTGCTCCGGCAGCTCCACGGGGAGGGCATCACCATCCTTCTGACGACTCACTACATCGAAGAAGCACAGTCTCTCTGCGAGCGCGTGGCACTCATCGACAGAGGGAAACTGAATACGATCGATACGCCGGACAACCTCATCAACGAACTGGGACCGTACGCAGTGGATGAGACAGCGGATGAGACACTTCACTCATCCTACTTCCACAGCAGAGAAGAGGCCATTGAATACCTCAGCAAATCTGAGAAAGAAGCGTCCCTGCGGAACACGACGCTGGAAGACGTCTTCGTCTACCGGATCGGCAGAGGACTGGAAACAAAATAGATAATAGGTAAACAATCGCACTTATGGGAATCATCGCAGTTTTATGGGAAAAGTGGAGAGAGTTCCGGAGGGACTTCTACAAGATCACATTAGCGGCCACAATCACGCCGCTGATGTATCTTATCGTGTTCGGACTCGGCATTCAGACCACATCCCACGGCGAACCGTATCTGAACTTTCTGGTACCGGGCATCGTCGCCATGTCGACCATGACGGGCAGCTTCAGCGCGGTGGCCCAGAACATGAGCGTTCAGCGGCTCTACGAGAAGGCGCTGGATCAGGTTATGGTCTCGCCGACGCCGCTCTGGCAGTTCATTCTGGGACAGGTCATCGGCGGAAGCCTGCGCGGAATGTACGCGGCGGGCATCATCATGCTGATTACGCTGCCGATTGCAGCGGATCTGACGTTCAACGGGTGGTCCTTCCTGGTGATGTTCCTGAATGGTCTGGTCTTCTCGACCATCGCTTTAGTGCTGTCGTTTCTGGCGAAGAGCTACACGGACGCGCCGCGGTTTACGTCATACATCATCATGCCGATGTCGTTTCTGTGCAATACGTTCTTCTCGACGGACCAGATGCCGATGGGCATCCGGCAGGTCGTGGAGCTGTTGCCTCTCTCCCAGGCATGCGCAATGATTCGGAGCGTATCCGCCGGAGGATCCACGGGAGTCTTCGGATGGATTGTGCTGCTGGCTTATCTGGCGATATTCTCAGCAATCTCCGTTGCTTTTGTATATAAGAAAAAGAATTTGTAGAGATGATGGATAAAGGGCTGCTCGTCGTGAGCTTCGGAACTTCATACGCCGGAACGCGGGAGCGGACCATCGGCGCCATCGAACGGAAACTGGCGGAGCGGTTTCCGGGCAGAGCGATGCGCCGGGCGTGGACCAGCAGCTTCCTCATCAGGAAAGTTGCAAAGGCAGAAAACCTGATTGTGGACACGCCGGAGGAGGCCCTGGAGAAACTGGCGGCGGAAGGCGTCACAGACGTCATTGTGCAGCCGACTCATCTTTCGGATGGGTACGAGAACCAGCGTATGATGGAAATTGTCAAAAGTTTTGCGGGCAGATTCGAGCGGCTGGCCATCGGAAGACCGCTGCTCTACACAGCGGAGGACAGAGACAACGTTGCGCGC
Organism: Clostridiales bacterium; assembly: GCA_015058145.1. Taxonomy (GTDB): domain Bacteria; phylum Bacillota; class Clostridia; order Peptostreptococcales; family Anaerovoracaceae; genus Lentihominibacter. Next base: position 17,140 of record SVCX01000029.1, on the reverse strand, counting down.
CTGATGCCGCAGCTGTGCCTGGCGGGCAGCGATGACGGGAAGGCGCTGCTGCTCATGGGCCATGGATCAGAAAAGCATCCGGTTCCTGTGTATGAGCAGCTGCAGGAGAGCTTCGCAAAGGCAGGAATCTGCAATGCATTCGTCGGTACAGTGGAAGGAACGCCGTCCTTCGACGATGGGAAGGCGCTGCTGGACGGGTCCGGATACAAGAGCGTCGTCCTGGCGCCCCTGATGATTGTCGCGGGAGATCACGCGATTCACGATCTGGCGGGGGAGGAAGACTCCTGGAAGAGTCGGCTGGAAGCAGCCGGATACAGCACGGACGTAATCATGGCGGGACTCGGAGAGTACGAAGAGATACAGGCCCTGTTCGCGGAGCACGCCGAACAGGCGGAGAGGATATAAAAGGAAACACAGATGGCAGAATGCAGGAGGTACAAGTCAATCGGAAGGAGCGTCGCAGGCGTATTGTTCGCCGCGCTTCTTGCTGTGTCGCTGACTGCTTTCTGTCCGACATATACCTATGCCGCCGAGGGCTATGAAGACGTTGCTTCAAGCGCTGAAACGGCAGAAGGTAAGGCCGTCGGCAAGTATGGTATGACGCCGATCTACGCGGAGAGCGTCAAAAGCGGCGAATATGAAGCGGAGATGGAGAGCAGTTCCAGTTTCTTCAGCATCTATTCCTGCAACCTGACAGTGAAAGGGAAGAGGATGACTGCCGTCATGACCATCGACAGCACCAGTTATGAGTGCGTGTACATGGGCAAAGCCAAGGACGCCGCAAAGGCGCCGAAGAGCGATTACATCTTCGCCGATGAGAAGGATTACAGGGGCAGTTTCACCATTCCGGTGGAGGCGCTCAATGCGCCGATCGCCTGCGCCGCCTTCAGCAAGAAGGAGAAGCAGTGGTACGACAGAGACGTTCTCATCGATGCGTCCAGCCTGCCGGAAGGCGCGCTGAAGATCAAATTGCCGGATTACAATCTGATCGACAAGGCGGTGGAACAGTACGATGGAGACAAGGGCAGCGGGAGCGCTGCTAAGGAGAATTCCGCTGAGAAGGATTCCCAGAGCTTTAACGCCCTGATTCCGGCTGCAGTCGACATGGAAGACGACACTTATTCTGTCGAAGTCAACATGACAGGCGGGTCCGGAAGAGCATCGGTCAGCTCTCCAACGTGGTTCATCGTCAAAAATGGGAAGGCGTACGCCAGACTCCTCTGGAGCAGTTCCCACTACGACTACATGAAACTCAGCGGCGTGAAATATGAGAATGAATCCGACGATGGAGGAAACTCCACGTTTACCATACCAGTTGCCGTGTTTGACCAACCGATTCGCGTCATCGCCGATACGACTGCCATGGGGGATCCGGTGGAGATCGAATACGAACTGACTTTTTACAAAGACACGATCAATTCCGTAACGAAGGTGCCCCAGGAAGCGGCGAAGCGAGTCATCTATATCGCGCTCCTGATCATCGTCGTGGGAGGAATCCTGAACCTGATTCTGAAGAGGAGGAAAAAGCAGTGAGTGACAGACCATTTTTCCCGTTGTACTTGGATTTGAGCGATAAAGACATTCTCTTCATTGGAGGAGGAACGATCGCCGCAAGACGAATCAATGTGCTGCATCCCTTCGCAGACAGAATCACTGTCGTCGCGCCGGAGGCGGATAGAAGCATCTTTAAGCTGACCGAGTCAGGTGATGTCAGCTGGATTATGCGGGAGTTTGAAGAAGAAGATCTGGAAGACCGCGACATTGTATTCGCGGTGACCAATGATAAAGAACTGAACGCGCTGATTGCAGAGAAGTGCAGGAGGAAGGGCATTCCGGTCAACGTATCCAGCGACAGAGAGCTCTGCGATTTCTATTTCCCTGGAATCGTGAAGCAGGGGAACACCGTAATCGGCGTCAGCGCATCCGGAGAAGACCATAAAAAAGCGCGCAGAGTGCGTGAACGCATAGAGGGAGTTTTGACGGAGGAAGGCATATGAAGACCATAAGAATCGGAACAAGGGAGAGCAAACTCGCCGTCATCCAGAGCGAAATCGTCGCAGAATATCTGACCAGCATCGGAAGAGAGTATGAACTTGTCAAAATGAAGACGACGGGAGACAAGATCCTCAACAAGACGCTGGAAAAAATCGGCGGCAAAGGACTCTTCGTCAAGGAACTGGACCACGCTCTGCTGGATGGACGCAGCGACATCTCCGTGCATTCACTGAAAGACATGCCGATGGAACTGCCGGAGGAACTGCCGATTATCGCTTTCTCAGAGCGCGAGGATCCGCGGGACGTTCTGGTGCTGCCAGAAGGAGCAACCGAAATCGATTTTAGCAAGCCCATTGGAAGTTCCAGTTTCCGCAGACGGATACAGATCGAGAAACTCTACCCGCAGGCCAGAGTCGAGAGCGTCAGAGGAAACGTGCAGACGCGTCTGAAAAAACTCGATGAAGGTCAGTACGGCGCTTTGGTGCTCGCTGCAGCGGGGCTGATTCGCCTCGGCCTGGAAGACAGAATCCACAAATTCTTCGAGCCGTCAGAGATTCTTCCGGCGGCAGGACAGGGCGTCCTGGCGGTGCAGGGAAGAAAAGATGAAGATTACAGTTGGGCCTTTGGCTTCAATGATGTGAATACCGAGCGGGAAGTCCGGGCAGAACGGGCTTTCGTGAAATGGCTCGACGGAGGATGCACATCGCCGATTGCAGCCTTTGCAGTATGCGGTGAGGATCAGTTGACCATCGAGGGGCTGTACTATGACGAGGCGTCGGGCAAGTGGCACCGAGAAACTCTCAGCGGCAGCCCGTACGCGGCGGAAGAACTGGGAATAGAACTGGCGAAGACGATGAAAGGTCGGTACGAATGAAGACAGGTAAAGTATGGCTGGTAGGCGCAGGCCCAGGAGATATCGGGCTGCTTACCGTCAAGGCAACAGAAATTATAAAAGACGCAGATATCATCTTCTATGACGCGCTCATCGGGGACTCGCTGTTTTCGATCTTTCCGAAGGGCGTAGAGTGCATCAGCGTCGGAAAGCGTTCCGGCAACCACACCATGCCCCAGGAGCAGATCGACAGGGTGCTGCTCGACGAGGCGTGCAAAGGCAGGAACGTAGTCCGCCTGAAAGGCGGCGATCCGTTCCTGTTCGGAAGGGGCGGAGAAGAGCTGGAACTTCTGGCGGAACACGACATCCCGTACGAGATCGTACCGGGAATCACGTCGCCGATCGCGGTGCCGGCCTATAACGGCATCCCGGTCACCCATAGGGATTTCACCTCGTCACTGCACATCATCACCGGACACAAGAGAAAAGGCTCCGATGAGGATATCGATTACGAAGCCCTGGTCCGTACGGAAGGAACGCTGGTGTTCCTCATGGGCATCGCGAGACTGCCGTTCATCTGCAGCGGACTCCTGCAGGCGGGCATGGATCCGGATATGCCGGCGGCCGTGCTGCAGCAGGGAACGACAGCCGGGCAGAAGCGCATCGTCGCAACGGTCAGCACACTGGAAGAAGAGGTGAAACGCCAGGGCGTGGAGACGCCGGCGATCATCATCGTAGGCAAGGTGTGCAGTCTGGCGGATGAGTTTGCCTGGTATGAGAAACTGCCGCTGGCGGGAAGCCGTGTGATCGTCACGCGTCCGCGGGGCATGATCTCGGGCATGGCGGCGCGGCTGAGGAAACTGGGCGCCGAGGTGCTGGAACTGCCGTCCATCGAGACGGTGGCGCGGGAAGATCAGAGCGCGCTGGAGGCGGCTCTCGACGGGATGGAATCCTACAGGTGGATCGTGTTCACCAGCCCGACCGGCGTGAGAGTGTTCTTCGATGTGCTGAGGAAATCCGGCAGAGACGTGCGGTGTCTGGCGGGCGCTAAAATTGCGGCCATCGGAACGGGAACGAAGAAGGAGCTATCCGACAGAAATATCATCGTTGATTTTGTACCTTCCGTATACGACGGGGAGACGCTGGGCAGAGAACTGGCGGAGCTGGTCGGAAGGGAAGACCGCATCCTGATACCGCGGGCGGCTCTGGGAAATGAGCAGCTTGTGGCGCTGCTTGAGGCAGCCGGCGCGGAAGTCACGGACGTTCCGACCTACGACACCGTGGATGCGAAGCAGGACCTTGTGGATGAAGCGGGACTCTTCGAGAGCGGCAAAATCGACTGCGCGGTGTTCACCAGCGCATCGACAGTACGGGGGTTCGTGAGCAGAAATCCGGGGCTGGATTTCAGTCTCGTGCGGGCGGCCTGCATCGGCAAACAGACAAAACACGCAGCGGAAGCCTGCGGGATGAAAGCATATATGTCAGAGGAGGCGACGATGGACAGTCTCGCCCAGCTGGTTATCTCAATGAAAGGAAGATAGAAGTATGGAAATGAAAGTAAGACCAAGAAGATTGCGCACAACAGAAGCCATGAGGAAGATGGTACGGGAGACCAGGCTGGACAAGTCGACTCTGATCTATCCGATCTTCGCCATTGACGGAACAGGCATCAAGGAAGAGATTCCGTCTATGCCGGGACAGTACCGATACAGTGTGGATCAGCTGCCATATGCATTGGAAGAGGCGGCAAACCTAGGTGTCAACAACATTCTCATGTTCGGCATTCCGGAGCACAAGGATGAATGCGGCAGCCAGGCCTACGCCCACGACGGCATCGTGCAGAGAGCGCTCCGGGAAGGCAAAAAGGAATTTCCGGACATGCTGTACATCGCAGATGTCTGCATGTGCGAATACACATCCCACGGTCACTGCGGAATTCTCGACGGTGAGTACGTGGACAACGATAAGACACTGAAGATGCTGGCGCAGATTGCAAGCTCCCAGGCGGAAGCGGGAGCGGACATCGTCGCGCCGTCCGACATGATGGACGGACACGTTGCCGCGATTCGTGAGAAGCTGGATGAGGACGGATTCATCAATACGCCGATCATGTCCTACGCAGTCAAATTCGCGTCGGCCTTCTACGGACCGTTCCGTGACGCCGCGGATTCCGCGCCGCACTTCGGCGACAGAAAGAGCTATCAGATGGATTACCACAACGGCAGAGAGGCTATGAAAGAAGCCCTGCTCGACGTGGAGGAGGGAACGGACTTCCTGATCGTCAAGCCTGCGATGGCCTTCTACGATTTGCTGGAGAGAGTCGTCAGCGCGACCAACATCCCGATTGCGACTTACAGCGTCAGCGGCGAGTACTCCATGGTCAAGGCGGCTGCCCAGAACGGCTGGATCGATGAGGAGAGAATCATCGGCGAGATGGCGGTAGGCGCTTACCGCGCGGGAGCGGGCATGTACATTACTTATTTCGCAAAAGAACTGGCTAAAATGATCGACGAGGGAAAGATAGGCTAATGAGTCATTCACTGATAAGCGCAGAAAATACATGGGCTCTGTTCGCCATACTCGCGGCAATCGCGACGCTGGCGGTGTATCTGGAGCAGAAGACGAAGATCGGTTCGAAGGTGACAGGGTGCGTCATGGCCTTGATTTTCGCCATGGTCTTATCCAACACGGGAATCATCCCGCTTGAAGCGGCGGCTTACGATTTCGTATGGGATTACATTATCCCGCTGGCGATACCGATGCTGCTGTTCAATGCGGATGTCAAGAAAATCGGCCGGGAGAGCGGACGGCTTCTGATCATCTATCTCATCAGCGGTATCGGAACCGTTGCCGGGGGTATGGTAGCGTACAGCCTGCTGAAGGATTCCTTCACAGATCTCGGTCATGTACTGCCGATGATGATCGGTACGTATACGGGCGGCAGCGTAAATCTGGTCGCCATGGCGGACGCATACAGTGTCGGCGGGGAACTGGTTTCCTCGTCGGTCGTCGCGGACAACCTTCTCATGGCGCTGTACTTCTTCGCCCTCATCGCGGCGGCAGGATCGAAGTTCTTCCTGAAGACCTACCGTCATCCGATCATCGATGAACTCGAGGTGCGTAGCGGAGACGGCGAACACAAAGGCGCCGCCACTTTCTGGCAACCGAAGCAGATCTCCTTGAAGGACATTGCGCTCTGCGTTGCGCTGTCGCTGGTCATCGTGGCTGTTTCCGTCAAGATTGCGGAAGTCTTTGCAGGTCTGATCCCGACGTCGAACTTCGGTCTGTCACTGCTGAACGGATTTTTGGGAAACAAGTACCTGATCATCACGACGCTCACTATGTTCATCGCGACCTTGTTCCCGAGACAGCTGGGTGATATGCCTGGCGCGCAGGAGATCGGAACCTATCTGATCCACATCTTCTTCGCAGTCATCGGCGTACCGGCGTCCATCTACATGATCGTGACGAAAGCGCCGCTGCTGCTTTTGTTCTGCGCGATCATCGTGTTCGTGAACATGCTGTTCTCATTTGTGTTCGGCAAGCTGTTCCGGTTCAGTCTGGAGGAGATCATCATTTCCTCCAATGCCAACATCGGTGGACCGACGACGGCGGCGGCTATGGCTATCGCCAAGGGCTGGAACGCCCTTATCGTGCCGGCGATTCTCGTGGGAACGCTGGGATACGTTCTGGGCAACTACTACGGCATCTTCGTGGGAACGCTCATCGGACTGTAACAATCCACGCAAAGGCAGTAAAAACAGGCGTCGCCCGGCTGGGAGGTGCCTGTTTTGTTAAACATAATTTAAGAGTGTTCTTCTTGCGGCGCTTCAAGAGACTGTGCGAAAATATATATGTATAAGACTACTCTGAAGACCGAAGGAACCGGGGTGAGAAGCATATGGCAAAAAACACTTCGAAAAACAGAATACTTGCAATACTGACTGCAGCTTTTGCAGTGGCGGTGATTGCCTTGGGTGCCTTCCTCGTAGCCGGCGCAGGGGACAAACCGGAGCCGGAACCGGTGGCTGTGACGGAGCCGACGGAAGCGACGGAACCAGTGGAAGAACCGTCTGAGCTGGAAGTGACCCTGTTCTTCGCATCGGACTATCAGAAGGATGATCAGGGAGATCCGAAGGACAACCTGACAGGCATCATCGAAGCGATCAAAGAGGACAAGTCGAACCTGGACGGCGCGGTTTTCTGCGGCGATTATTCCAATATCCCCGGTCTGAGCAGCTATCAGGCCACACCGGAGTATGCAATCAGTGAAATCAAAGAGGTTATGAAGGGCGCATATCCGGACCTGTCTGAAGACAATATAATCTTCACCCAGGGCAACCACGATGCCCTGACCATTTCCATCAACGCTCCGGGCATCCATGAGTTTGATGATTACATCGTCTATGTGAACAATGCCGAGATCGACTTCCCATGGCAGCAGGGCAAGACGTCCAACAGCCACTACAAAGTGACGCACACAGCGGAAGTCATGAAGCTGCGGTTTGAAAAGATGATCGAGCAGGGCGAAACCAGACCGATTATCGTGGCGCAGCACGTACCGCTCCATTTCACGGCGCGCACGGCCGCGGTCAAAGGAACAGGGGACAATCTCTATTCTTCCCTCGTGTTCGACGTGGTCAATGAAGCAGCCCAAAAGCTGAATATCATCTATGTGACGGGACACAACCACTCCGGCGGATGGGACAACTACATGGGCGGAAGCTGCTACTTCAAGAAGCCTGGCGACACGATCCTCATTCCGGAGTTCGACAGGAATAAAATTACAACAGACACCTATAAGGCGGAAACGCTGAACTTCACATATCTCAACGCAGGCTACGTAGGCTATAGTAAGGCTAGCCCGGATAATGCACTGACGGGCACAGTCTGCGAGATTTATGACAACAAGTTCGTCTTTACAAAGTACGCATCGGACGGCGTCCATGCACTCAGCGCAGCAGGCACGGCCAACAATGATCCGGACGATTCCGGACTCATCTCCTCCGAGCACTACAGTAAAGCCCTTGAGAGTCCGCAGAAGGTGGATCGGAAGTAAATGAAAACAATCGAAGAAATCATAATTGTGGAAGGGCGCGACGATACGGCAGCCGTACGGCGCGCTGTTGACGCGGTTACAATCGAGACTCACGGATACGGCATTCGGCCGTCTACCTGGGACGTGATCGACAAAGCCTACGAAAGCAAAGGCATCATCATCTTCACGGACCCGGATACGGCGGGGGAACAGATTCGGCGTCGTCTGGCCGAACGTTATCCGGAGGCGAAGCACGCCTTTCTTGATCGGAGTCTGGCGGAGAAGGACGGCGATATCGGCATCGAAAACGCAACGCCGGAGAGCATCGTTGCAGCCTTGGAGAAAGCCAGGTGTTCTGCTTTTGCGTCGGAGGGAGGAGAGCAATTCACGCCGGCCGATATGTTTGCATGGGGACTGGCAGGTTCGTCCGGCGCATCAGAGCGAAGACGTATCGCCGGCGACAGGCTGGGCGTCGGCATGGCGGGAAGCAAAACCTTCCTGCACAGGCTGAATCACTTCGGAATCAGCAGAGAGGAAATCGAGCAGGCGCTGGAAGAATAAAACTTAAAAATGAAGAAGATGGAAACCGTTTCGGAAAAACAATTCGAAGCGGTTTTTTTATTGCTTGAACGCCTTGACTTTGCATGGCAGGAAATGGTATAAATACTATTAATCACCATAAATAACAAAAAAGGGAAAGAAGGAGAGAGATGATGAGGAAGAAGATAATCAGAGAGAAACTGCTGTCTATGTTTCTCATGGCAGCGGTTGCCGTGACGATGATACCGGCAGGTATGGCGCTGCAGACCGTTGATGCGCAAGCGGCGACATCGTATGACTACACACTCAAACGGCTGTATGTAACGGTCAACGGTGAGAAAGCTTCGCTGAGCGTGTTCAGCATTAGCAGCATGGGAATCAAAGGCGCGTGCTGCTCGGCAGGGACCACGGCAAGGAAGGGCAAAGCGACGGTGAAAAAACTGAGCAACACGGATACGCGCACGAAGCTGATGTATTACTACGGATATCAGAAAGGATATCTGGGAAAGACGAACAGGAACGGACTTCTGCTGGGCAGGGCGCTGTCCTGGGCAAGCGGAAACACGATGACGTGGCCCTTTACCGCCGCGGAGGTAAAGAAATACATCAACGCGATGCCATCTTCGGTCACCGTGCCCAACAGGTTCGAGTGCTATTTCTGCAATCCAACCAACGGATCCCAGAACTTTATCGCTTACAAGATGAATCCGCCGGGATATGTCACGCTGAAAAAGACATCTTCGGATGCGCGCTCTGCAGCCGCCGGAAGCGGTTATAGTTTCGAGGGCATTGAATACACGGTTTACGACAGTAAGGGCGCCGCAGCGGGCATACTCAAATGCAAAGCCAACGGAACGACGAATACGCTCACGCTGGATACAGGAGCCTATACGGTAAAAGAGACAAAGACCAACCGGTGGTACAAGCTGAACACCCAGGCTTATACAAAGACACTGACGTCCGGACAGACGTGGACCATATCCGCAGCGGACAGTCCGGAGACAGGGATCATCCATATTGCAAAGCGCGTTACAGGAAACTACGAGGGAAATATGGCTTTCGATTTCAAACTGACCAACACCGCCAACTCCGGCATCTCCTATAAGGTCAGGACGGATGCGACAACAGGTAAAGCGGACGTCAGGGTGCTGAAGGGGACCTACCGGTGCGAGGAGATACTTCCGAAGGATTCAGATTTAGTAGACGTGACGGGACCGCAGACGGCTGCGGTCGATGTCGGCGGAACATATACCTTCGAAAGGGAAAACAACTTGCCGGCAACACGCGGTCTGCAAGTGAGAAAGACGACGAACGACGGCGGATCGGCATCGGGTTTCCGGTTCAAAGTCACCGGGGAACTGTACAACCAGGGACAACTGACGGAAAGCGCCCTGCTACAGGCAGCGGACCCGACGGTGACCGGTTACGATGAAGAAATCTACACGGCCGAGGAGTGGACTGTATCAAAGGAAGATCTGGAGGCCCTCAACAAAGCGGCTGCGGAAAGGAAAACAGGAAAGAAGACGGTGCGATTCCACAGCGCGCTGAAGCACAAAGACGAAACGGGCACTGACATTTCAGAAATCGTCAGCAAGCTCACTGGAGAGGAGACTGAAGTGACCATCTCCCCGGGCACATATATCAGCGACGGTGGCAAAGTCTATCAGGCCAAGGAGGAGGTTGTCTTTGCGGTAGTGCTCACGGAGGGAGAGCCGCCGGTGGTAGATGAGAAGAAGACGGCCGAAAACATCCGCGGGATCCTTGCGGGAGAAAGCTTTCGAGAGGCTGACACGTCTGCCATTGAACTCACTGCGGAGACAACAGTGGAGCTGAAACCGGTGGAGTATGTCTTTGACAGCGAGGAACCGGAAAAATCGGCTTACGAAACGGATTTGAGCAAACAGATCAAAGACAAAGAACCGAAGACCGAGGAGAAGGACGGATATAAGATTACCTGTGCGGACGTCGATTGGCGTGGAGCGGCCACGGTTTACCAGGAGATTAAGAACGGAGAACTGACCGGCAATACTGAGACCGCCCTTGAGACAGAGGACGGCGGATCAACGCCCGTTCTGGAGGAAGGAATTACCTTCGGACGATTTACCGTCGAGGAAGTCATGACTGATGAGCAGAAGAAACAGTACAGGCAGCCAAAGACTCAGACGAAGGAACTCACCGAAAAGGACGAAAGGGCCTCGTTCGTCTTCAATTATGAGAACGAGGCCAGATGGACGGATGTGGAACTGGCCAAGACAAGTCCGGACGGCAATGTGTCCGGCATCACATTCAGACTGGAGGGGAAGGACAGCCGAGGGGAAACCATAGAACGTGAGGCCGCGACGGATGCAGACGGCAAGATTGATTTCGGGAACCTCTACGCGGGCGAGTACGTCATTTCCGAACAGGATTTCGATCCGGACAAATACGAGAATAACGACAGGATGAAAGGGTATGACGTTCCGGCAAAAAAACTGGTGATTACGGGCGATGAAGAGGAAAAGATCACGGTGCAGTTCGAGAACGTCCCGCTCAAGAGCCTCTACCTGACCAAGGTGGATAAGGAAACGCAGCTTTTCCTGGAGAACGCTGTCTTCTCTCTTCTCGACGGTGACAGGCAATTGGCTATGTTCAGAATTCTTCTCGATGACTACGGTAGCGCCGCCATCGATATGATGAAATGTGATGATGACAGTGGGATACGTGTTGGCGCCTCGGAGGTCATCGATGACTACAATTTCGGGGTCATCAAAGGACTGAAAGAGGGAAAGAAGTACACTTTGAAGGAGATGACGGCCCCTGCAGGATATGCAGCGTCAGTCAACTGCACGTTTACTTTCGAGGATGGGCAGAAACTGGTTCTGGAAAACGCTGCCCCGGAAATCGGCACGTCTGCAGTCGATAAAGCGACGAGAAACCACATGTCAAACGCAGAGGGTGTGGTGACGATCGTCGATACGGTTTCGTACAGTAATCTGACGCCGGGGCACAAGTATGTCATGAGCGGCCTTCTGGCCTGTAAACCCCTTGGAAAGAGAACAGAGGAAGAGCAGGCCATGGACGCTGAGACATTGGAAATCCTGAAGGATGCCAAGGGGAAAGAAGTGACTGCCCGAAAGGAATTCGTGCCGGAGTCCGAAAATGGTACGGTGAACATAGAGTTCACCTTTGACGCCTCGCTGCTGGACGGCAAACAGGCTGTGGCTATGGAGCAGCTGACCGATTCAAAACTGGATGGCGTAAACAAAGAGGCGACGGTGCTCGCATCCCATGAGGACATGGAAGATGAAGCCCAGAGCATCTACTTCCCTGCGCTGAAAACAACGGCGTCGGCCGCTGATACAGGAAAGCATCTTACGGGGGCGGACAATGAGGTGACAATCACCGATACCGTTGAGTACTCCAACGTCATCGCAGGTAAAGTTTACGTACTCAAAGGAACGCTCATGGACAAGAAAACCGGCAAACCGCTGCTTTCCAACGGCGCCGAGATAACGTCATCGGTGACCTTCCGGGCGGAAAAGGACGGGCCGGTTTTGGCGACAGAAGGAGAGGTGCTGTCAGAAAGCCAGACAGAGACAGTTGAACTCGTGTCGGGCATCGTGGAGATGCCGTTTACCTTTGACGGCTCCGCTCTCGCCGGAACACAGGCTGTTGTTTTTGAAAGACTGACCACAGGAGGCAGTCTCGTCGGAGAGCATTCGGACATCCATGACGAAGCGCAGACCGTGTATCTGCCCGCAATCGAGACAACCGCTTCCACCAATGGTACAGATATGGTTACAGACAAGGTGGCGTACAGGAATCTGCTCCCAGGCGAGACATATATTATGGACGGCGTTCTCATGGATAAGAATACAGGCGAAGAATTTCTGATGGATGGAAATGTCGTGACAGCGCGGAAGGAGTTCGTGCCGGAGAAAAAAGACGGCAGTATCGTTATGGAATTTCCGGTCGCGGTCGATGAACTGGAAGGGAAAACCCTGGTGGTATTTGAGACCTGTTCCATCGTGACAGGGGAGGACGATGCGGCGGTGGAAATCGTGAACCACAGAGATATCAACAACAAAGCGCAGACCGTGTACTTCGACGTGCCGCAGACAGGCCAGGCAGGGCCGTGGCGTCTTCTGATTCCGGTAGGTTTCTTTACCGCCGCTTCGATTGGCTTGCTGCTCAGAAGGCTTAGAAGGATATGATCAAGGGCAGGACGAGCAGGAGGAACGCAGCAAGGCTGCTGACAGCGCTTCTGCTGTTCCTGGCGGCTGACGCAGCGCTCTTCTGCATGGCGGGAATACCGCGCGTGGAAACCGCTGCGCAGCAGCGAACGTGGGAAGGCCTGGACCTTCTGAACAAGTACCGCGAGAATCCCGATATGGCCGGGTGGCTGCAGGTGGACGGCACGAACATCAACTATCCCGTCATGAAGGGCGAAGAGTATCTGTTCCGGAATTTTGCGGGGGAATACGATGACTCGGGTAGCCTCTTCGTTGCGGAAGATTGGACTGACGAGGACCTGTGCACACTCATACACGGTCACAATATGTGGATGTACGGAACCATGTTTCATCCGCTGCACAGTTTTGCTGACGGTGGCTTCTTCCGCAGGAACCGAACCATTCGGTTCTACACGGTAGGAGAGGATGGCTTGTCGGCAGAAAAGCGCACCTACGAAATCATTTGCTGCATCAGGACGCGAGTGGATGAATGGAACTACGCCAGCTGCCGGAAGATTGCTGTAGGCGAGGATCTGGATGCTTTTGCGGCGGAATGCAGGAGCAGAGCGGTGCAGGAGTGGACCGCAGAAGACGGCTCAGAGAGACTCGAAGGGCTCATCGTCCTGTCAACATGTTCTTACCACGTACGGGGAGACCGAGGCAGACTCCTCGTCGTGGGGGAACTGGCGGACAGGAGAGCGCAGACCAGAATCGATGTGCAGCAGCGGGAAAAACCATAGAATGAGACAGCAAAAACTGATTGCTATCGATACCCCTGAATGTTATACTAATTGCGTATGCGCGGGCATACACGAAACAGTCAATAATATTTTTAGGGAGGTCTCATTAGATGAAGGGCTATAAAAGCGAAAACATTAGAAACGTCGCGCTGGTAGGACACGGCGGCTGCGGAAAAACTACATTCCTGGAAGCTGCGCTGCTGGCAACAGGCGTTATTTCAAGACTCGGCAAGGTTGAAGAAGGCCAGACGGTTTCCGACTATGACAAAATGGAGATCGAGAAGGGTTATTCCATCAACTGCGCAGTCGTACCTGTTGAGTTCAACAAGGTAAAGATCAACTTCGTTGACACCCCGGGATCATTCGATTTCGTCGGCGAAGTCAACTCAGCTCTCAGAGCAGTTGAAGCAGCTGCAATCCTCGTTGACGCAGCATCAGGAATCCAGGTAGGAACAGAGAAGGCATGGGATTCATGCAAGGAATTCTCAGTCCCTAGATTCTTCCTGATCAATAAGACAGATAAAGAGAACGTCGACCTTGATGAGCTGGTTGGTCAGCTCAAGGCGAAGTTCGGTTCATCCGTCGTTACACTGGACGACAGAGAATCTCTGGAAGAGGAAATCGCCGGAACTGACGAGGAACTCATGGAATACTACTTTGAGAACATGGAACTGACAGACGAACAGTTTGCCAAGGGCCTGTCAAAGGGTATCGGAACCGGAGACATCGTTCCTGTATTCCAGTGCTCATCCATGACGGGCGATGGAGTGAATGAAGTGCTCCAGCAGTTCATCGATTTCGTACCAAAGCCAGCTGATCACGAGCCGTATCCGGCAGTCGACGGCAAGGACGAAGAAATCGAAGTGGCAGTAGATCCTGCAGGAAAGCCGGCTGTATTCGTATTCAAGACACTGGCAGATTCCTTCCTGGGCAAGATCTCACTGGCGAAGGTTATCAGCGGAACGATTAAGGCTGGTCAGCAGATTTACAACGCGAACTCCGAGAAGGATGAGAAGCTCGGATCCCTGTTCTTCGTAAGAGGAAAGAACCAGGAAGACGCGCCGGAAGTTGTTGCAGGCGATATCGTTGCAATCGGTAAGCTGCAGAACACCAAGACAGGCGATACACTCTGTGAAAAGGCGAATATCATCAAATTCCCTAAAATTCATTTCCCTTCACCGACTCTTTATCAGTGTGTTGAGCCTGCCAAGAGCGGCGATGACGAGAAGATGGGTTCCGGCCTGAAGAGACTGATGGAAGAAGACCCGTCATTCGTTCTCGAGAACAATATCGAAACACACCAGACCCTTATCGGAGGTCAGGGTGACATTCAGCTCAACATCATGAAGGACAAGCTCAAGGATAAGTTCGGCGTTGACGTCAACACGGTTCCTCAGAAGATCGCTTACAGAGAGACGATCAAGGGCACTTCCGATGTTCAGGGTAAGCACAAGAAACAGACAGGCGGCGCTGGACAGTATGGTGACGTTTGGATCAGATTCTCACCTTCCGAGGAAGAGTTTGAATTCGGCGAAGAACTGTTCGGTGGCTCCGTACCAAAGAACTATGTACCTGCGGTTGAAAAGGGACTCAGAGAATGCATGGAGAAAGGTCCGCTTGCCGGATGTAAAGTACAGAACGTCAAAGCGATTCTCTACGATGGTTCTTACCACGAAGTTGACTCCAACGAAATGGCATTCAAGATCGCTGCTTCACTGGCATTCAAGAAGGGTATCGCAGAAGCGAATCCTTGTCTGCTCGAGCCGATCATGAGGCTGGAGATCAAGGTTCCGGACGACTACGTCGGCGCTGTTATGGGCGACCTGCCGAACAGACGTGGCGCAGTTCTGGGCATGGAGCCTATCGGAGGCGGCATCCAGAAGCTGATGGCAGAAGCGCCTCAGGCTGAACTGCTCGACTACGCGATCGCTCTCAGAACCATGACACAGGCGAGAGGCACCTTCGAGATGGAATTTTCAAGACACGATCCTGTTCCTGCGAACATCGCACAGAAGATCATCGCAGATTACAAGGCTTCCCAGGAAGAGAAGTAAGCAGAACGCAAAAGCATATGGCGGACCCGCAATCGCGGGTCCGTTTTGTGTTGGCTTCGCTTGACAGGAGCATGCAAAGGCTGTAGAATGTAAAAAAAGAACAAATGTTTGCACGGAGGAAGGCAGATGGCGAAGAAACCAAAAACTGTTTTTGTCTGCAATGAATGCGGAAGTGAAAGTTCCAAATGGGTCGGGCAGTGCCCCGTATGCGGAGCCTGGAATTCCATGTTCGAACAGAAAGTCGTCGAGTTCTCGGAAGACGACAGGCGACGCAGGACTTCCGGAACCGGCAGCGGCGCGGCGAAGGCCGGACGACCGGAACGGCTGGCAGAAGTGAAGTCTTCTGAGGCCACCCGCATCGACACGGGAATCAAGGAACTGAACAGGGTGCTGGGAGGAGGCCTGGTGCCTGGTTCTCTTTGCCTGATTTCGGGCGAACCGGGCATCGGCAAGTCCACTCTGATACTGCAGGCTGCCCAGAACATCGCCGCATCGAAAGGCGTCGTTCTCTATGTAACCGGCGAGGAGTCCGAAGAGCAAATCAGAATGCGGGCGGACCGTGTCTGCGGTCCTGAGGGCATCAGCGGCAATCTCTTTATCTTGGCGGAGACGAACATCGAGAACGTGAGCGCCGTCTGCCAGAGCCTGAATCCGGTGTTCCTCATCGTGGACTCCATCCAGACCATGTACAGCGCAGATCTGGAATCGGCGCCGGGAAGCGTGTCTCAGGTGAGAGCCTGCGGCAATGAACTCATGAAAATCGGCAAATCCTACAACATCCCTGTCTTCATCGTCGCACATGTGACCAAGAGCGGTGATCTGGCGGGCCCGAGAATCGTGGAACATATGGTGGACTGCGTGCTGAGTTTCACCGGCGACAGAAGCCATGAGATGAGAATCCTCCGTTCCCAGAAGAACCGCTTCGGAACGACCAGCGAGATCGGAGCCTTTGAAATGGCGGAGGAGGGACTCATTGAGATCGAGAACCTCTCGGGAATCCTGATGGAGGAGATGGATAAGGACAGTGAAGGGGCGGTGGCTACGGCTGTGTATGAAGGAACCCGGCCGCTCATCCTCGAAGTGCAGGCGCTGACCAGCCCTTGCAACATCGGGTTTGCGCGGAGAACGGCTCTCGGTATCGACAGCTCCAGACTGAACATGCTGATTGCGGTTCTGGAGAAGAAGATGGGACTGAGCCTACTCAATCAGGACGTGTACGTCAACATCGTCGGCGGCCTCAGACCGGAGGGAACCTACACGGACCTGGCGGTGGCTATGGCAGTCTACTCCTCTTGTACGGGAAAGAAATTCGACAGCAGAACCCTTGTCATCGGAGAAATCGGACTGACAGGCGATCTGCGCGCCGTGCAGAACTCCGACAAGATTATAAAAGAGGCCCAAAGACTGGGATTCAGCCGGATCGTGCTTCCAATCAAAAATGCCCAGCATCTCAGAGAGAAGGACAGGGAGTCCCTTCGCATAGAGATCGTGGGCATCCGAAACATTGCCGAAGCTAAAGAACTGTTTCCGAAAACCTATCAGATATAAAAAAAGCCGCACGGGGTGTGAACTAGTAAGATGAAAGTAGACATGTAAAAAAGCGTGTCTACTTTTCTTATGTTAGGATTTGTTCAGGGAGGTGGTTATATGAGTAGACCTAAAGGTGGCAAAAACAGAAGTTGGACAAATGAGGAACGACTAAAATATGTTCTTCTATGCGAAGAGGGGCA
>SVCX01000076.1 GCA_015058145.1 Clostridiales bacterium | reverse complement strand
TGTGGAGATACACATTCCGAAACTGGACGCGCGCAACTTCGGCCAGTTGATCTACTTTCTGGAGACGACCTGCGCCATTACGGCGATGCTGAACGGCGTGAATCCGTTTGATCAGCCTGGTGTGGAAGCATACAAGAGGGAGATGCACAGCCTGTTGGACTAACGAGCCATCCGAAAGCCGCGGAAACATTGTTAAAAAATTGTTTAATGCGCCAAATGCCTTTACAACGGCGGAATGGCGGTATATAATAATTCTGTATGAAAGAGTTAATATTTTAACAATCTTAACGATTGACTAAGGAGGATAATATTATGAAGAAAATTGGCGTAATGGGAACAGGTACTATGGGATCCGGCATCATTCAGGTATGCGCGGCAGCTGGTTATGATGTAGTTGTCAGAAGCAGCAAGCAGGAGTACATTGACGGTGCTCTGGCTAAGATCGACAAGAACCTGTCCAAGATGGTCTCCAGAGAGAAGATCACTGAGGAAGACAAGGCGGCTACACTGGGACGCATCTCCGGCGGCACCACCTTTGACGTGCTGGCGGACTGCGATCTGATTATCGAGTCCTCCACAGAAAACATGGATAAGAAAAAAGAACTGTTCGCAGAGCTGGATAAGGTTTGCAAGGATGACGCTATCCTGGCAACGAACACTTCCGCACTCTCCATCACTGAGATCGCGGCAGTTACATCCAGACCGGCACAGGTTATCGGTATGCACTTCTTCAACCCGGTTCCGGCAATGAAGCTGGTAGAGGTTGTCAAAGGTATCGCTACTTCTGACGAAGTCAAGGATGCAGTTATCGCAGCAACAGAGAGCCTGAAGAAGACTCCTGTCGAAGTTGCAGAAGCTCCTGGATTCGTAGTCAACAGAGTTCTGATTCCGATGATCAACGAAGCAGTTGGCATCCTGGCGGACGGCGTTGCTTCCGCAGAAGGTATCGACACAGCAATGAAGCTTGGCGCAAACCACCCGATGGGACCTCTCGCACTGGGCGACCTGATTGGACTGGACGTCTGCCTGGCAATCATGGAGACACTGTTCAATGAATATGGTGATCCGAAGTACAGACCAAACCCACTGCTCAGAAAGATGGTAAGAGCGAACAAGCTGGGTATGAAGACAGGCGTTGGTTTCTTCGACTACAGCAAATAATCAGAGATAAACTTACAAAGGTAGACCGCCCGTGGAACGACAAGATCCAGGGCGGTCTCTTTTTGTGCGGCGCCTCGTTTTTCTGCTGGAAATCAGACGGTCGATGGTGTAATATATAGGCGTTAAATCTCACAGATTATTATGATTCGTTATCAATCTTATTATCAACCCCATCTGATTATATTCTGAAAGGATTCTTAGTATGTGGAAAACGATGGACGAAGCTACTTTAAAGTCGAAGAAAGTAGCGGATCTCAGAGAAATTGCGAAAACATTCGGCCTCAAAGGTTACGAGAAAATGAGGAAGGCCGAGCTTATTGCTGCGCTCATGATCGACGAGGAGCCGGCAAAAGAGGAACCCGCGGAAAAGGCGACTGAATCTGCGGAGAAAGAAGTTCCGGAAGAAAGAGCGGAGGAAAACACCGAAGCGACGGAGCAGGACGAGCACCAGCGGCACAAGAAGCGCAACCGCAGGGGAACCCGCGTGACCAAGGGCGACAAGGTGCCGGATCAGGTGGTGCCGGACAAGGACGACCGGTATGAAGCGGAAGGCATCCTCGACATGTCGGAGGACGGATTCGGATTCCTCAGATTCAACAATTTCCTGACCAGCGACAAAGATATATACGTTGCGCCTGCCCAGATCAGAAGGTTCAACCTGAAGACAGGCGATAAGGTCAAGGGCATCTGCAGACCGCCAAAGGGAGACGCCAGATTCGGAGCGCTGCTCTACGTAGTCAGCGTCAACGATGACGAACCGGGAGCGGCCATCAGGCGTCCGGACTTCAACAAGCTGACGCCGATCTTCCCGCGAGAAAAACTAATCATGGAAGACGGCAGACAGGAGCTGAGTCTGCGGATCATCGACCTCATCGCGCCGATCGGAAAAGGCCAGAGAGGTCTCATCGTAGCGCCGCCAAAGGCAGGCAAGACGGTGCTTCTCAAGAAGATCGCCAACAGCATCGAGAAACACTATCCTGAAGTTGAAATGATCGTTCTGCTCGTAGATGAAAGACCAGAGGAAGTCACCGACTTCAAGCGCAGTCTGATCAACGAGAAGAGCGAAGTGATATATTCAACATTCGATGAAATGCCGCAGCACCACGTGAAGGTTGCGGAGATGGTTTTGGGCAGAGCCCAGAGACTGGCGGAGCAGGGTAAGGATGTCGTTGTTCTGCTCGACAGCATCACGCGGCTTGCCAGAGCGTACAACCTTGTGGTGCCGCCATCAGGCAAGACCTTAAGCGGCGGTTTCGATCCGGGCGCTCTCCACAAGCCGAAGAAGTTCTTCGGCGCGGCGAGAAAGCTCGAGGAAGGCGGAAGCGTGACCATACTTGCGACGGC
>SVCX01000028.1 GCA_015058145.1 Clostridiales bacterium | reverse complement strand
CCGTTCTTCAACGGCTACAGACCGCAGTTCTACTTCAGAACAACAGACGTAACGGGCGACCTGACACTTCCGGAAGGCGTAGAGATGTGCATGCCTGGTGACAACATCACCATGACGATCAAGCTGATCACACCGATCGCGATCGAAGAAGGACTGAGATTCGCTATCAGAGAAGGTGGCAGAACAGTAGGTTCCGGTGTTGTAACTGAGATTATCGAATAATCACAGGTTAAAAACCAAAATATTCCAAAGACGACCTTTATAGGTCGTCTTTTTTATGATAAAATATCAGTACTTATGGGCTTTGGGACAAGAGAAAGGAAGACAGATGAAAGACTATTTTGTGAGCAATCTTAAGACAAACGAAGAGATCACGACCTACTTCATGGTCAAGGCAATCGCGCTCAAGACAGGATCAAACCGAAAGACCTATCTTGACCTTCTGCTCGGCGACAGCAGCGGAGAAATCAGCGGCAAGAAGTGGGATATCGCCGACGAGGAAGTGGCAGGACTTGAGAGAATCAAGGAAGGAAACATCATCAAGGTACGGGCCCAGGTCACTGAGTGGAACGGCATGAAACAGCTGAAGATCTCGCGCATCAGATTGACGGGCGCAGAGGATGAGCTGGATCTGACGGATTTTGTAAAGGCTGCTCCGGAAGACCCTGAAGAGATGTACCAATACATTCTTGGAAAGGCGGAGAGCTTCCATGACGATCAGCTGAAGGCAATCTGCGTGAGAGTGCTGGAGGAGCACAAGGATAAGCTCATGTACTATCCGGCGGCTGCGAAGAATCACCATGCGGAGATGGCAGGACTGCTCTGGCACATCAAGCGCATGCTCATGCTTGGCGAGAAGGCCTGTGAGGTCTATACAAATCTTGATAGAGACCTGCTTCTGGCAGGTGTCATCCTTCACGATACCGAGAAGATGACGGAGATTCTGTCTAACGAACTGGGAATCTCCCCGGGCTATTCCTTCGAGGGAAAGATGCTGGGTCATCTGGTGCTCGGCGTGCGCGAACTCGACCGCATCTGCGTTGAGATGGAAATAGACAGCGAAAAGAAAGTGATGCTGGAGCACATGATGATCTCCCACCACTATGAACCGGAGTTCGGAAGCCCGAAGAAGCCTCTGTTCCCGGAAGCGGAGATGCTTCATTATCTGGACATGATCGACGCCAAGATGTTCGACATGGAGGAAGCCCTCAGCAAAACCCAGCCGGGCGAATTCAGCGACCGTGTCTGGACGCTTGACAACAGAACAATATATCACAGGAAAGGATAATCAATATGATAAAAAGACCCGACGAAATCAATGAGATAGTCAGGAAATTCGATAAAGCGGGATGGGATGTCATCTGCGCAGGACAGTGTATGACAGGCTCGATTTTGGGCGACAGCCCATTGGATTGGGATCTGTATACGGAGTGCCCGCAGGACAAAATCCGCGAGTTGTTCCCGGATGGGGAAGTGATCGGAAAGAGGACGACGCGTCTGGACTACACAGTGTTTGTTGAGTCACAGCACATCAACGAAGCGGACCGTTTTGACGGTGTCATCGCCGACCTGATCACCTTGGAGGGACCAATTGAAGAACAGCTGAAAATCTACGATTTCACCTGCGAAGCAATAGGCGAACACGCCAATGGATCGACGGTCGACCCGTTCGGCGGACGCAACGACATTCGGCAGAAACTCCTCAAGCCGGTCGGAAACTTCGGCGAGAAGATGAAGAAGCGGCCGGAGGTGGCCTGGAAGGTGCTGCGTTACGTTGGACTGTACGGATTCGACCTGAACAGAGAAATATATGAAACCATTCAGGCGAATCGCGAGCGGGTTTGCATCGTCGACAAGGAACTCATCCTCAGCGAATTCACAACGGCGATTACAGGAGATCATGCAGGAAAATTCCTGAAGATGCTGAATGGTCTGGATCTTCTGGAGGCAATCATTGGACCTGCGGGCAAGTCTTCTCTGCCGAGAGAGAAAAAGGATTACGAGAAGCTTTCAGACAACATCGATAAAACGAAGAAGATTCCAATCAGAAGACTTGGACTCTTCTATCTGGTATTCGACAAGAACTACGAGAAGGCGCTGCATTTTCTGCCGCAGGAAGAAGAGAGCCTCGACTATCTGGAGGATGCTAAGAGACTTTGTCCGAAACTGCATTTCTGTAGAAACGATGAAGCCCTCAAAGGTTTCATCTCCAAATTCGGCTGGAGAAAATATAACTTCTATGACAAGCTGCTGAAGGCGCAGAACATCGTCTTCGAGTTGGACAACCAGCAGCAGGTCGCTCGCGATGCGATTATCAAACTGATTCTGCATCAGAAACAGCCGATTTTCATCGAGGATATGGTAATCGACGCGGACGACATCATTGAGGCGGGGATCACGGACGATCCGGAGAGAGCGGAGTATCTGCTTGAGCTCCTGCTGACGCCTGTCCACAGGGATATGGAGAACAACGAAAGGGATAAACTTCTCAAGTACGCCAGAGCGTTCAACAAGAGCCGTCTGCGCAGGACGTTCCGAGACGTAACCTGGCTGAGATAGGGGATTATGATCAACGAGTACGAAGGCCTTATTGCCGAAATAATATTCCATAACAATGAAAACGGCTACACAGTAGCCGTTTTTGAGCTTGAGGATGACTGTTTCACCATCGTCGGCACCATGCCGGGCGCCGCTGCCGGCAAGAGTTGCCGCATTCAGGGTGAATTTATCGAGGACCCGAGATATGGCGAACAGTTCAAGGTCAGCGTATACGAAGAAATCATGCCTTCCACGAAGGAAGGGATCAAAGATTTTCTGGCGTCCGGAACGATAAAAGGTGTGGGAAAGAAAACCGCGTCGGCTATTGTCTCCAAGTTCGGGGAGGACACTTTCGACATCATCGAAAAGCATCCTGAACGGCTATTGGAAGTATCCGGGATCGGTGAAAAGGTCGCCCAGAAGATTTCGGAGGCTTTTGCGCTGCACAGAGAATTCGCACGGGTGAGTATGACGCTGCAGCAATACGGCATTACCGCATCGCAGACCATGAAACTATATGAAGTCTACGGCGCAGAGACAGTGGAGACAGTTCTGGAGAACCCGTATCGGTTAACCGACGAGGTATTTGGAATCGGATTCAAAAAAGCGGACGCCATCGCAGCGAAAATTGGAATCGCGCCGGATGACGCGTTCCGCATCCGAAGCGGTATCCGGTTCACTCTCAGTTGGTTTGCGGGGGAAGGAAACACCTATCTGCCGGAAGAGATGCTCTGCGAGAAAGCCGGCGTTCTGCTGGAGCAGCCGCGGGAACTCATCGCCGGGCACCTGGAGCAGATGGCGTTCTTCGGCGACGTGCATATCGATTTGATCGAAGGACAAAGAGTTGTCTATCTGGCGGCCTTCTTCATGGCAGAGCAGAATGTTGCGGGAAGAATCAGAAGCCTGGTGAATGCAGAACTCAAACCGATTCAGGGGCGCCCTGAGACACTCATTGAGAGGACGGAGAAGACCTCCGGCATCATGCTCAGCGAGCAGCAGAAAAAGGCTGTTATGAACTGCCTCGGAGAGGGCGTTTCTGTCATTACGGGCGGCCCGGGAACAGGCAAGACGACCATCATCAACGCGATTATCAACATACTGGAAGACAGCGGACTGAAGACGGCTATCGCGGCGCCTACAGGCAGAGCCGCCAAGCGCATCACAGAGACCAGCGGTCATCCGGCTTCGACCATACACAGACTTCTGGAGTATTCCTTTTACGATGACGGGCGGGGCGACTTCGGACGGAACGCGGAGAATCCGTTGGAATACGACGCGGTTGTCGTCGATGAAGCGTCCATGATCGATCTGATGCTTATGAACGGACTTGTGAACGCCATTCTGCCGGGGAGCAGATTCATCATCGTGGGAGATGACGACCAGCTTCCATCGGTGGGAGCGGGAAACGTCCTTCGGGACATCATCGCCAGTGAGTATGTGCACTGCACCAAGCTGAAGGAAATCTTCCGCCAGGCGGGAGAGAGCATGATTGTGGTCAACGCCCACAGAATCAATCAGGGCGAGTATCCGGACTGCAACGCCAAGGACAAGGACTTCTTCCTCCTGCGCCGCAAAAGCGAGAAGGAGATGCTGGAGACCATCAAGGATCTCTGCCTGCGCAGACTGCCGGAATACTATTCGGAATTGGTTGAAGGAGGGCTGAAACCCGTCAGGGATATACAGGTGCTGACGCCGGTGAGAAAGGGAACGCTGGGCTGCATCAACCTGAACAAGGACCTGCAGCAGATTCTGAATCCGCAGACCTTTGACGAGTTTGGGGATCCGGAGAAAGCGGAGAAGACCTATGGGGAGAAACTCTTCCGCGAGGGAGACAAGGTCATGCAGATTCGCAACAACTACGAACTACAGTGGAAGAACCACGAGGACTTCACAGATGGAGAAGGAATCTTCAACGGCGACGTAGGTTTTATACAGACTATCGATCTTGAGTTCAATGAAATGACGATCGTCTTTGACGAAGTCCGTTATGTGAAATATTCTTTCAGCCAACTGGATGAGCTGGAACTGGCTTATGCCATTACCGTCCACAAGAGTCAGGGAAGCGAGTTTCCAATCGTGGTCATGCCGATGAGCTGGTTTCCGCCGGTATTGGCAACGAGGAACCTCCTGTACACAGGCGTGACAAGGGGTAAACAGATCGTTGTTCTCGTCGGTTCGGAAGACAAGATGAACGGCATGGTGGACAACAACCGAATCAGCCAGAGGTATTCCGGTCTGGAGTGGAGACTGAAGAAATTCTTTGATTTAGACGGAGCGTTATTATAGGGGAAAGGGAAAATGGGATTTAGAGATTTTTTGAGCACGGTATCCGAAGAGATATCCGAGGCTGTGTTTCCGTCCAACATTTACTGCATCATATGCGGCAGTCTGATCGACAGAAGCCGGCCCTATTCCCTCTGCGACAAATGCGCGGCGCAGATGCACTGGATTACAGACGGTACCTGCGACAAGTGCGGGAAGGCGCTGCCGGACACCTACCGCGGCATAGACGCGGAGGGCAAGAGGCTCTGCTATGACTGCATGACGAGGGAGCATTATTTCACGAGAGGGTGGAGCTGTCTGACCTACGGGCTTCACGAACGCGAAATGATGATGGATATCAAATACAACAGCAAAGGCTACATCGCCGGCAAGATGGGCGATGTCATGTTCGACAGGATGAGGCCTGCCATTGAAGAGGCGGTGACGGATGGCCTGATTCCCTTCGACGCAGTCATCCCGGTTCCGGTCAGTCGCAGGCGGTTAGTCAAACGAGGATACAACCAGTCGGAATTGATGGCCCGCCGCTTTCTTCAGCAGTGGAAGAAGACAGCAGCAGCCCCGCTGTGCCCGAAACTGGAGACAAAGGTTCTCCTCAGGAGGAAGGAAACGGTCATGCTCCGAAGCATGAATCCGGAAGAGCGTCGACTGGCTCTGCATGATGCTTTTGCAGTCAGATCCGGGATGCGGAATCGAATCGAAGGCAAAAGCATTTTGCTGATTGACGATATTTACACCACCGGAGCGACGGCGGACGCCTGCAGCAAGGTGCTTCTGGAGGAAGGTGCTGCATCGGTTTGCCTGCTGACACTCTGTTCCGGCGGAAACCGCCGGCCGAAAGAGGAATGATCAATATAAACGACAAACGTAAGGAGAAAAACAGTGACAATGAACGAGCAATCAAACACCTTGAACAAGAAACAGAAAGTTGACTGGAAGAACAGAATCGTATGGATCATACTGGTGACGTTATTCTGGTATATTTTCGTTTTTGCTTCTTTTGACCAGATCCTCTTCGACAGCGGAGTATCGCCGTTCAGTCATATGGATATACCGAGCTCAGTGAGGTTTGTCATTATTTATTATCTGGCGACCATTCTGGAGTTTGCGGGAATTCTGGTCTATACGAGGATCACGAAGCGGAACCGGTTTATCTTCCGCAGCTTCATGCCGGCGGCGCCGGGCAACCGTTTCAGCGCGCTTCTATGGGGGCTTCTCGTCGGGTTTATTATGAACTTCGGCTGCATCCTCTGGGCGCTGCTGGCGGGGGACATCAAGCTGTTTTTCAGTTTTGCGATCGGCCAGCTTCCGCTTTTCCTGTTCGCTCTGGTCTGCGTGTTCATTCAGAGCAGCGCGGAGGAACTCTGGTGCAGAGGATTTATGTATGAACGCATCAACGTGCATTACCCGCTGTGGGTTGCAATCGCGGTGAACGGCCTGTTCTTCGCGGCGCTGCATTTGGGCAATCCTGGCGCAGGCTTCCTGCCGATTTTCGATATCGCAGTCTGCGGGCTGTCCTTCTCTCTTGCCAAGTGGTACACAGGAAGCATCTGGTTCCCGATGGGAATCCACACCGCATGGAACTTCACGCAGAATTTCCTCTTCGGACTGCCGAACAGTGGTCTCGTATCGGAAGCATCTGTCTTCGGTCTGGATGCTGCCAGCGCGCAGGATTCACTGTTTTACAACGTCGCCTTCGGCGTGGAAGGAGCGATACCGGCCGTTCTAGCGGACGCGGCCCTCGGCGCTGTATGCCTGGTTCTGGCAGCGAAGCAGGGACGCCTGGGAGAACTTAAGCAGAAGAAAGTCACACCGAGCAAGGATCCGGAAGGACCGCAGCCTCTGTCGGAATACAAATCAACCGTTGACAACAGCGTTTCTGAGTGGCACTATACTGATACAAATAAATAACAATTGAGCACAGAGTGCTCTGCATATGATTCGGGTCTGTGATTGAAAGGCCATGCCAGCTACGGGCGAAGGGCTCCACGTAAACCGCTGAAGAAGCAGTAAGCGGCGATCATGGCGTAGTTTAGAAGTAAGTCCTCGGAGAAACTCCGGTCAAGGCAAGTGTGGGGGCAAAGATCAGGTCAGCCGGGTCATATGCAGAGCACTTTTTTGTGTTTTTGCATTAGATAACGACTGCCTTTGCCGTTGTAAGGTCTTGTCCGATGTGGTAAAATGAATAAAAAGCGGCACAAGATATTGTGCCTGAAGGAGGTTGTTATTATGAAGACTGTTATAACTGGCAAGAATTACACTCCTAGCGACAAACTGAAGGACATCATCGAGAAGAAATTCGCGAAACTCGACAAGTATTTCTCCGATGATATCACAGCCAATGTTGCGACAATCAAAGAGAAAGGCGGGTATAAGGTAGAAGCGACAATCAACACGAAGGGGACTATTTTCAGAGCAGAAACTAGGTCGGGAGATCCATATGACTGTGTGGACAGATGTATTGAGAAACTCTCCAACCAGATGAGCAGATTCAAAACTAAGCTCCAGAAGAAGTACAAGGGCCAGAAGGATTTTGGATTCGAGGAGCTTCCGGAAATCGAGGAAGAGCAGGAAGAAGTAGCGGTCGTAAGATCGAAGAAATTCCAGCTGGAGCCGATGAACGCGGAGGAAGCGATCATGCAGATGGAGATGCTCAATCACGACTTCTTCGTATATCTGAACATGGAGACAGATTCCGTCAATGTCGTATATAAGAGAAAGGACGGAAACTACGGCGTACTGGAGACGACGTATTAAAGAAAACAAAGGCATAAAGTGCCTGAAGAGACCCGAAAGGGTCTCTTTTTTTCTCTGTAAATTCATTAACAATTTGTAGACAGACATTGAAAACACACCACTAAATATAGTAAAATAAAGTGAATTATTATGCGGATATATGCGTACGGAAAAAGACCGTACGGAGGATGAAATGAACGATATCCTTCAGTTCTTTGCGAATACTTTTTCAGATTTCGGGCTGACAGACGCGATAGATATAATTATCGTCACGTTTGTCGTGTACTATTTGCTGAAACTCATACTAGAGACGCGGGCACAGCAAATCATCAAAGGAATTCTAGTGCTTGTAGCAGCAACTTTCGTATCAGACGTCATGGAACTGCATACCCTGAACTGGATGTGCAAGGGCGCCCTGACGCTGGGTGCTGTAGCCGTGCTCATCGTACTGCAGCCGGAACTCCGTAGAGCTCTCGAGTTCATGGGAAGAGGCAGGATTGTCAGCGGTATTGCCAGCGGAGACAAAGAGAACAGCAAGAGAGTGGTGCAGGCCATAACCAGCGCGGTTGAGAAATTCAGCAGCGAGAAGACCGGAGCCCTGATCGTATTCGAACGTCAGACAGTACTTGAGGACTACGCAGAGACAGGTACTGTGCTGGATGCGTTTATCACGCAGCAACTCCTCGGGAACATCTTCTACGAAGGAGCACCGTTGCACGATGGGGCGATCATCATCAGTGGAACCAAGGTGTATGCAGCGGGATGCGTACTGCCGCTTTCAAGCAGTCAGGATATCAGCAAGGAACTGGGAACCCGCCACAGGGCAGGACTGGGTATTTCTGAGATTTCAGATGCAGTCGCGCTCATTGTCTCGGAGGAGACGGGCATCATCAGCATGGCGGAAGACGGGAAACTGGAGCGGTTTCTCGATGCCAGAACGGTGGAGAAGAAACTGCTTGAAATATATCTTAACAACAGGTCGCTCAGTGGCGGTCTTTCGAAGTTTTCGAAATTCCGCAGCAGAATAGACAGGTCGGCGGATGACAAACACAAGAAGAATGAAATGATTTACGGCACGTCGAGAGAAAGCCGGAGCAAGGAGGGAAAAGATGAACAATAAGAAAATTCTCATGCTCATATCCCTTCTGGTCGCCATCGCGCTCTGGATGTTCGTCATGGGCAATGTGGACCCAAGCGTCAGCGAACGTGTGTCGGAAGTGAACGTCGAAATGCAGGGCACGGACACGCTGAAGGACAACGGATTGACGGCGACGCTCGTGAAGCCGAAGATCGTTTCGGTCACCATAGAAGGCAAGCGTTCACAGGTCAAGAAGACAAAGGATAAGGGCATTCAGGCCTATATCGACGTTTCGACCTGCGACTACGGAAAGAACGAAGCGGAAATACATGTCAGACTCCCTGAGGGAGTGAAGGGAATCACAGTAGAAGACATATCATCGGAGACCGCTTTATTCACGGTCAAGTAATAGGATTTTAGGAGGAGCAATATGGGAAGCTTATTCGGAAACGGAGATGTCAGGGGCATCGCGAATACGGAACTGACACCTGATCTTGCTTTCAAACTGGGAAAGGCGACAGGGTATGTTCTGGGTAAGACCAAGGACAAGCCTGTTTTTCTCATCGGCAAAGACACGAGACTGTCAGGAGACATGCTGGAAGACGCCCTGAGTGCAGGATTCATGTCGACGGGAGCTAACGTCATCAAAGTCGGCGTGCTTCCGACGCCGGCCATCGCCTATCTGGTCAAAGCCTACGGCGCTGACGCGGGAGTTATCGTATCGGCGTCCCACAACTCATTCGAGTATAACGGAATCAAGTTCTACAACAGCGAAGGATTCAAGATGGACGATTCCTTCGAGGACGAAGTTGAGACCATCATGCTGCGGAATATTCACATGGATGCCCATGTATCAGGCGAGAGAATCGGCAGATGTCTGGATGCGGACGATGAGGCGGAGGACAAGTACGCCGCCTATCTGGAGTCGACCATCGATACGGACATCAGCGGTCTGAAACTGGTCGTCGACTGCGCCAACGGTTCCGCTTACAAAGTCGCAGAAAAAGTCTTCAAGGATCTGGGAGCCGATGTAACACTTATCGGCAACCAGCCTGACGGACTCAACATAAACGCCAAGTGCGGCAGCACCCATCCGGATCTGATCCAGAAGGAAGTCGTGGCGAGAGGAGCCTTTATGGGCTTCGCCTATGATGGAGATGCGGACAGACTCATCGCCTGCGATGAGAAAGGAAATCTCATCGACGGCGATAAGCTCATGTGCATCTGTGCGCGTATGCTCAAGGAGAGGGAAGAACTCCCGGAGAACAAAGTCGTTTCCACAGTTATGAGCAACATCGGCTTCCACAAGTTCATGAAGCAGGAAGGCATCAATATCGAGATCACAGACGTCGGCGATAGATACGTCCTCGACAAAATGCTGGAAGAGGGTGCCGTCTTTGGTGGTGAGCAGTCGGGACACATCATCTTCCTGAACCACGCGACCACTGGCGACGGAATCCTGAGCAGCTTGCAGCTTTTGCAGGCGGTTCTCAGCTCCGGCAAGACGGCTAGCGAGGCCAGCGAGGAGATTGCAATCTATCCACAGGTTCTGAAGAACGCGAGAGTGAAGATCGAGAATAAATCAAAGTACGCGAAGGACGCGGACATCAATGAAGCGGTTAGAGAACTTTGCGAAGAGCTGGGTGAGGACGGCAGAGTGCTCATCAGACCGTCCAGCACCGAACCGCTCGTGAGAGTTATGATCGAGGGACAGGATATCCAGGATATCACGGCGAAAGCCCAGAAACTCGCCAGACTCATCACGAAGCACTTCAGTTAAGGAGGGTACTATGTGCGGAATAGTTGGATATGTAGGCACTGACCACGCAAAGGAAAAAATCATCGACGGTCTGAAACGTCTGGAATACAGAGGATACGATTCGGCGGGTATCGCACTCCCGATCGACGGCAGGATTCAGGTGCAGAAGGCTGTGGGCGAGATTAAGAATCTGGAGGCGAAAATCGCCTCGCCGAATTTTGACGCGCCGATAGGAATCGGGCACACAAGGTGGGCGACCCACGGAGAGCCGACGGAGGCCAATGCCCATCCTCATCTGAATATGGAAGAGACTATCGCCATCGTCCACAACGGTATCATTGAGAACTATCAGGAGATCCGTGAGTGGCTGATTACAGAGTACGGTATCGTCTTCAAGTCCGAGACGGACTCGGAGGTTATCGCGCATCTCATCGGCCTGTTCTATGATGGAGATTTGCTGGACGCTGTCAACAAGGCAGTTGCGGAGATGCGCGGCGCCTACGCAATTGCAGCGATTGCTGCAGATGAGCCGGACAAAATCGTCGCCGTCAGAAAGGACGCGCCACTCGTAGCAGGAAAGGGTAAAGGCTTTAACTTCGTCGCTTCCGATATCCCGGCAGTGCTTAAGTACGTCAGCGATATTTACCTGATTGAGAACAACGAAACTGTTGTCCTGACCAAGGATGAAATTGTTATCTACGATGAGGAAGGCAACAAAGTTGACAGAGAAATCTACGTTGTCGACTGGAAGGCCGACGCCGCTGACAAGGCGGAGTACGACCACTACATGCTGAAAGAGATCCACGAGCAGCCTGCCGTCATCAGCGAGACGCTCATGAGCAGGCTGAATCCGGATGACTCCATCCGGCTGGACGACATCAGCCTGACCAAGGAAGATATTGACAACATCAACAAGATTTATATCGTAGCTTGCGGAACCGCATATCACGCTGGTTTGGTCGGCAAGATGGTTATCGAGAAGATGGCCCACATTCCGGTGGAGATCGACGTAGCGTCTGAGTTCCGATATAGAGATACTTTTATTGATGACAAAACCCTGTTCATCGCCATCTCCCAGTCTGGCGAGACGCTGGACACACTGGCGGCTCTGCGAGACGCCAAGGACAGAGGCGCCCGCATTCTGAGCGTTGTTAACGCACCCGGCAGTTCCATCGCCAGGGAGTCCCACGACGTATTCTATACGCTGGCAGGGCCGGAAGTCGCCGTCGCTTCGACGAAGGCGTACACGACACAGCTCATCTGCATGTACCTGATCGGCCTCTACATGGGCAGCACCAAGGGCACCATCGATAAGGAATACTATGATTTCATGCTGGGCGAGCTGAAGGCTCTTCCGGAGAAGGTCAACAAAGTCATAGAGAATGAAGCCAAGCTGAAGGATCTGGCGGAGAGATACCACTACAGAGACAACGTTTTCTTCATCGGAAGAGGACTCGACAGCGGCGTCTCCTACGAAGGATCCCTGAAACTCAAGGAAATATCATATATCCACTCCTTCGCTATCGCGGCGGGAGAACTGAAGCACGGAACTATCGCCCTGATGGATTCAGAGACCCTTGTTGTGGCTCTGGCCACTCAGGACAAGCTCTACGAGAAGATGGTATCCAATATCGTCGAAGTGCAGGCAAGAGGAGCCCGCATCATCGGCCTTGCCAAGGAGGGCAGAACGGAGATCGAGAAGACCAGCGACGAGGTCATCTATATTCCGCAGTGCGCCGACGAGGTGGCGCCTGTGCTGGCCGTCGTGCCGCTGCAGATTTTCGCGTATTACGTGGCTCTTGAGAGAGGCTGCAACATCGACAAACCGAAGAATCTGGCGAAATCAGTTACAGTAGAATAAAGGATAATCATTGCGGCGGATCACAGCATCCGCCGCGTCTCATAAATTACCGCCTGCCGCAATCATTGGAACCGGAGGACGATAGTATGAACACAACAGATATACTCGGGAAGTTTCTGCTGGACAGCAGTCCCGTTAGTTGCGAACCGTATGGCAACGGACACATCAACAGCACTTTCCTGGTAACGACGGAAAAAGGCACCAGGTACATACTACAGAGGCTCAGTGAAGAAGCCTTTAAGGATGTGCCCGCGCTCATGGAGAACATATCGGGCATCGCCAGATTTCTCGATG
Organism: Clostridiales bacterium; assembly: GCA_015058145.1. Classification (GTDB taxonomy): domain Bacteria; phylum Bacillota; class Clostridia; order Peptostreptococcales; family Anaerovoracaceae; genus Lentihominibacter. The sequence goes on along the minus strand of SVCX01000028.1, from coordinate 6,287 downwards.
CAAAGGCAAAAGCAGAGGGCACCCCATGTCATGTGCTGCCGCCTGTGGAGACGTTGGACGGGCAGACCTACGTACATGTGACGGAAGCGGGCGCAGATGCGGCTGCTGGATACTACCGGGTTACCCCGTTCGCCGAGCATTCCATCTGCCTGGAGAAACCAGAGTCCGATGAGGATTTCTACCAGTGCGCCATTGCCTTTGGAACATTCATCTCAGAGCTTGCGGACTATCCTGCGGAAACACTTCACGAAACCATTCCAAACTTTCACAACACGCCGGACCGGTATCGAATCTTTCATGAGACGCTGGAGCGTGCGAAGGAGAACCCGGAACTGGCGCCGAGAGTGGAGGCTGCGAAGAACGAGATTGAATTCGTGCTGGAGCGCGAGGAGCGCGCAGGCTTGCTGCAGCAGCTGAGGGATTCGGGAGAGCTTCCGACGAGAGTTACTCACAACGACACCAAACTCAACAACGTGCTTCTCGATGACGAGACGAGAAAGCTGCTGTACGTTATCGATTTGGACACTGTCATGCCGGGCCTTTCCCTCTACGATTACGGGGACTGCATCCGCTTCGGCGCAGCCACGGCCGCGGAGGATGAAACAGATTTGTCAAAAGTCCACTGTGACCTGCACCTCTTCGAGGTCTTCACGAAAGGCTTCCTCGAGAGCTGCAAAGGCCTCACAGATCTGGAGATCAAACTGCTGCCGGAAGGTGCCAGAACCATCACTCTGGAGCTGGGCGTGCGCTTTCTGACGGACTGGCTTGACGGCGATAAATATTTCGCGACAAAGTATCCGGGGCATAATCTGGATAGATGCAGGAGCCAGCTTGCACTGGCGCTGGATATGGAGATAAAGAGAGAAGAAATGAAGGAGATCATCAATGAATTATCTGGGAATTGATTTGGACATCAAAAACATACCTCAGCTCGATGAGGCGTTCATCCCGATGGGACCGTGGATGATAGCATATGAGAAAGAAGCGGACCGTCCTGTCGCCATCGCTATCGAGAGAGAAGAGGGAAAGGTTTCTGTTTTTGAAACGAAGCTGAGAGACGCTGCGTTTGAAGAAGCCAACATCAGATATCTGGAGCGGTACATCAAGTTTTGCCTCTGGAGCGTAGGAGGCTGGAAGGTTACGGTCTGCGGCTGCGATGAGGAAGCCGCTAAGGTCAGGGAGGAATACGTTCTGGATGGCCCGCGCGATTTCGATGTGAACTTCATGATGAATACATATGAAAGACCATTCGAATTCGAAATCTGCGCACCAGAGGATCTGCCGAAGGCAAATGATACGGACAAGTCCGTCGGCGGCCATCTCGAAGGCTGCAGAATCGGATTCGACGCAGGCGGTTCGGACAGGAAAGTCTCTGCCGTCATCGACGGAGAGACGGTTTACTCCGAGGAAGTCGTATGGCATCCGAAACTGTCGGAGGATATCTCTTATCAGTACGATGGTATCGTGGATTCCTTCAAGACGGCAGCGTCTAAGATGCCGCGGGTGGATGGAATCGGCGTTTCGACAGCCGGCGTTCTCATCGGCAACGCGCCGATGGTGTCCAGCATCTTCCTGAAGATTTCGAGAGATAATTGGGATGAGGTGAAGACCGTTTACGACAGAGCGGCAAAGGAAATCGGCGATGTGCCGATTGTCGTCGCCAACGATGGCGACGTGACAGCGCTCGCCGGCGCCATGAGTATGGATGTTGCGCCGGTCATGGGAATTGCCATGGGAACCAGCGAGGCGGGCGGATACGTCAATGCAGACAGAAATGTGCTCGGTTGGTTCAACGAACTTGCCTTTGCGCCTGTGGATTTGAATCAGGAATCCATGGCCGATCCGTGGTCAGGAGATAATGGCGTAGGAGCTACATATTTCTCCCAGGATTCCGTCATCAAACTGGCGCCTGCAGCGGGCATAGAATTGGACGAAGCCCTGGCGCCTGCAGAGAAGCTCAAAGTCGTGCAGAGCATCCTCGAGGGGGCGGAAGATGATCCGCGCCGCGAGGGAGCGGTGAAGATATTCAAGACGATCGGCTGCTATCTCGCGCATACGCTGATCCTCTACGGACTGTTCTACGATTTGAAATATGTGCTCATACTCGGCCGTGTCGCTTCGGGTCTGGGCGGAGAGATTCTCGTGGAGGAATGCAACAGAGTGCTTTCTGATGAGTATCCTGAAACCGCAGAGCAGATTACGGTCATGCTCCCGGATGAAAAGATGAGAAGGGTGGGCCAGTCGGTAGCGGCTGCCAGCCTTCCGGAGGTGAAATAACATGATTTACAGAAACGCGGAAGTATTTATCGACGGACAGTTTAGAATATGTGATTTCGAAGTGCTGGACGGCAAATTCGCAGCCATCGGCAATCCGTATCTGCCGGAGCATGAAGATGAAATCGATCTGGATGGACACTATGTCATTCCGGGCCTTGTCGATGTCCACACCCATGGAAGCATGAATGCGGACTTCTCCGATGGAGACTACGAAGGACTGAAGGCTATGGCGGCGTATCTGGCCAAGTCGGGCGTGACATCATTCGCGCCTGCGGGGATGACCCTGCCTTACGAAACCCTGGCTGCTGCCTTTGCATCGGGAAAACGACTGCATGACGAGTGCCCGGCGGGCTGCGCGAGGCTCATGGGAATCCACATGGAAGGGCCGTTCTTCTCCGAAAAGAAAAAGGGAGCTCAGAACGGGGCCTATCTGAGAGATCCGGACTTTGACGCTTTTCAGAAACTCTACGACGGATGCGGCGGTCTCGTCCGCATTGTTGATGTGGCGCCGGAACTTCCGGGCGCCGTCGAATTTACTGCAAAAGCATCCGAACTGGCGACGGTTTCCATCGCGCACACAGATGCGGCCTATGAAGAAGCCGTAGCAGTGCTCGATGCGGGGGCGACACATCTGACCCATTTGTATAACGCCATGCCGCCGATCCATCACAGAAAACCGGGTGTCATCGGCGCGGGGTCTGAACGGGACGATGTCATTGCGGAACTCATCTGCGACGGTTACCATGTGCATCCAAGTTCCGTGAGGATGGCGTTTAAGTTGTTCCCGGGACGTATCTGCCTAATCAGCGATTCTCTGCGGTGCTGCGGCATGCCGGAAGGGAAGTACGAACTGGGCGGTCAGGATGTGTTCCTGAAGGGCGGCGTAGCGCGTCTCGAAGACGGAACCATCGCGGGATCTGCGAGCAATGTCTACACCTGCATGTTAAACGCCATTGAGTACGGCGTTCCGAAGGAGACGGCGGTTGCTGCGGCGACGATTACTCCGGCAAAAGAAATCGGCGCCGACGAGTGCATCGGATCGATTGCGGTAGGCAAATACGCTGACTTTATCATCTGTAACGAAGAACTGAAGCCGGAGAAAATAGTATTGGGCGGAAAGGAACTATGAACTACGATATTCGCAATATAAAGCTGGCCCCGTACGGCCACACGAAAATTGAATGGGTGCGGAACAACATGCCTTTGCTTCGGAACTTTGAGGAAGAGTTCCTCAAGACGAAGCCTTTCGAAGGCGTAAAAATCAGTCTGTCCATCCATCTGGAAGCAAAGACAGCTTATCTGTGCAAAGTGCTCGCCGCGGGCGGCGCGCAGATGGCGGCGACGGGGAGCAACAATCTCAGCACCCAGGACGATATCTGCGCCGCGCTGGTCGAGGACGGCATCAGCGTGTACGCCTATCACGGCGCGACAGAAGAAGAGTACAACCGGCACATTGAGATGTGCCTGGAGCATAAGCCAAACATCATCATCGACGACGGCGGCGATCTGGTCGGCATGGTTCACGGACCGCGTCCGGATCTGGCCGAGGAAGTCTGGGGAGGATGCGAAGAGACGACGACAGGAATCATCCGCCTGCGCGCCATGGAGCGGGACGGCGTTCTGAAGTTCCCGATGCTGGCAGTCAACGACGCTGACTGCAAGCACCTGTTCGACAACCGTTACGGAACAGGGCAGAGCGTCTGGGACAGCATCATGCACAATACTAACCTGATTGTGGCGGGCAAGTGTGTGGTTGTCGTCGGATATGGGTGGTGCTCGCGGGGCATCGCCATGAGAGCGGCAGCCCTGGGCGCGCGCGTCATAGTAACGGAGATCGACCCGATCAAAGCCATGGAAGCCAAGATGGACGGCTACGATGTCATGCCGATGGCAAAGGCTGCGCCGCTTGGAGATATTTTCATCACCGCAACGGGCTGCAAGCACACCATCACCGTAGAGCACATGCTCACCATGAAAGACCGTGCAATTCTGGCCAACGCGGGCCACTTCAATGTGGAAATTGATATGGCAGGATTGGAGGAGGCAGCAGTTTCCAAGTGTGAAACGCGAGAGAACATCACGGGATATACTCTGCCGAACGGACGCATGGTTAATGTGATCGGCGAAGGCAAACTCGCCAACATCGCTGCGGGGAACGGTCATCCGGCGGAGGTTATGGATCTGAGTTTCGCAGTACAAACTCTCAGCGCGCTCTATATTCTTGAGCACAAAGACGAATTGCCTGCCGCAGTAATCGATGTGTCGGAGGAAATCGACGACGTCATCGCCAGACGTAGGCTCGAGGCCTGGGGTATCGAAATCGACAGCCTGACGCCGGATCAGGAGGAGTACCTCAAGAGCTGGCAGCTGTGATAGTCTGACTATCCAATCAGTTCACTGATACGGGCTCTGACTCTGTCCTCGCCCAGAATCTGCTGAATCGTCCAGACGTCTGGGGACTGGCTTCTGCCCATGACGGCGATACGGATGACTGTGCTCACGTGGGCGACGGAGCCCTTGTATTCCTCCGGATGTTTCTTGTAGTCCTTCGGCTTGACGGCATATCCCATATCCGCAGTAATGGTCCGAATCTTTTCAAACCACTGGGACTGGTCGTCGCTGTGGTCATAAGTCTCCAGATAGCGCTTGAGAATCTCCTTCGCGTCCTCGTCGCTGACCTGTTCCGGAATGCGCTCTTCAATGAGGAAGTAATCATCATAGAAGTAGCTGATGAAATCGAAAATCTGCTTCGCGTAGATCAGGTCTTTTCTCGGTTTCGCGTCATCCCTGCCGATGTTGAGAATCTTCGTCAGATACTCCTTGTCCTCCAGCAGGTGGGCTGCCTTCGGTTTGAATTCCTTCGCCCACTCCAACATGAAGTCAGCCAGCTCGCCGGCTGGAATCCTCAAAAGAACATCCTTGGAGATGTCGTTCAGCTTGTTCAGATCGAACAGAGCACCTGCGCTGCTCATCTTCTCTGTCGTGAACTGGAATTCGTCGATATCTGCATCCGGATTCTCCATACGCCACTCTTCAAAGTTAGAATTGAGAATGGTCAGCAAGTATTCTTTGACCGCCTGCGGATGGTATCCTTCCTGACGGTAGTAGTCCAGTGAGAGCTCAGGGTCTTTGCGCTTGCTGAGTTTGCGTTTGTTGCCCGTTTCATCGTCCAGTTTCATGAGGACTGCCGTGTGGCAGTAGGTCGGTAGCTGGAAGCCCAGAGCCTCGAAGAGTTCGACGTGGATTGGAAGGGACATGAGCCATTCCTCGCCGCGGACCACGTGAGTCGTTCTCATGAGATGATCGTCGATCACATGGGCGAAGTGGTAGGTCGGGATACCGTTGGCCTTCAGGATGACCACGTCCTGATTGTTGCACGGCATGGACACATCGCCGCGGATTGCGTCTTCGACGTGAATGTACGCAACGCCGTCTCCTTCAGACTTAAGCCGGATAACGTACGGCTTACCAGCCGCGATGTTCGCCTCGATTTCTTCATAGGAAAGGTTGCGATTCTTCTCCGCATACTTACCGTAGATACCGGTGGTTTCCTTGGCCGCTTCCTGCTGCGCCCTGATTTCCGTCAGTTCCTCTTCGGTGAGGAAGCACGGATAAGCCTTGCCCTGGCTGACGAGGCGTTTCACAAAAGCCTGGTAGATCGGGCCGCGCTCGGACTGGTAGTATGGGCCGTAGTCGCCGCAGAAGCTTGCGCCTTCATCGAAATTGATGTCAAAGAACTTCAGAGAGTTGATGATCGTCTCCACGGCGCCTTCCACATAGCGCTTGTCATCGGTGTCTTCGATGCGGAGATAGAACGTACCGCCATCCTGATGGGCCAATCGCTCATCTACGAAGGCTCCGTACAGGTTGCCCAGATGAATGAAACCTGTCGGCGAAGGACCGAGTCTGGTGATGACTTTACCTTCTTCCCGCGGCGGGTACATCGCTTCGTAATCTTCCGGTGTTTTATCGATCTGCGGAAACAGCAGTTCCGACAGTTTGTTGTAATC
>SVCX01000027.1 GCA_015058145.1 Clostridiales bacterium | reverse complement strand
TGATCGGCAACAGCCGACGCCATCACGCAGGCTAACAATATGAGAATGAGTTCAAAAAGTTCCATGGTGTCTTGCTCCTGTCAGAATCTTGTCTTGTCAAAATACATTATAATCCATTTTCGGCACCAAATGCGAGGGGCAGATGGTGTATAATGCATTTAATGACTACTTAGGATAGGGAAGGGAATCACGATGAACCAGACGGAGAGAAGGCAGTATCTTATCCAGAGGAGATTCAGGATCAGGCGATCGGCATCGATGGAGATATCGGGGAAGTCATGGATGAGATGAAGGGTTCGATATAGACGGGAAACTTCAGGAAATCACAGCGGTACAGGCTTTTGTTCTGGACCGCTTTTTTCTTGTAGTGCGGGGGTTTGTGCGGTGATATAATATATATATATATGTCACGAACAGAGGAATGCACGAAATGAAGACGTTGCTCATCTATTTTATGGTATTCGGCGGAAGCGCATTGATGGCGTATAACATCTACCGCTATGTGAGATTCTCCAGGTCCATCCGCGCGCATGGGGACTGGGCTCAGGAGCGTCGTTTTTTCAATATTCCAATCATTCTTCTGGTTCTATTCCTGATCGGGTATCTGATGGTAGGCCTGTTCGGGCATCCAGACGCCGTCATGGCAGGAATCCTATTTGGCGGGAGCATCTTCGTGTTTGTCATGCTGCTTCTGATGCAGCGCGCCACGGACAGAATTCAGGAGCAGGAGCGGCTCGAGGCCGAGCTGTTGGCTGCGGAAGAAGCGAACAAAGCTAAAACTTTCTTTTTGTCAAACATGTCCCACGATATCAGAACCCCATTAAACGCAATCATTGGATACACGACGCTTGCGGAGAGAGACGGCTATTCTCCGGAAGAAACATCAGTCTATATTAAGAAAATCGAACGGGCCGGACACCAGCTGCTGGACATTGTAAACGATGTTCTGGAGATGAGCCGCATCGAGAGCGGCAAGCTGGAATTGGAGCCGGTCCCTATGAACCTCAGGGGATGTGTGGAGGAATCCGGGGATCTTATTCGGACGCAGCTGGAAGAGAAGGGAATCCAGTTTTCGGTCAGCTGTGAAATTCCGCATCCATGGGTTCTGTGCGACCGGAACCAGTTGAGCCGGGCCATCATGAATCTTCTGAGCAACGCGGCAAAATTTACCGATGCGGGCGGCAGCATCGATCTGACGATTCGGGAGCTTCCGAATGACGGAGAAACCGGCAATTATGAGATCCGTGTGAAGGATACGGGAATCGGAATGAGCGAGGAGTTTGTGGAAAACCTGTTCTCCCCGTTTGAACGCGAGCGGACTTCTACCGTCAGCAAAATACAGGGAACCGGACTTGGCATGGCCATTACGAAGAACATCATGGATATGATGGGCGGAGATATTCTGGTCGACACCAAGCAGAATCAGGGAACGGAGTTTACGCTGCTCTTTTCCGTTCCAATTATTGAAGAGGAAGAGGCGGCAGTTCCGGAATCGTCCGGAGAGGAGCGGTTTGACGGCTTCCGGGCGCTCCTTGTCGAAGACAACGCGAGCAACCTGGAAATCGCCCGGGCCATTCTGGAGCAGGCTGGGTTTATGGTTGAAACTGCCGTGAACGGCAAGCAGGCGGTGGATATGGTCGCCGCATCGGAAGCAGGTTATTTCGATATTATCCTGATGGATGTGCAGATGCCGGTCATAAACGGATTTGAGGCGACGGAAGCAATCCGGTCCCTTGAGAATGACGCACTTTCGACTATTCCGATTGTTGCGGTTACAGCAAACGCATTTCAGGACGATATGAAGGCAGCAGAGGCGACAGGTATGAACAGACATCTGTCGAAACCATACGACGTTCCGAAGATGCTCAGTACGCTGGCAGATCTGCTGCAAAAGCACGCATAATGAGTTTGGTTGGCAGAGAATAATACAGATAGGAGAACACAATGCCTAAGAACCACAAAAAGTTTCATTCAACCAACGGCAAGCGCCGGATTTTGATCGCCGAGGATGAACTCATTAACAGAGAGATGCTGGGGCGCATCCTGCAGGATGAATATGAAATCCTGTACGCCTGCGACGGAGCAGAGACCATGGAGATGATTCGCAGCAACAAGGATACGCTGTCATTGATTCTCCTGGACGTTCTGATGCCGATCATGTCCGGGCTCGAGGTGCTGAAGAAAGTGCGGGAAGATAAAGCTCTGTCCCATATCCCCGTCATCGTGACGACATCGGAAAAAGAAAAAGAGATTGAGAGCCTGAATCTGGGAGCGATAGATTTTGTTCCGAAGCCTTATCCGGCGATAGACGTAATCAAGGCCAGAGTGTTGCATGCGATCGAGCTTTCTGAGGACAGAGATATCATTCAGCTGACCGAGCGGGATGAACTGACGGGACTGTACAACAAAGAGTTCTTTTACCGTTATGCGGAACAGTTCGACCAGTATCATAAAGGTCTTGCGATGGATGCGGTCATCATAGATGTCAACCACTTCCACATGATCAACGAACGCTACGGCAGAGCTTACGGCGACGAGGTCCTGAAGAGGATCGGACAAAAGGTGCGGGAGATCATTTCGGATTCCGAAGGCATCGTCTGCAGAAGAGATGCCGATACATTTATGGTGTACTGCCCGCACAGGGATGACTATCAGGAGATCATGAACAAAGCTTCTGTTTTCCTGTCCGACGAAACTTCCGCGGAGAACCGCATTCGCCTGAGGATGGGCGTGTATCAGAACGTCGATAAGGAAATTGATATCGAACGCCGATTCGACCGTGCGAAGATGGCTTCCGATCGAGTCCGGGGGAGCTTCACCCAGAACATTGGATTATACGATGACAATCTGCACAAGAGACAGCTTTATGCAGAACAGCTGATAGAAGATTTTCCGACGGCTATTGCAGAGGGGCAGTTTCAGGTTTACTACCAGCCGAAGTTCGATGTGTGGCCTAGTACGCCTGTCCTGACCAGCGCAGAAGCTCTGGTGCGATGGATACACCCCCAGCTGGGCATGATCAGTCCGGGTGTGTTCATTCCACTGTTTGAGGAAAATGGCCTGATCCAGAGACTGGATCTATATGTGTGGAATGAGACCGCCAGACAGATCCGCGAATGGAAAGAAAAATTCAACTACTCCATTCCGATTTCCGTCAATGTCTCCAGAGTAGATATGTATGATCCGCATCTTGCGGAAACACTGCAGTCCGTTGTAGATGAAAACGGGATCAGCGTGGATTCACTGCATCTGGAAATCACGGAATCAGCGTATACTCAGGATAGCGAGCAGATCATCGAAACGGTTATGCGCCTGCGGGGGTTGGGCTTCTGCATTGAGATGGATGACTTCGGAACGGGTTATTCCTCTCTGAACATGATATCCAGGCTGCCGATTGACGCCATGAAACTCGACATGCAGTTTGTCCGTGACGCCTTCAAGCCGGGCGGCAATACGCATATGCTGGAACTCATTATCGACCTGGCAAAGCTTCTGTCGGTTCCGGTTATCGCAGAAGGCGTTGAGACAGAAGATCAGCTTCATGCCCTCCGGAATCTCGGGTGCGATACCGTACAAGGATACTTCTTTTCAAAACCTGTCCCTGCGTCAGAGTTTGAGCCGTTCATTCTTCAGAAGAAAGAAACAGATTATGCAGGGAAAGAAAAACTGCTGCCGGAACAGACTGTTTCTGAAATCGAGGCCGCGGAGGCCGAGGAAGCAGAAGAAGAACCGGAAGGCAGAAATCCTGCGGACAGTGGCCGTAACAGAAAGCATACGGGAATACAGCTTCGAACCGCCTCGATTCTTTTCACAGTCATCGCGCTGATCGTGGCGGCAGCTCTGCTGTTCGTCGATGTGTCCGTCACAAAAGGATATCAGCGGATGGAAGAAGCAAGTAACCATTATATAGAGGCCCAGAATGTCACTTCGGATATGGAATCCGCATCAGATTATCTCACGGATTGCGTCAGAGGCTTCGTCGTCACGGGGGACATCGAGTACATTAAGGAGTTCTATGAAGAAGTAAATGTGAGCAAGCGCAGAGACAAAGCCGTAGAGAAAATGGAAGTGATGATGCACGGAACGGATACGGATGCAATCGACAGTCTCAACAAAGCCCTGGCTCTCTCCAATGAGCTGGTTGGTGTCGAGAACCACGCGATGCGCCTTGTGGTAGAGGCGGGACATTATGCGGATGCAGATATCCCTGTCGAAATCAGAGACCTCCCGATCAGCCCGGAAGACCGGGATCTGACGGCTGCCCAGATGAGAGAAAAGGCGCGGACACTCGTCTTTGACAGCAACTATATGCGCTACAAGGACCGCATCCGTGAAAATGTCAGCCTGTGCACGCAGTCGCTGATTTGGGAGTCCAGCAAGGAACTCGAAGCGTCCTCGGCGAGATTGTCCATGCTCGTCAACATCCAGACGGTGCTCAATATTCTGTTCATTCTGATCATCATCGGAACCGTCGTGATTATAACCAGAATGATACGAAAGCCTCTGACGGAATTGGTCAAGAGTATGCAAAGGCAGGAAGAAGTCGAGCCGAGAGGCATGGAGGAACTGCGGTTCGTTACCAGAACATACAACGAGATCCTCCGTGAGAATAAAGATGCCAGAGAAAAACTCAAACATGAAGCCTCTCATGACGCGCTGACCGGGCTGTTCAACCGCGGGGCCTATGATCTTCTGATGGAAAGCGCCGACACAGAACACATGGCGCTGATACTGATCGACGTAGACTACTTCAAACAAGTCAATGACAAATACGGACATGCGGTGGGCGATAAAGTGCTGAAGAGAGTGGCGGACATTCTGCGCAGCAACTTCCGTTCCGTAGATATCCTGTGCAGGATCGGCGGGGATGAGTTCGCCGTCGTCATGACCCGTGTGAACAGTTCCATGAAGCAGCTGGTGATCAACAAGATTGCCTCAGCCAATGAAATGCTGAAGCATCCGACGGATGATCTGCCGCCGGTATCACTTAGTGTGGGCGTGGCGTTCGCAGACCGGGAGAACCCGCAGGGAGATATCTTCCGGGACGCGGATACGGCGCTCTACAAAGTCAAGCGGGCAGGACGGAACGGATGCGAGGTATACTGATGTGGATTTAAGGAGCCGGCAAGTCTGCCGGCTCTTTTGTTTGTTAGGAGAATGTTATTCACACCGTATTATATTAAAAAAGAAGTTTTCTCTGATCTGGATCGAAGGCGGAATGGCAATAATCAGGAGGAAAAAATGGTAACAATAGAATTTGAAAAGAACAACTGCCGCGCAGTGGCATATGATGACGAAAGAGAGATAGGCATTTGCAATTTCAAAGAAGATGCCGGTCGGTGGATCATTACACATACCGAAGTCCTCCCAGGCTACAAAGGGTCCGGAATTGCCAAAAAGCTTGTGCTTTGTGTGATTGCACGAGCGGAAGAATGCGGCATTGATTTGGCTGCAACCTGCCTGTTTGCCAGATATGTATTAGAAACATGATACAAGATTGACTACAAGTATTATAATGGAACCGGCACGGACTACACACGTGCGATCATTGCAGAATGGAGAACATGATGAATCGCAGACTATTGGTGGTCAACCCTGGTTCCACATCCACGAAAATCGCTGTTTATGAAACAGCGGAACGAAAATCAGACAAACAGATTCTGAGAGAAATTCTCAGCGAAACGCTACGGCATAACGCCGATGAACTGCAAAGCCTGGGAGCGATTGCGGATCAGCTGCAGTTTCGTAAGCAGGTCGTCACAGACGCCCTTAAAGAAAACGGATATCAGCTCGCCGACTTCACGGCCATTGCCTGCAGAGGCGGGCTGGTGCGCCAGATTCCCGGCGGGACATACCGCGTCAACGACGCATTGGTACGCGATTGCCGCATCGGCGTCAGCGGACAGCACGCATCGAATCTGGGGGCTTTGATTGGCAGCGAACTGGAGAATGAAAGCGGCGTGCCCGCTTACATCGTCGATCCGCCGGCGGTCAATGAACTGGCTGAAATCGCGCGCTATTCCGGGCATCCGTCCATTGAGAGGACCTGCGTCTGGCACGCGCTGAACCAGAAGGCCGTTGCCCGGCGCTATGCGGCGTCAGTGGGGAAAGCTTACGAGGAACTGAATCTGCTGGTCTGCCATATGGGCGGCGGGGTTTCCGTCGGCGCCCACGTGGGCGGCAAAGTCCTCGATACGGAAGACGCAGTCAGCGGAGAAGGACCGTTCTCACCGGAGCGGGCGGGAAGCCTTCCGGTGGATAAAGTCGTCGACGTTTGCTTTGACGGTAACATGACCAAAGACGAAGTGAAGCAGATGTTCACCCGCAAAAGCGGTCTGCTCGCCTATACGGGGACCAATGAGATGCAGGTGCTTTTGCAGAAGGCGGCGGAAGGAGACGCTTCTGTTCAGGAAGCCCTCGACGCGTTCTATTATCAGGTGGGCAAGGAGATTGCGGCCATGTCCGTCGCCATGAAAGGAATGGTCGATCAGATTATCTTCACCGGCGGCATTGCGCACAGCAATGTGGTGACCAGCGCCATCGCGAGTCTGGTTGACTGGATTGCGCCTGTCACAGTCTATCCGGGCGAAGACGAGATGTTAGCCTTGGCAGAAGGCGTGCTCCGCGTACTGACCGGCGAGGAAGAAGCGAAAGAATATAAATAGAGAGAAATTTATGAAAGCAACGAAAATCGTATGTACGCTCGGTCCTGCGAGCGAGGACGCACAAGTGATGGAGGCCATGCTGCAGGCCGGCATGAACGTGGCGCGTATCAACTGCTCCCACGGTTCCCACGAAGAGCATCTGGAGAAGATCGAAACCTTCCGGGAAGTCTGCGGCAAGTTGAATATTCCCGCCTCGGTCCTGTTGGACACAAAGGGGCCGGAAATCCGACTGGGTACGTTCGCGGAAGGCAAGGTGCTGCTTCAGAAGGGTCAGCAGTTTGTGCTGCGCGGATCTATTGAAATACCGGGCACTGCGGAAGGCGTCGGCATTACCTGCGGCGCTCTCGCGGCGGAAGTCCGTCCTGGAACCAGAATTCTGGTGGACGACGGCAGAATCCGGATGGAAGTCGAGGAAGTCCGCGGCGGAGATATCGTGTGCCGCGTTCTGGACGAAGGCTACGTCAGCACGAAGAAAGGCGTGAACGTACCGGATATACATCTGCCGATGGACTACCTGTCGGAGCAGGATAAAGCAGATCTCTTGTTCGGAATCCGCACGGAGGTGGATTTCATCGCGGCGTCCTTTGTGCGAACTGCTGAGGACGTGAGGGACGTCAGAGAATTTCTGGACGCCCACGGCGGCAGCAACATCAGCATCATCTCCAAGATCGAAAATCCGGAAGGCATCCGGGAGTTCGAGAAGATTCTGGAAGCGTCGGACGGCATCATGATTGCCAGAGGCGACATGGGCGTTGAGGTCGACTATGCGACCCTGCCGGGGATTCAGAAGAAGTTTATCCGTCTCTGCAGACAGAAGGGCAAGCCTGTCATCACGGCAACCCAGATGCTGGAGTCCATGGTGAACGAACCGATGCCTACCCGGGCGGAGATCACCGACGTGGCCAATGCGGTCTTCGACGGAACGTCCGCTGTAATGCTCTCCGGTGAAAGCGCCGCCGGCAAATATCCGGCCCAGTCCGTTGCGGTCATGACCAGAATCCTGGAGCAGGCGGAAATAGATATGCAGAACTACAGGGTATACGATCCGGAAGAGGCGGACGTCTCCACAGCGATCGGCCACGCCGCCTGTCAGGCAGCCGCAGATATCGATGCAAAGGCTTTAATCGCGATTACATGCTCCGGCTATACTGCGCGGATGATATCACGCTTCTATCCGAAGCAGCCAATCATCGCGGCTACGCCGGAATCGCGCACAGCCAGACAGATGGCAATCATTCGCGGCGCATATCCATACATGACTAAGACGGAAACAGATTTTGATCAGTTGACGCACGCCGCCATAGAAGGCGCGTGGGAGATGGGATTCGTATCCGCCGGCGACCGTGTTGTCATAACTGCCGGTCTGCCGCTGAACGTTCCGGGAAATACAAATCTAATTAAAGTAGAGACAGTTTAGAAAGTATCTCGTCACAGGTGGAGACAATCGTCTTGGCTCCGCTGCGGACGAGATCTTTTTTTGTGCGGAACCCCCAGTCGACGCAGATACAGTCCAGCCCGGCGTTCTGCGCGGTCTGGATATCCACTTCGGAGTCACCGATATAGACGGCCTGTTCGGCCGGAACGCCTAGCTCAGCGAGTGCGCTGCGCACCATGTCCGGGGAGGGTTTTCTTTTTACGCCCTCCTTTTCGCCAACGGCGTAGTCAAAGAGATCCGGGAAGTAATCCCTGCAGAGGGACTGCACGGCCGGATCCGGTTTGTTGGACACGACAGCGACTTTGACGCCGGCGTCCTTCAGCGTACGGATGAGTTCGATGACGCCGGGATAGGGGCGCGTCTTGATGTCGCAGTGGGATGCGTACCAGGGTTTATAGAAGGCCAGCACTTCTTCGACGGTTTCTTCCGGCGCACCACCGGCGGCCGTCAGCGCCCGCTCGACAGCGGTCCAGGCTCCGCTTCCGAAGAAGGGGCGGGTTTCGTCCGCTGTGAACTCGCCCCGAAAGCCGAATTCGGTGAGGGAGTGGTTCAGGGCGTCCTTCAGATCCTCCAGGGTATCCAGTATGGTGCCGTCCATGTCGAAGATGGCGGCGTTGTATTGCTTTTGCAGTTTATTTGAATCCATTGTCGTAGAACCTCTGTATTTCTTCGGGCAGCTTGTCTGGGAGCATGCGCTGGATGCGATCCTCGCTGCCATCCTCTATAGCTGTATCATAATACCAACACTTAAACTTCAGAAGATCTAGGGTTTTCTGAAGCTGCGTCATTTCCTCTTCGACAGCTTTTCTCCTGTCTTCGAAAAGCTGCTTCCGTTGCGCGTAAGTGGACGGCCCTTCGCTGCACCACTGCATGAACTGTTTGATGTCTTTGATTTCAAGGCCGGACGCCTTCAGGCATTTGATGACATGGAGCGCCTCAATCTCGCGGTCGGAGAACAGGCGCCGGTCTCCGTAATGATGCAAATCGGGGAACAGACCTTCCTTATCGTAGTAGCGAAGTGTTGAAATGGGCAGATCGAACATCTCAGAAATCTGACCGATGCCGTAACTTCTCATGGGGTACCTCCAAAATTATACCTTGACCTGAAGTTAGGTTTAGGTATTAATATATACATACTATACAGCAAGAAGCGACAAATCACAAATCAGGAGGATAAAATGCAATACAGAGAATTCAAAGACAAGAAACTTTCGCTGCTGGGCTTCGGCGCCATGCGCCTGCCGGTCATCGATGGGGATGACGCGAACGTCGATGTACCTCAGACCATGCGCATGGTGGAGTACGCCATGGAGCACGGCATCAATTACTATGATACAGCGTGGGGATATCACGGGGAGCACTCCGAGGAGATTATGGGAGAGGCACTGCGCAGGTATCCTAGAGACAGCTACTACTTCGCGGACAAGTTCCCGGGTTACGATCTGGCGAACATGCCGAAGGTGAAGGAGATCTTCGAGACACAGCTGCAGAGAACCGGTCTCGATTTCTTCGATTTCTACCTGCTGCACAACGTCTGCGAGATGAACATCGAGCAGTATCTCGATCCGCAGTACGGCATCATAGAATATCTTCTCGCGCAAAAGCAGGCCGGCCGCATTCACCATTTCGGTTTTTCCTGCCACGGCGAGCTGCCGGTGCTGAAGCGGTTTCTGGAAGCCTATGGTCATGAGATGGAATTCTGCCAGCTGCAGCTGAACTATCTGGATTGGGAGTTCCAGCACGGCAAGGAGAAGGTCGCGCTGCTGAAAGAATATGACATTCCGATCTGGGTCATGGAACCTCTCCGGGGCGGCAAGCTGGCGAAGCTCGACGATGGGCAGGAACAGGCCCTGAAGGCGCTTCGTCCGCAGGAGGAGATTCCGGCCTGGGCGTTCCGCTTCCTGGAGACTTTGCCTGAGGTCAAAGTGATTCTGTCCGGCATGTCCAATGAGGAGCAGCTGCACGCCAACGTGGAAACATTTGAGAAAGCAGCGCCTTTGCAGGAAGAAGAGATGGCGGCGCTGATGCAGGTGGCGAAGGAACTGGCGGGCGAGAAGTCCGTTCCGTGCACCGCGTGCCACTACTGCACGGACCACTGTCCGCAGGGTTTGGACATTCCGCATCTGATCGAGCTGTACAACGAACACGTGCTGACGACGAAAGCCGGACTCTTCGGCTTCATCGCGCCGATGGCGCTGGCAGCGATTCCGCAGGACAAGCAGCCGGCGGCGTGCCTGCACTGCGGCAACTGCGAACAGGTCTGTCCGCAGCAGATCAAGATTTCCGACGTCATGGGAGATTTCGTGAAAGTGCTGGGAGGACAGAGCGAATAATATCATAGAGGGAATGCGACAGCTTCGCGATAAAGGCCTGTAAGGATATCAATGAAATCCTGCAGGCTTTTTCTATGGTCGGATTTATGTGTGCAGAGGACGCAAGAGAAACTCTCTTTGCAGTCGAACGGAATCCAGGCGAACTGCTTGCTGTGGTCGTTCAGGAAGCCGGGCGCCAGGCAGATGCCTTTGCCTGCCGCGACGTTGACCCGGGTCGTATCGTGGTCGGGGCTGTTAAAGTAGTGGATTTTACCCGAAGCAATCAGCCTCTGCTGGACAGAGCGGAGAGCAGCCGGCGAACCGCCGCCGACCATCAAAGTCCTCCCCGCCAGATCCTGCTCTGTAATGAGATTCTTCTCTGCGAGAGGATCGTCTTGGTTCGCAATCAGGTAGATCCTGCTGGTGAAGAGCTTGTGCACGTTGATCGATGGAATGTGCTGCGTGTATTCTTCCAGTGTAAAGAGAATATCCGCTTCGTTCTTCAGAAAACTCTCCATGCCTCCTTCGTATTGAAACTTCGGCGTTACCTGTACGTCCGGATGGACGTCTGCCAGCAGACGAATCGCTTCCGGAAGAAAGTATACCGCCTGATGAACCATGAGACTGATGGAAATGTCATCCTTGTATTTGGCACTGAAATTCTGACCCTGTTCGATGGCGCGCTTCATCTCTTCTCGCATGCGGGTCAGATAGGTGACGAACTGCTCACCTGCCGGAGTCATCGCAGCGCCTTTGCCGCTCCGTTCGAAAATTGGGAAGCCGATTTCTTCTTCCAAAAGCCTGATCTGATAGGAAAGGGTGGGCTGACTCACAAACATATTGTCCGCCGCGCGGCTGAAGTTCAGCGTGTGGGCCAGTTCAATGCAGTAGTCGATCTGTTTCGTATTCATGGAATTGCACCTCGATTTGCTATTTAAGAATTAAATCAATTATACAACTATTGAATTGGATTTTTCAATAATGATGTGCGACAATCATTACAGAAAGAAAAAACAAACAAAGTGATCCAAAAAAGGAGGAACCTTAAATGGCAAAGACATTAATAGCATTCTTTTCAAGAGCGGATGAGAACTACTTCGGCGGATCCATGAGATACGTGAAAGTCGGAAACACAGAAATCGTCTGCAACCTGATGGGAGAGATGATCGACGCGGACAGCTTCAAGATCGAAATGGAAGAGCCTTATTCACCGGACTACATGACCTGCATCGATCAGGCGAAGAAGGATCTCCGCGCAAAGGCAAGACCGCAGCTGACGAACTACCTGGACGGAATCGATGACTATGACACAATCGTTCTGGCGTATCCGAATTACTGGGGCACCATGCCGATGGCGGTCTTCACATTCCTGGAGCGCTACGATTTCACAGGCAAGACGATTCTGCCGCTGTGCACCAACGAGGGAAGCGGCATGGGCTCCAGCGAGAGAGACATTCCGAAAGCTGCGCCGGGCGCCGTCGTGAAGAGCGGACTGCCGGTCAACGGCAGCAGAGCCGCAGATTCGAAGGGAATCGTCAGCGAGTGGCTTAAGAGTAACGGACTGATTTAAGGAGGATAGCGCGATGAATTATGCAGAAGGACATGTGTTTGATCTGATGGAACAGGGCGGGCCGACAGATGTGAGGGAGCCGTATTTCAAAGAGGCGGTCGATGAAATGATGAGAGCAAGGACACTTTGCGCGAAAGCAAACGCGAAAATGCCGGATGACCCGACCTATGTGGACGATCTTGAGGAACTCTTTGGAAGGAAACTGGATGACGTAAGAATTTTGACGCCGTTCATCTGTGACTTCGGCAACCGGGTGAAATTCGGAAAAGGCGTATTCCTGAACCATTCAGCCATTTTATCGGCTTCCGGGGGAATCGAATTTGAAGATGGCTCTATGGCGGCTCCGGGACTTCGAATCGCAACCATCAACCACGATATGAATGAACGACACGCCATTTACACATATGGGAAAGTTACCGTAAAGAAAAATGCCTGGCTTGGAATGAATGTCACAATATGCCCCGGCGTTACGATAGGTGAGTACGCTGTGGTTGCCGCAGGAGCTGTTGTTACGAAAGATGTTCCTGATTACGCAGTTGTGGGCGGAGTACCAGCCAAAGTCATCAAATATCTTGATCCGAAGGAGCAAAAGGAATAATCATGAAAGATGCTGAGGCCATCAAAGATATCTATAGAAGATATTGGAAATGCATGAGCGGAGGTAAGACAAATGGAAAAGATCGTACTGAATAATGGAGTAACTTGTCCGGTTATCGGAATCGGAACATTTATGCTGGCGCCTGCGGATGCGGAGAACAGCGTCAGAGAAGCTTTGAAGATGGGATACACACTGGTGGATACAGCCAACGCCTATGTCAACGAGAGAGCGGTTGGCCGCGGCATCAAGGACAGCGGCGTCGCCCGTGAAGACGTATTCCTCTCCACCAAACTCTGGCCGAGCGAATACGAAAACGAGAACGCGGTAGATGAAACGCTGGAACGGCTCGGCGTCGACTATGTGGACCTGCTCTACATCCATCAACCTGCCGGAAATTGGCTGGCCGGTTACAGACAGCTTGAAAAGGCGTACCAGGAAGGCAAAGCCAAGGCAATCGGCATTTCAAATTTTGAAGGCAAATATATCGAGGAGCTGCAGACCAAGTGGGAAATCGTTCCGCAGTTCATCCAGGTGGAGGCGCATCCGTATTTCACACAGACAGAACTCAGGAAGACACTCGACCAGTATGGAATCAAGCTCATGAGCTGGTATCCACTGGGTCACGGCGACAAGTCTCTGATCAATGAACCGATCTTCGCTGAGCTGGGGAAGAAATACGGCAAATCAAGCGCGCAGATTATTCTCCGCTGGCATACGCAGATGGGATTCGCCGTCATTCCAGGAAGCAAGAATGTGGATCACATCAAAGACAATCTGGACATTCTTGACTTTGCACTGACTGAGGAAGAAATGGCTGAAATCGCGAAGCTGGACAAAGGCGAGCGCTATTATCACCGTACGGACGAGCAGCTCGTTCAGTTCGCAGCATGGCAGCCAGCCTACGAGGTGGAATAATTACTGTATGTAACCCAAGGGAGATGATCTTTCATGAGATCTTTAGTGATGGACATGACCTCGTCGAGGGTCGTGTCCTCGCCGTAATCTCCGGCGAGCCAGTCCAGATAGGAGTAGGCGATGCAGACGGCGTCCAAATCGCATAGAATCAGTTGCTGCTGTTTGGTCAGCGACGGATTTTTCTTCATGTCGATGTGGATGAGCTGGCCGATGGCGTCCTTGAACGCCGTCTTGAAGTCAGCGCGGCTGCCTGCTTTTGCAACATAGCGGAAGAAGTCGATCTCCCGATACATGACGGAGTTCAGGATTGCGATGAAGCCGTCGATGGTGAATTCCTTCTCGTCGGCAATTCGCACGGCGATCTCACTGGTCATATCGTCCACGAACTCCTGGAACACATCTTCGATGGTATCGTAGTGAGAATAGAAGGTCATCCGGTTTAGATCGGCTCGTTCGGTCAGTGAAGAAATCGTAATAGACTGGTATCCCTGTTCAATGCAGAGATCGATAAAAGCGCGGCGCAGTTCGCGCTTGTTTTTTTGGAAACGCCTGTCTTTGGAAGTTTTGTACATGGTTTGTTATCATTCCTTTACAATATGATAAGTAACTATCACTCTGCTTATTATTGCTCATTGTGTTTTGAGTGTCAAGAACGTTACAATTCTCTCAGAATCGAACATACGTAACAAACGAATGGAGGATTGCAACATGAATATATTCGAAAAACTGACGACAGGGTATCCGTCCGGAGACGTGACGGGACAGAGCTTCGTCGATCACCTGAGCATCGGCGCACCGGGTTGGGTAGGTGCATGGATCGCTGTGGCGCTGGCCGTTATCTTTGGTCTGCTCGTCTACATCATTCCAATTTATCTGACCGAGAAGGACAAACTCGGTCCGTATCCGCTGTGGCTGCACACATTCTACTGGGCTGCAGACTTCATGGGAATCTGGGTGTTCCTGGCGGCGTGGAAGAACTACGACCACTTCCTGCTGTTCCTGCTGCTCGCCATCGGTGAAGCGGTCTGGGTCTGCATGGAGACCTACTGCCTGCAGCGGGCGCTGACCTATGAGAAAGAAGTTATCTGGAAACCGGGTACGTCATTCAAATCCCATATGACCGAGATCATTACACAAATCGTGATCTTCTATGTGGGACTGAATTTCCTCCGGTTCGAACTGCACGACGAGACTATGTGGAAATTCTGGATCTTCACGCAGGTGCTGATCACCATCGTCCCGGGACTGGTGCTCGAAAAGCGTGGATACAGAAAAGGGAACAACAGGACCCTGCACATCGTATTCATCTGCGTGGCGCTGGTATCCTTCAATCCGTGGTGCAACATGTGGCTTTGCATTGAGCCGACCTTCTTCGCTCCGTCGGAGAATCCGTGGTATTACATTATGGGCATCGTCTGCCTGTTCTTCGCCGTGCGCGGTCTGGTGGTGTACAACAAGCTGCCGGAGAAAGAGGTTGTGTAGATCAGTAGGGTTTTCTCCCTTTTTAGAGATTTTGCATGAATAAAGAGAATCTGTGGGCAAATAAGGATTGTTTCTCAGAATAAAGAGAAATAATCCTTATAAATGGGCGTAAAGTCCGGACAGATTCTCTTTTTTTGAAGAAAACTCCGCGAAAAAGAGAAAATCAGCCATATTAATTCTCTGTATTTGCAAAAGCAACCGCAAAAGAGAGAAAGAGTTTCACTTATTACGGGTAATATCCAAATTGGGAGAATCGATGGGCAAGAAACCTCTTGACAGCGGGAATATATTGTGTAAAATATAATTGTATCAAATATAAATGCGCTGACAGGAAGGGGTTTGACATAAATGAAGACCAACGACTACAAGGAAACAATGAAACTGGAGAACCAACTGTGCTTCCCGCTGTACGCGGCGGCCAGGAATGTAACCAGTATGTACACACCGTGGCTGAAGGCTTTGGGGCTGACCTACACACAGTACATCGTCTTCCTGGTTTTGTGGGAGAAAGACGGAATTCCGGTGGGAGAAATCTGCGAGAAGCTGATGCTGGATAATGGAACGGTCTCGCCGCTGCTGAAGAAGATGGAGCAGGCGGGATACATCCGCAGAGCGCGCAGCGCGGAGGATGACAGGGTCGTTGTGATCAGCCTGACGGAGCAGGGGAGGAAACTGCAGGAGCAGGCGAAGGAGATTCCGGAGAAGGTAGGAGGCTGTGTCGACCTGCCGCCGGAGAAAGCGCAAAAGCTATATGAACTGTTATATGAACTTCTGGGGAAGTCGAAAGGAGAATAACAATGGCAAACGTTTATGATTTCAAAGTAAAGGACAGAGCAGGCAACGAAGTGAGCCTGGACGAGTACAAGGGTAAGGTGCTGCTGATCGTGAACACAGCGACAGGCTGCGGATTCACGCCGCACTACGATCCGCTGGAGGCCATGTACAAGGAGATGAAGGACCAGGGATTTGAGATTCTGGACTTCCCTTGCAACCAGTTCGCGAACCAGGCGCCGGAATCGGATGAAGAAATTCATCAGTTCTGCACCATGAAGTTCGGAACGGAGTTCCCGCAGTTCGCGAAGATCGACGTCAACGGGGAAACGGCAGATCCGCTCTTTGCTTATCTGGCGACGGAGAAACCGTTCGAAGGCTTTGGCAAAGGCCTCAAGATGGCTGCCCTGAACAAGTTCGCCAACGCCAACAACAAGCAGTTCGGCGACAAGGCGTACATCAAGTGGAACTTCACCAAATTCCTGGTAGACAGAGAAGGCAACGTCGTCGCGAGATTCGAGCCGACGGTGGACATGGAAGAGGTCAAGAAGGCAGTCGCTGCGGCACTGTAAGCATTGAACCAGTTTGAAGCAGACAGTTTAACGAATACATTTGGAGAGCAACAGGATGGGTAAGGAAAGCAAAGACAACAAGGATATGGCAGTTCTCTCGGCGAACAGAGAGAAGACAATCGTAAGGACCAGTATCATCGGCATCGTGACGAACGTGCTGCTGGCGGCCTTCAAGGCGGCGGTCGGTCTCATTTCAAATTCGATCGCGGTCACGCTGGACGCGGTCAACAATCTTTCGGACGCCTTGTCTTCCGTCATTACAATCATCGGCGCGAAGCTGGGAGCCAAGAAGCCCGACAAGAAGCACCCCCTTGGCTACGGGAGAATTGAATACCTGAGCTCCATGATCGTGGCGGCCATCGTGCTCTATGCGGGCATCACCTCGCTGGTCGAGTCCGTGAAGAAGATCATTCATCCGGAGGCTGCCGACTACGGCACGGTTTCCCTCATCATCATCGCCGTTGCCATCATCGTGAAGCTGGTGCTGGGCAGATACGTGAAAAAGCAGGGAGAAAAGGTCAACTCCGGCGCGCTGGTTGCATCGGGCAAGGACGCCTCCTTCGACGCGATTCTGTCGGCTTCCGTTCTCGCTTCAGCGATCGTATTCCTGATCTGGGGCATCTCGCTGGAGGCTTACGTCGGCGTCATCATCTCCATCGTAATCATCAAAGCCGGTATCGAGATGATGATCGAAACCCTGAACGACATCATCGGTCAGAGAGGCGACGCCGAGATGACCAGAACGATCAAGAAACTGCTGACGGAGGAGCCGGAGATTCGGGGCGCTTACGACCTGAACCTCTTTAATTACGGACCGGATAAATATTATGGTTCCGTTCACATGGAACTTCCTGATACCATGACAGTCGACGAAGTGGACGTACTGACCAGAAAGATTCAGATCAAGGTCTATCAGGAGACCGGCGTCATTCTGACGGGTATCGGCGTCTACTCCTACAACACGTCCAATGATGAAGCGGCGGAGATCCGGAACACAGTACAGAAGACGATCCTGTCCAACGAGTGGGCTTTGCAGATGCACGGGTTCTACGTGGATATCATCAACAAAGCCATGCGCTTCGACGTTGTCGTCAGCTTCGACATCGACCACAAAGAAGCGGTGGCCATCATGACAAAGCAGGTACAGGAACTGTATCCGGACTACACGGTGAGCATCATATCGGATATCGACGTGACGGATATATAGATATGGTAGAATAAAGGGGATTCTTTAATCACAAAGGAGGGGAGAATATGGAGAAGGAGAAAAACACAGGGAAATCCATAGCGGCAGCCGGAGCTGCGACTGCTTTTGCAGGTCTGGCGCTGTACGCTGTAGGGCAGGTACTGTCGTTCCTGTTCCGCGACGTGGACCCGAAGAAAAAAGATAGCGACAAATAACACAGATACGCGGAGGATCATACCATGGCAAAGCGAAAGAAGATATTCATCCCGATGATCATCGCAATCATCATCGCCCTGTGCTGGCCGATCAATGTCAGTGCGTGCGTGCTGTTCTATGCGGGCGGCGATACGACGGATGACGGCGCGAACGTGTTCATGCGCACCGAAGAACTTGACGCCGACTCCAACAAGACCTATTACGTTGCGCCGGCGGGAAAGCACAAGGAAGGCGAGACCTATCAGGGCTGCACGGATTTCACCTGGACGTTCACCCATGACAGCTACGAGTATACGGCGCGCTGCGACGGTCTGATCGACGGGGAATGTCTGACCTGCGAGAGCACCCATGAGCATTCACCGTACGAGGAAGCGGGGACCAACGACCACGGTGTGACGGTGAGCGCGACCCAGTCTGTGAACGCCAATGAAAGCATCCAGGAAGTGGATCCGTATACTGAGAAAGGAATCGAAGAATCGGAGATGGCGACGGTGCTTCTCTCGGAAGCGGCGACAGCCCGGGAAGGCGTGGAGCTTCTGGCGGGCATCTATGACACCGTCGGCGCAGGCTACGAAGGATCCGGCGTGATGATCTGCGACCAGAATGAACAATGGTATATGGAGAACCTCTCCGGGCACGAATACATTGCGGTGCTTTTGCCTAAGGACGTCTGCTTCATGCAGTTCAATGTATCCGTCCTCGGCAAGATCGATCTGGACGATACGGACCATGTCATCGCATCGGACCACCTGTTCGACGTAGCGAAAAAAGCAGGGACTTTCGTGGGCGATGAGGAAGAAAATATCATCGACTACCGGGCGTCCTATAATGATTATCTGATGGAAATCGAGAACGAAGACTGGCCGGCGGAGTGGAGAGAAGTCGTGCAGAACCGTCTGGTGGCCTCGCAGAACTGGCTGGAGGACACCAACGAGTGGACGGTCGATAATGTGCTGGAAGACAATCACTTCGTCATGACGAACGTCGATGAAAACGGCGCGATTACCGGGCTGCACAACAATCTGAACCTGAAGAAAGACATGTCCTTCGACAATGTGCTGGCGCTGTTCAGAGTGTATCCGATCGGTTTTGAAGAGAACATGAACAGCCATATGTACCGTTTCTATCCGGATGAGGAAAAGGATCTCGGCACAGTGGAATGGTTCGCCATGGACAACACGGCGTACAACGTCTTCGTGCCATCGTATCCGATGCTGCTGACCGACACCTGGGAAGGCTACAAGGTACAGCTTGACGAACCGGAAATCACAGAAGAGAAGCCGGACAGCGGCGACTACTATTACCACGACGGGGAATACCACGTGCATCCGGCAGGCTGGGAGAAATCCTATATCGCAACCTTCAGCGCCATGACGAATCTGCTGGTCTACGGCAACCTCGACGGCGATCAGTTCGCAAAGGCCCAGGAACAGCTCCTGAACAAGCAGGGAGAGTTCGAAACACGGTTTGTAGAACTGCAGGAAGAAATCAAAGCCGAACCTTCTCGCGAAGCGCGTCAGGAGATCATGACCAAGGCGGATATGGAAATGGCGGAAGAGGCGCACGACCTGGCACTGTCGATCTATCAGGATAACGCTGCCGACGCCGACTACGACGAGCCGAAGGGCTTCCCGGTCGTTCCGCTGATCATCATCCTTCTGGTACTGGCAGCTGCAGCCATTGCCGTAGTAGCGTATCGAAAGAAGCGCGCAAGATAAGCGTCATGCCTTTGCAAAAAAATAATCAGGCTCGCAGTGAATACTGCGAGCCTTTTTGGCGGTTTTGCATTAGTAGAGTTCCGGTCTGCGGTGCTTCAGAAGCGGCAGCTGCTGGCGAATGGCGTCGACCCGGTCCAGATCGATGTCGCCGTAGATGATCTGCTCCTTCTCGTCGGCGTGGGCGATGAACTCAGCCCACGGGCTGGCGATGCAGGAGTTTCCGTAGGCGACGTACACGCCGTTTTCATCTCTCGCCGGCGCGTTGGCCGCGAAGTACACCTGGTTGTCCAGAGCTCTGGCCCGCATGGTCAGATCCCAGTGGGCAGGTCCCGTCGTCATATTGAAGGCGGCAGGAAGAACGATCAGTTTCGCTCCGGCCAGGGCCATCTTGCGGAACCACTCCGGGAAGCGCACATCGTAGCAGAT
>SVCX01000026.1 GCA_015058145.1 Clostridiales bacterium | reverse complement strand
TGGTCGGTGAGATCTATGATGAGTACGATGTGATCGCCAACAAGGAGATCATGCCTTTGCAGAACGGCAGCTACAGAGTTCGCTGCAGTGCCAATCTGGCAAAGGTTTTCGATTACTTCGGCATCGATGAAGATATCACGGAAGTGAATACCGTGAACGGGTGGGTATCCATGATGCTGGATCATCTGCCGAAGAGGGATGACAAGTTTGAAACGCAGATCGACAGAAAGAAGCTGAAGGTAAGAGTTACAAAAGCCGACGCGAGAAAAGCAATCGAAATCAATCTCGTCTGCGAGGATGTCGCGGAAGAGTACGAATCAGAAAGGACAGAGGATAAGTAATGGGTTTTATGGAGAAAGTTTTTGGCGACCTCAACGAGAAGGAAGTCAAAAAAGTATCGAAGATAGCGGACAAAGTCATGGCGCATGAGGATGAAATGACGGCCCTCACGGACGATGAACTCAGAGCCAAGACGGCGGAGTTCAAGGAGCGAATCGCAGGGGGAGAAAGCCTCGACGACATCTTGCCGGAGGCTTTTGCAGTATGCCGTGAAGGCGCCTGGAGAAGTCTGGGCATGAAGCACTTCTACGTACAGGTCATCGGCGGAATCGTACTCCATCAGGGACGTATTTCCGAGATGAAGACTGGTGAAGGTAAGACCTTGGTCGCAACGCTGCCGGCCTACCTGAACGCGCTGGAAGGCAAAGGCGTCCACGTGGTTACGGTCAACGACTATCTGGCCAAGCGTGATATGGAGTGGATGGGCAAACTCTACACATTCCTCGGTCTGACCGTCGGATGCGTCATCCACGGAATTTCTGAAGAAGAAAGGCGAGCCGCTTATCAGGCGGACATCACATACGGAACCAACAACGAGTACGGCTTCGACTACCTCAGGGACAACATGGTCACCTACAAGGAGCAGATGATGCAGCGTGAACTCAACTACGCCATCGTCGACGAGGTCGACTCCATTCTCATCGACGAAGCAAGAACTCCGCTGATCATTTCGGGACGCGGCGACAAGTCCACGGACATGTACCGCAGAGCCGACAGCTTCGTCAAGACGCTCATCAAAGGAACCAGAGACAAGGATACTAAGGTTGAAACGGGCGACTTCGTCGTAGAGGAAAAGGATAATCAGATTTCCCTGACAGAAGAAGGCGTACAGAAGTGTGAAGACTTCTTCGGTATCGAGAACTTCTCCGACCCGGAGAACATGGAGATTAACCATCATGTCATGCAGGCCCTGAAGGCCCGCAACATGATGAAGCGCGACGTGGACTACGTGGTCCGCGACGGCGAGATTATCATCGTCGATGAGTTCACCGGACGTATGATGTTCGGACGCCGCTACAGCGACGGACTCCACCAGGCTATCGAGGCCAAGGAAAACGTCCTCGTAAGATCTGAGAGTAAGACGCTGGCGACGATCACCCTGCAGAACTACTTCAGAATGTACCAGAAGCTGGCCGGCATGACCGGTACGGCGAAGACGGAAGAAGCCGAGTTCACGGACATTTACAACATGGATGTCGTCGTCATCCCGACGAACAAGCCGGTCATCAGAGAGGACCTGGCGGACGCTGTCTACGCCACCGAGCAGGGTAAGTACAAGGCCATCATCGACCGCGTCATCGAGGCTCATGAGAAGGGGCAGCCGGTGCTCGTCGGTACGATATCCATTGAGAAATCCGAAATCATCGCCGATGCGCTGAGAAAGCGCGGCGTGAAGAACTTCAACGTGCTGAATGCGAAGCACCATGAGAAGGAAGCGCAGATCGTCGCGGAAGCGGGACGTGAAGGCGCGATCACCATCGCGACCAACATGGCCGGCCGTGGTACCGACATTATCCTGGGAGGAAACCCGGAGTTCCAGGCACGCAGGGCGATGGAAGAATTGGAATATGATGAGGAGCAGATTGCCTTTGCGACGAGTTTTGTGCAGAGCGATGATCCGGAACTGCTGGAAGCCAGAGAGACGTTCCAGCAGCTCCTTGAAAAATACAAGGCAGAACGTGCGCCGGAGCAGGAGAGAGTGCGCGCGCTGGGAGGCCTTTGCATTATCGGTACGGAACGTCATGAATCGAGACGTATCGATAACCAGCTGAGAGGCCGTTCCGGTCGTCAGGGCGACCCGGGGCAGACTCAGTTCTGCGTCTCCATGGAAGATGAGCTCATGCGGCTCTTCGGCGGAGAGAGAATGCAGAACATCGTCAGAAAACTCGGCGTCGAAGAAGACGAAGCCATCGAATCGGGCATGGTCTCCAAGCAGATCGAGAACGCCCAGAAGAAGGTCGAGGGCAGAAACTTCGGCATCAGAAAGTACGTCCTGCAGTATGACAATGTCATGAATAAACAGCGTGAGATCATTTACGGCGAGCGTAAGAAGGTTCTCTTCGGCGAGGACCTGCGCGAGGACCTGGATATGATGACGCGCAAGTTCATAGATGAAGTGGTCGACCCAATCGTCATCGCATCCAAGTATCCGGAAGAGTGGGACTTCGACACGATGAACGAAGGACTGGCTAAGATCACAGGCAAATTCGAGCCGCTGGAGTTCGACGCGGAAGACCTTGCCGACATGGATGAGGAATCCCTGAAGAACGGTCTCTACGGTGAGTTCAGCGACATGTACGATGCCAAGGAAGAAGAAATCGGCATCGAGCGGCTTCGTGAGGTTGAGCGTATGATTCTGCTGCGCGTCGTCGACAGCAAGTGGATGGATCACATCGACGCCATGGATCAGCTGAAGAGCGGTATTGGCCTCAGAGGCCTGGGCGGTCAGGATCCTGCTGCGGCTTACGCCCACGAAGGATTCGCTATGTTCGAACTCATGGTATCGGCCATTCAGGAAGAGTTCGTCAGATACTGTTACAACGTAACCGTTACGACGTCCAGCGAACGTCGCGATGTCATCGGAACCGGCCAGGAACACAAGGACGAGTTCGACGACAGCGAGATGCGTGAAGCGGCAGCCCGTCAGCAGGCGGCTGGCGGCAACGTGGACATGGGAAGCGCCCCTGCTCAGGCGGCGGTTCCGAAGAGAGAGCACAAACAGGAAACCGTGCGCCGCGAGACGCCGAAGGTTGGGCGCAACGATCCTTGTCCGTGTGGAAGCGGAAAGAAATACAAGCACTGCTGCGGCAGAAATGCGTAGGAGAGATTGATGATACTGCTTGATGAGTTAAAACAGGAAATACCAGATCTGGAGGCAATGCTCAAAGAGGCGGAGGAGGCTCTCCGGCCAGACGAGCTTCGCGCAAAAGCAGCGGAACTGGAGAAGAAATCTGTGGAACCGGGCTTTTGGGACGATCAGACCAACGCCCAGAAAATCATGAAAGAGAAGAAGTCTCTGGAGGACCGGGTCTCTGAGTTTGAAGGTCTCACGGGACGCCTTGAGGATCTGACCATTATGATTGAGATGGCGGAAGAGGCCGACGATGAGGAGACGGCTGCCGAAGCAAAGGCTGAGAAAACGTCTTTGGAAAATGACATTGAAAGTCTGAAACTGAAGACGCTGCTCAATGAGAAATACGATCAGAACAACGCCATCATCTCTGTTCACGCCGGAAGCGGCGGCACCGAGGCCATGGACTGGGCTGAGATGCTTTTGCGTATGTATTTGAGATGGTGCGAGAAGCGGGGATTCAAGGCCAGAATCATGGATATGAATGACGATACGGAAGCGGGCATTAAGAGCGCTACGGTTTTCGTCGAAGGCGATTACGCCTATGGCTACCTGAAGAACGAGAAGGGTGTGCACAGGCTCGTGCGCATTTCGCCGTTCGATTCTTCGGCCCGCAGACATACATCCTTCGCGTCGCTGGATGTGACGCCGGAAATCGAATACGATACCACGGTGGAAATCAACCCGGACGACCTGCGTATTGACACATACCGGTCCAGCGGGGCGGGCGGCCAGCACGTCAACATGACCGATTCGGCCGTCAGGATCACCCACCTGCCGACCCACATCGTGGTGACCTGCCAGAATGAACGGTCCCAGATGCAGAACCGGGAGTTCGCCATGAAGATGCTCATGTCCAAGCTGATTGAGCTCAAGGAGAAAGAGGAGAAAGAATCCCTCGACGAGTTGAAGGGCGACTACAACCAGATCACCTGGGGGAGCCAGATCCGGTCTTACGTCTTCCAGCCTTACACCATGGTCAAAGACCACAGAACGGGCGCGGAAGTGGGCAACGTGCAGGCCGTCATGGACGGGGATCTGGACTACTTCATAAACGAGAAACTGAAACAGCAGTAGCAGCGACAGTCTGCTGAGTATGTATACAGTATTTCGCCCGCAAACGGCGAATTACAACTTGTATCAATTCAGGCGGTGTGTTACTATTTTATCGGTGATGCGGACAGCATCGCTTTGTCGTGTTGCATTTAAAGTGGCACGCGTAAGTAGCATTTATAAAGGAGAGCATTTATATGGATGCAGTAGTTGAAACTTTAATTAAGTTCTGGGAATCAACCGGTGTAGCAAATTTCACGTACCAGAGCGGTATCATGATCGTGGTAGCACTGTTCTTCCTGTATCTGGCCATCAGACACGGATTCGAACCGCTGCTGCTGGTACCGATTGCATTCGGCATGTTGTTATCAAACCTGCCGATGACAGGAATCTTCCTCAATGACGTAGTCCATGAGGGCGTGGTGAACTCCAACGAGCTTGCTGATGCAGGTATATTCTCAATATTCTACATGCTGAAACCTGTATTGCCTTCGCTGATATTCCTCGGCGTAGGAGCCATGACAGACTTCGGACCGCTCATCGCGAACCCTAAGTCTCTGCTCATGGGAGCAGCGGCTCAGCTGGGAATCTTCTTCGCATTCTTCTCAGCGATCGCACTGGGATTCAATGCGCAGGAAGCTGGTTCTATCGGTATCATCGGCGGAGCGGACGGCCCTACAGCGATTTACCTCACAACGAAGCTGGCAGACCATCTGGTCGGACCAATCGCAGTTGCGGCGTATTCGTACATGGCCCTTGTGCCAATCATCCAGCCGCCAATCATGACAGCGCTGACCACGAAGCATGAGCGAGAGCTCAAGATGGAACAGCTGCGAACCGTATCTCAAAGAGAGAAGATTCTGTTCCCGATTGCGGTAACCATCGTAATCGCACTGCTGCTTCCTTCAGTAGCACCGCTGATCGGCATGCTGATGATGGGGAACCTGTTCAAGGAGAGCGGAAGAACAGCTCGTCTGTCCGACACCTCATCGAATGCTCTTTCGAACATACTCGTTATCCTGCTGGGCACCTGCGTAGGCGCTTCCGCAACAGGAGATACGTTCCTGACCTGGGCGACGATCAAGATCGTTATCCTCGGTGTTCTGGCATTCTGCTTCGGAACGGCAGGCGGCGTACTGATTGCCAAATTGATGAATGCGGTGTCCAAGACGCCAATCAATCCACTCATTGGTTCGGCAGGTGTATCGGCCGTACCAATGGCAGCCCGTGTATCGCAGGTACAGGGTCAGAAGGCGAACCCTACCAACTTCCTGCTGATGCATGCTATGGGCCCTAACGTCGCAGGCGTAATCGGATCCGGTGTAGCAGCCGGTGTAATGCTCTGCATGTACGGCGGATATTAATTTCGAAAATCTCTATAATCATTTTTATACACTAGGAAAACCCGGCGCGATCCCCTAAAGCGTCGGGTTTTTCGTTGCAGTGTTTTCATGCTATAATGTGAGCTGGAGGACTTGAAATGATCGATACAGTAATATTTGATTTTGACGGAACTATTATGGATACGAACGATGTCATCATCGGTTCGTGGCAGCATGTTTACAAGACGCTGAGAGGCGAGGAGGGTGATCTGGAGTACATCCTCTCCACGTTTGGCGAGCCTCTGGAGTACAGCATGGAGAATTCCTTCCCGGAAGTCCGTGTCGAGGAATCCGTCAAAATCTACCGCGATTGGCACAGAGAGAGATTTGTCGACATGATCAAGCTCTTCCCGGGCATCACCGAAATGCTGCAGGAAGTCAAAGCCCGCGGCTATAAGACAGCCATCGCGTCATCCCGTCTCAGATTCACCTTGCATCAGGGTCTCGATAAATACGATCTGGGGAAGTACTTCGATACGGTTGTCGCGGTGGAAGACGCCGAGAATGGAAAACCAGCTCCGGATATCGTCCTGAATACGCTGGAGAGACTGGATTCGAACCCCGGGACTTCTATCATGGTGGGCGACTCACGCCTCGATATTCTCTGCGCCCACAATGCCGGCGTCCCAGCCGTGCTTGTCGGCTGGAGCGCGACCCTTGCGGGAAAAACAAAAGAGGACTTCCCACAAGGCGAAGTCCCCGATTTCATCATTGACAAGCCGAGCGATTTGCTCGACATCATCTGATCGCTACAGTACGTTCCCTTCGGCGTCGAAGAGAGGCAGTTTGCCGAGAACAGTGATGTCTGTTCTATCGTATGCATCTCCTTCGGCGAGAACGGCCATCTTACCGACGATGTTTCCGCCGGCGCCTTCCGCCAGTTTTTCAAGAGCGGCAAGGGACTGACCGGTGCTGATAACGTCGTCCACAATCAGTATGCGTTTTCCGCGCATCTTCTCGACATCATCTTCACCGATGTAGATTCTTTGCTGCTGGAAAGTTGTGATAGAATTGACAGGGGCGCTCAGCGGCTCACCCATATAGACCTTCTGGGATTTCAGAGCGACGATGTAATCATTGACGCCTGCCTGCCGCGCCATTTCGTAGATGAGCGGAATGCTTTTTGATGCTGATGTCAGCATGATATCGAATTCAGGCGCGCGTGCGAGAAGTTCCTTCGCTGCATGCCTGGTGACAGCGACGTCCCCATAGAGTATGAATGCTGCAATCTGCAGATCGTCAGAGACCTTAAACAGTTTAAGTTCTTTTTTGTATCCGGCAATATCTACTTCGTAATTCATTTCATAACTCCTTATCATTCAGAACGCGCAAAAGCAGAAAAATGCTTTTGCGATAGTCTAACAACACGTTCATTTTACTCCCGAAAGGGTCATTATTCAAGCGAGCAACGAAACTGTAAATAACCCCTATTTTGGAAATGATTTGCATGATTTGGAAAGTGTTGTAATGATTTGGAAACCTATGGGAATGTATTTAAAAATAATCCGAAAAAGGGGTGAAAATACCCTCTCAAAGCCGCAAAATCAATTGACACTCAGGCCTCAAATTGATACACTCAAAACGTGGTAAGAGGAGTGTAATCGGACGGAACGCGTTGTTTGGCGTCAAAGCGAAAAACACAACATATTGTGTCCAGACGAGAAACAATCCACAAGCCATTGCAAATCAATAGCATGCCAATATAAGCACGAAGAAATGGTACAGTGCGTTTCTACCGTAACGCCTCAGTTACGACTATTGGTTGATCTGCGGGATCTGCGAAGAGACATTCTCAGGACAGAGCCGGAGAGCAACGGTTTAGTACCGTAGAAGTTGGCGGACAGGTTTCAAACCTGTCTTTGTTGTTTCTCAAAGGTTTAATAGGAGGAGAAAATGAAGAAAGTATTATCACTGGTACTTGCCCTCACTATGGTGTTTGCATTCACCCTGACTTTCACAGGATGCGGCGGCTCAGACGATGAAGGCAATTCAGACAGCGGAATGAAGGCTGGATTCATCTGCCTGCATGATGAGAACTCCACTTATGACAAGAACTTCATCGACGCTGCTAACGCAGCATGTGAAGAACTTGGCGTTGAAGCAATCGTCAAGACCAACATTCCTGAAGGACAGGAATGCTACGACGCAGCAGCTGAGCTGGTTGACGCCGGATGCGGAATCATCTTTGCCGACTCATTCGGTCATGAGGACTACATGATTCAGGCAGCGAAGGAATTCCCTGACGTACAGTTCTGCCACTCAACAGGAACCAAGGCCCACACGGAAGGTCTTGACAACTATCACAATGCATTCGCTTCCATCTATCAGGGTCGTTACCTTGCTGGCGTTGCTGCCGGACTGAAGCTGAATGAGATGATCGACAAGGGCGACATCACGGCGGATCAGGCTAAGATGGGTTATGTAGGCGCCTACACATATGCAGAAGTAGTTTCCGGCTACACGTCCTTCTTCCTGGGCGCACGTTCCGTATGTCCGTCCGCAACAATGGAAGTAACGTTCACTGGCTCATGGTATGATGAGACTCTCGAAAAAGAGGGCGCTAACAAGCTGATCAACGACGGCTGCGTTCTCCTTTCACAGCACGCTGACTCTATGGGAGCTCCGACCGCATGCGAAAACGCAGGCGTTCCAGATGTATCATACAACGGAAGCACTGTTGAAGCTTGCCCTGAGACATTCATCGTTTCATCAAGAATCGACTGGGTACCTTATTATGAATACTGCATCAATGCAGTCCAGAACGGCGAAGCAATCGATACTGACTGGACTGGCGACCTGGAAACAGGTTCCGTAGTTCTGACCGACATCAACGAAAACGTTGCTGCTGAAGGAACTGCAGACAAGATTGCAGAAGTAGAAGCTGGCCTGAAGGATGGATCCATTCAGGTATTCGACTGCTCAACATTCACAGTTGACGGCAAGGCTGTCACTGAGTACATGGCAGATGTCGACACAGACCCTGATTACAAGGGCGACACCAACGTCATCGAAGACGGCGCATTCATGGAATCCAAGTTCCGTTCCGCTCCTTACTTCGATCTCCAGATCGACGGCATCGAGCTCCTCGACACTGCATTCTAAGCAAAAACTATACTGCAGGAAAGCCCCGGAATTTCCGGGGTTTTCCTGATTTCATTTCAGAGGTTTAAGAGCATTGAACAATATTGAAAACAGAGAAATTGCGGTTTCTCTGAGAAATGTTACGAAGACGTTTGGCTCGGTTGTGGCCAACAACAATATCAGCCTGGACATATACAAAGGCGAAATACTTTCCCTTCTCGGCGAAAACGGAAGTGGTAAGACGACGCTGATGAATATGCTTGCAGGTATTTATGCTCCTGACGGCGGACAGATTTTCGTAGACGGCGAAGAGGCCGTGATTCGATCCCCTCAGGATGCTTTTGATTATCAGATCGGTATGATCCACCAGCACTTCAAACTCGTGGATGTATTCAGCGCGGCAGAGAACATCATTCTCGGCATGCCGGGCAAGATGAAACTGGACAAGAAGGCTATCCTGAAGGACATTCAGGATACAGTCGATAGATACGGTTTCGAGATCGATCTGAACAAGAAGATCTACGAGATGTCTGTTTCCGAGAAGCAGACAGTAGAAATCATCAAGGTCCTCTACAGAGGAGCGCAGATACTGATTCTGGATGAGCCTACGGCAGTACTGACGCCGCAGGAAACAGAAAAGCTGTTCTTCGTTTTGAGGGCCATGAAGGATCACGGCAGAACCATCGTGATCATCACCCACAAACTGCAGGAAGTACTGGAACTGTCCGACAGGGTCGCAGTTCTGAGAAAGGGCGAATACGCAGGCGTCGTGGATACAAAAGATGCGACAGAGAACTCCCTGACAGAGATGATGGTGGGAAAGAAAGTTGAACTCAACATAGACAGAACCGATCCTGTGAACGTGAGAGATTTGGTCAGGATCGAGCATCTGACTTGTTTGAATAAATACGGAATCAAAGCGCTCGATGACGTGACGTTCACCATTCGCGGCGGCGAGATACTCGGCATCGCCGGTATCGCCGGCGCAGGACAGAAAGAACTGCTGGAAGCCATCGCGGGACTGCAGAAAGCGGAACCCGGAAGCAGCGTCATGTACAGAGCAATCGACAACAATGATGAGATACAGCTTCTCGGCAAGGATGTAAACGACATCAAGAACCTGGGTATCTCTCTTGCCTTTGTACCGGAGGACAGACTCGGAATGGGTCTCGTCGGAAACATGGGCATGGTAGGCAATATGCTTTTGCGTTCGTATAACGAGGGTCGGGGAATCTTCACGAGAGAGAAGGAGCCGCGTCAGCTCGCCGAGGAGATCCGGGAGAAGCTGGAAGTTTCGACGCCGGACGTTTACACGCCAGTCCGAAAGCTCTCGGGAGGAAACGTCCAGAAGGTTCTGGTAGGAAGAGAAATTTCTCTGGCGCCGAGAGTTCTGATGACAGCGTACGCCGTCAGAGGGCTTGACATCAACACATCCTACACGATCTACAATATCCTGTCCGATGAAAAGAAGAAGGGCGTCGGCGTTGTCTACGTCGGTGAAGACCTAGACGTTCTCATTGAGCTTTGCGACAGGATACTGGTTCTGTGCGAAGGCAAAGTCAGCGGACTTGTCGACGCGCGCACGACGACGAAAGAAGAAATCGGTCTGCTGATGACCAAGTACAGCGGCGACCACATCGCCAAGATCGACGTCAAAAAACTGATGGCGGATGATGAGGAGGCATAACATGAAGGAAAACAACAAAATCAAAAAAGAGCCCCTCATCAAACTTTCGAGGCGGGCTGATATCGACAGAAAACACAGCTGGACTTACAGAGCGCTGGCTATTGTCGCGGCGTTGATTGTCGACGCCATCATCATTATGGCCATCGTTCACATGAATCCGTTTGATATCTACGGAACCATGATAGCAGGTGCCTTCGGCACCAGCCGTAAAGTCTGGATCACTCTCAAGGAATTATCGCTGCTGCTGCTGATTTCCATCGCTCTGACACCGGCTTATAAGATGAAGTTCTGGAATCTGGGCGGTGAAGGCCAGGTGCTGATGGGCGCCTGGGCAACAGCCCTCTGCATGCTCTATCTGGGCGACAAACTGCCGGGAGCGCTGTTGATTCTTGTGATGTTCGTCGCAGCCGTTCTGGTGGGTGCAATCTGGGCTATGATACCAGCGATTTTCAAAGCCAAGTGGGGAACGAATGAGACCCTGTTCACCCTGATGATGAACTACGTTGCGATTCAGCTGATTGCGTACTTCATCATCAAGTGGGAGGTGCCGAAGGGCTCCGGTCACGTCGGCATCATCAATCAGTCGACGCAGGCGGGATGGCTTCCTTATATAGGAGCAAACAGCTATCCGCTCATCGTCGGTCTCGTAATACTCGTTACGGTCGGCATGCACATCTATCTGAAGTACAGTAAGCATGGCTACGAAATCTCCGTCGTCGGCGAAAGCCAGAGGACGGCGACCTACGTAGGAATCAGCGTTGACCGGGTCATCATCCGTACGCTGTTCCTGTCGGGCGCCATCTGCGGATTTGCCGGCTGGCTTATGGTATCCGGCTCCGACCACACGATCACGACGACGATCTCCGGCGGCATGGGATTCACGGGAATCATGGTATCCTGGCTGGCGCAGTTCAATGTCATCGTCATGATTCTGTGCAGTTTGCTCATCGTATTCATGGGGCAGGGCGCCGGCGAAATCGCCACATCCTTTGGCTTGAATCAGGCCTTTGGAGACATTCTGACAGGAATCATCATCTTCTTCATCATAGGAGTTGAGTTCTTCATAAATTACAAAGTTCACATCAGGAAATCATCTGGAAAGGAGGAAGCATAATGTTTAGTCTTGTTGCTTTTATTCCAAGAGCTATACTGCAGGGAATGCCGCTCCTCTTCGGATGTACCGGTGAAACGATTTCGGAGAAGGTCGGAAGCCTGAACCTGGGTATTCCGGGCGTCATGTACGTAGGCGCTATCTGCGGCGTTATCGGATCCTTCCTCTACGAGCAGAGCTGCGGCGGTCAGATTGTGCCGATTATCGCGATCCTGATACCGTTCTTCGCCTGTCTGGCAGGCTCGTTGCTCATGGGACTCCTGTTCGCCTTCCTAACGGTTACCCTCAGGGCGAATCAGAACGTTACGGGTCTTGCGATGACGACCTTCGGCATCGGCTTCGGTAACTTCTTCGGCGGATCCCTCATGAAACTGACGGGAAGTTCCGTTCCGTCCATCGCTCTTTCCGCGACGAGCAGGGCGTTCAGAACGTCACTGCCGTTTGCTGACGACTGCGGATGGTTCGGGAAGATTTTCCTCTCCTACGGATTCATGACCTATCTCGCCGTGGCGATTGCTCTCGTAACGGCCTTCGTCCTGACGCGCACACGCATCGGACTGCAGCTGCGCGCCATCGGTGAGAATCCGGCGACGGCGGACGCAGCCGGTATCGACGTCAACAAATACAAGTACTTCGCAATCTGCATCGGCTGCATGATTGCAGGACTGGGCGGTCTGTTCTACGTCATGGATTACGCCAACGGCGTCTGGTCAAATGACGCTTTCGGAGACAGAGGATGGCTCGCTATCGCACTCGTTATCTTCACACTGTGGAAGCCGAACGTTGCCATCTTCGGATCGATTCTCTTCGGCGGCCTTTACATCCTGAACCTGTTCATTCCGGGCGCAGGCATGGCCACCAAGGAACTCTACAAGATGTTGCCGTATGTAGTAACGATCATCGTTTTGGTGATCACCAGCATGCGCCGCAAGCGTGAACACCAGCCGCCGGAAAGCCTCGGACTTCCATACTTCCGAGAAGACCGATGACGGCCTGAAAAGAATAGCGAAAAGGAATCACCCGCAGGACGTGCTTGAGAGAGCACCTTCTGCGGGTTATAATTTAAATATGCTGAACATATTCTATGCAGGGGAATCCTGCGACAAGGAAAAGTTCATATTTGACCGCATTGATCCTGATCAGGAGACCATTCTCATCGTCCCCGATCAGGCGTCTCTTCAGATGGAGCGCGACGCGCTGGATTACTTCCGCGAGAAGGATGGGCGCACGGCTCTTCTGGACCTTATGGTGGCCGATTTCTCGTCTTTGGGATACAAAGTCATCAAGGAGGCGGGCGGCAGGCAGCCGGAGCTCATCGACAAGTACGGCCGCCAGATGCTTCTTTCCGTTCTCATCGACCGGCTTGCAGACGGTGGGCAACTGAACGTGTACAAAAGCATGAAGGCGAAGTCGACCTTCGTATCAAATACCAATCAGCTCATCTCCGAGATGAAGCGCTCCGGTGTCAATGCTTCAGATATCGAGCAGGCTGCGGAGGAGACAGGAAGCTATCTGAGCCTGAAACTCTCGGATATCAACAGGATCTACAGAGCCTATGAGGAATCCATCGAAGACCGGTTCACGGACTCGGAGGACTACATCAGATTTTACGGGCAGCTCATGGAGGATTCCGAGATGATCCGCGGGTCGGTCATTTGGATCTTCGGGTTCGACACTTTCACTCCGCTCAATATGGAAATCATACAGCGTTTGCTCAAGGCTTCCGCGCAGGTCAATATGGTTATGACCTGGGAGGAAGCGCGTGCTGCAGGCGGAGTGGGCTGCGCAGATGCGCGTTTCCTGACGACAGCAGGCGGCGAAGGACTATTTGATCTGACCGCGTTGGTCATAGATAATCTCAAAGATGCGGCGGACGCCGCAGGAACCCCATGGAAACTGGAAGCAATCGGCGGTTATCCTAGAAACAGCATCTGGGACAGCGAACCAGCAGAGAAAATCACTCTGGTACGGGCTTCGAATATCTACGCGGAAGCGGACAGAGCCGCTGCGTACATTACGGAACTGGTCAGGGACAAAGGTTTCCGATACAGAGATATTACCGTTATCTGCAACGACATGGATGTGCGCGGAGGTGTGCTCAGGCGAACCTTTGAGCGGTGGGAGATTCCTGCCTTTGCAGACCGGAAGAGAAAGGTGCTCCACCAGCCGGTCGTACGGTTTTTGCTTTCCTTTCTCCACGTGATTGCGGAAGGATACACAGACACTGCCGTGATGGAAATGGTCAGCGCGGGACTGATGGGTTTCAGTCGCAGGGACGAAGAACTCCTGAGCAATTATGTCAGTGAGGCGAAGATCCGCGGGACAAAATGGAAGAAAGCTTTCACCTGGGAGGGGAAGGACAGCTTCGGCGGCGGACGCTACACGGAGGATATGGAGCGTCTCAATGAGATGCGCGCTTTTCTTGTGGAAACAATCGAAGAAGCACGCGACGAGATGGGCAGACGCAACTCGGCTGAGGAGAAGATACGCGGACTCAGCAGATTCCTGGAAGAGCAGTTCGGCATTACAGACCGGATTGCGGAACTGATCGATCGGCAAGAGTCTCTCGGACTGGCAGAAGGCGCTGCGGAAACAGCCCAGAGCTGGAGCATGATCTGCAGTCTTTTTGAACAGGTCATCAACGTGCTTGGTGAGGAGAGCATCAGCAACCGGCAGCTTCGGGATATTCTCACGGAGGGACTCCGGGAGATGGAAATCGGTCTTGTGCCGGCCAACACGGACTGCGTTATCATCGGAACGCTGCAGCGGACCAGGATCAGCAGGAGTCCGGTTCTCATCGTGACGGGAGCCAACGAAGGCGTTCTGCCGATGAGCGGAGGAAACAGCGGACTGCTGACAGAGCAGGAACTGGATACTCTGGAGCAGTTGAGATACAGCATTGCCAAAAAAGACGAAGTTCGCCGGCAGGAAGAACAGCTTGCCATATACAGGATGTTCTCGCTGCCGTCAGAAGAACTGGTCGTCATGTGCAGCATGGCCGATCAGGATGGCAGGAGCATCAGCCCGTCGGGCGTGTTCTCTGTTCTCGAAGAAATAGACGGCATGAGAATGCTGGGAGATCTGGGCGACGAGGATGTGACCGACAGGATTGCTTCGCGCAAAGGTTCACTGGCTTTCATGGCCGACGCCATGCAAAACTATTTGGAAAACGGCCGCATCGATGAAGCCTGGCTGGCGGCCATGAAGTGGTACGAAGCGAAAGACCCGGACAGCATCAGCAAAATCCGTCAGGGACTGGATTTCGATAACAGAGTCCAAAACCTGGAGCAGGACTTCGCAGACAGCTTGTACTTCGGCGACAGAGACTCCATCCACGTCAGCGCCAGCAGACTGGAAGTCTACAGCAGCTGCCCGTTCAGATACTTTATTGAGAAAGGGTTGAAGGCGGACGAGCCGGATGCTTTTGAGACGTCGGGAAAATCCCGCGGCGACGTGTTCCACAGAGCGATGCAGAAGTTAGCGGAGGGCCTGACGGAAGAGGCGAAAGCCGCAGGTCTGACGGTAACGGATTCTCAGTCGCCATGGATGACGATTACAGAGGAGGCGTGCCGCAGCCGGATTGAAAAAACCATCCGGGAAGAAACGGAGGATTACCGGGAAGGCGTCTACCAGAGCGATAACGAGGCGAGGCTGCAGCTGGAGCAGATTATCAGCACCTGCTCAGACATCGCCTGGGCCATGATCGGACAAGTGCGGAAGAGCAAGGTGAAAGAGATGTTCTTCGAGGAGCCTTTCGGACCGTACAGCAAGCGTCTGCCGACGATCAGAATCGATCTGGACAGAGGCAGAAACGCAGTGCTTACGGGCATCATCGACAGACTGGACGTGCTGGATGTGCCGGAAGAAGGCGATGGAGAAGGTGACCGTGAGGCGGTCCGCGTCATCGACTATAAGACGGGAAGCGAAGAAATCAATCTGGAGCAGATCAAGGAAGGATATAAACTGCAGCTCATGCTCTATATGAATGTAGCAGAAGCTTCGGCAGGCGCAGGAGGAGGCGAGGCCGTTCCGGCAGGCGTGTTCTACTTTAAGATTCGGGACATCGACGAGAGCACAGAGAAGGCTTCTGCCGGGAACGTTGAGGACAGGGTGGCCAAAGCCTGCAGACTGGAGGGCATCATGGTCGGGCAGGAAGAGATTCTGAAGGCCATGGATGACAGCATTGAACCGACGAAGAGCAGCAGCGTGCTGCCTTTGCATCAGAACAAGGATGGTACTCTTAAGAAACAGGGATCCAGCGAGCTTCTCTCGCAGGAGGAATTCGAAGACCTCTGCAAATTGACCATCGAGAATGTGAAGCGGATCTGCAGCGACATCCAGTCCGGCAACATCGGCATCGAACCGAAGAAGGAAAAGAAATCTTCCGGAGGATGGACGAAGACGTCATGCACATACTGTTCCTACAGAAGCATCTGTCTCTTCGACACGAGCTTTCGGAACTGCAGATATAAGTTGATATAGGAGAAGAAATCATGAACAGATTTGATGCAGAAAACGTGAAAGAGATTTCAATCACGGAGATTCAGGGGATTCAAATCGGGCAGGTAGAAGACGTGGAAGCAGGAACGGGCTGTACAGCGCTGATTTGCGAAAAGGGCATGCGGGCAGGACTTGATGTCCGCGGAGGCGGCCCTGCATCCCGTGACAGCCAGCTTTTGAATCCGCTGATGGCCGCTCAGGAGATACACGGAATACTGCTGTCGGGAGGCAGCGCCTTTGGTCTGGGAGCGGCCAACGGAGTCATGCAGTATCTGGAAGAACAGAACATTGGTTTTGACGTAGGCGTGACGAAAGTGCCGCTGGTTCCGCAGTCGGATTTATTTGATCTTACGGTGGCGAGCGCCTCGGTCAGACCGGATGCGCAGATGGGGTATGAAGCAGCCCGGCTGGCCCTGGAGGATCCGAATTATCTGGACGGCAACTACGGGGCCGGATGCGGCGCTACCGTTGGAAAAATCGGTGGCATGGAGACATGCATGAAGACCGGCATCGGCAGTTACGCTATGCAGATTGGCGAACTGCAGATCGGTGCGGTCGTGGCGCTGAACGCCCTAGGAGATGTGTTTGATTGGAAAACAGGCAAACAGATCGCAGGACTTTTGAATGAGGACAAGACAGAACTGTGCAGCACATCAGACGTTATGAAATCTTCACTGGAGGTAGTAGAGAACCGCTTTACCGGTAATACGACCCTCGGTGTGGTCATCACCAACGCCCGCTTTGAGAAAGCTCAGCTGTGTAAGATTGCGGGAATGGCCCACGACGGATATGCCAGATCCATTCGCCCGGTTCACACATCTGCAGATGGCGACAGCATCTATGCAGTTTCCGTCGGAGATTTGGCTGCGGACCAGGATGTGATTGGCATTCTCGGTGCGGAGGTGATCAGCGAGGCGATTTGCCGCGCGGTATTCAGCGCGGACAGCGCTTACGGATATCCGTCCGCAACGGAGTTGGGGTTCGGGAAATAAGAAATTAATCGGGAAGTAAAAGGACGGCATGCGCCGTCCTTTTTTCATTTTTTTCTCCCTATTCGTTTTTTTGTGACGGTTTTTATGACGGTTTCTCAGCGATAATGCAGTCACAGGAAACAAACATTTCGTATTTGAGCTAAAAGGAGAGAGACATGAAAAAGACAACGATCATGAAAAAAGGAACCGCGTTCACACTGGCAGCCATGATGGCGCTGACCGTATACGCACCGTCCGCTGCATTCGCGGGCGAAACACCGGAAGAACAGACTCCGGCACAGACAGAAGTCACCAAAGAAGTAGAAGTAACCGAAGCACCGGCACCGCAGGCAAGCGAAGAAGCTGCACCGGCAGCTGAGGCTCCTGCACCGCAGGTAAATGAAGAGCAGGCACCGGCAGCAACGGAAGAAGCAGCACCGGCAGTCGAGGAAGAATCCGCTTACGGTGAGGCGACCGGAAACTGGGGCTACGGAAACAGCACCCAGACGACCAGATGGGACGAGTACACCAAGGACGGCGAGACCATCCTCGTATTCAAGACCACCGGCGAATCCGATTCCGATGAAGACAACGCAGTCACCCAGTTGCTCGACGAGAACGGAAAGAACGTGAAGAGCGAGCTGCAGAAGAGAGTCACCCAGGTCGTATTCGAGACCGGCATCACGGGCATCGGCTGGACGGCACTGTATGACAGAGGCGCATATGAGCCGGTATACAGCTCCGACTATGTGGTCGACCAGTCAAGAACAGACCTGTTCAAGGACTTCACGAAGCTGACCGTCGTCACTCCATGCGAGACCATCAAGAGGATCGGCTGGAGCGCATTCAGAAAGTGCTACAACCTGCGCGAGTTCGACTTCAGTAAGTGCACGCAGCTGGAGGAGATCATGAACCAGGCCTTCAACGAGTGCAAATCACTCAATACCGTTGACCTTTCAAACTGCAGCGCTCTTGAGACCATCGCCTGGTCCGCCTTCAACGGCGCAGGCAAGGGAAGCGAAGCAGACCTGACGCTCCCTGCAGAAGGAGTCCTCTCCGTAATCGGCGGATACGCCTTCTACAAGTTCGCAGAGAAGAACGCCGCGGATGATGACGTCGACTTCGCACCGGTCGCAGGTTCCGTCACCAAGATCCTGCGCAGCGCATTCGAGGGGTCACACATCGCCGGAGAGATCATCGGCTTCAAGAACCTCGAAGGACTCGGAAACAACGCGATCAAGAACTCCAAGATTACTTACGTCGAGTATGATCCTTCCCAGGACGTCGAAGAGCCTGCAGCAGAAGAACCGGTCGTTGAAGAACCAGCTGTTGAGGAGCCAGTTGTAGAAGAGCCAGCTGTTGAGGAACCGGTTGTTGAAAAGGAAGAGCCGGTTGTAGAAGAGCCAACTGTTGAAGAAGAAGTTGCAGCAGAAGAAACTGTAGTGGAAGA
Organism: Clostridiales bacterium; assembly: GCA_015058145.1. GTDB lineage: Bacteria > Bacillota > Clostridia > Peptostreptococcales > Anaerovoracaceae > Lentihominibacter. Next base: position 1,502 of record SVCX01000026.1, on the reverse strand, counting down.
AGAACCGGTCGCTGAGGAAGAGGCTGTTGAAGAAGCTGAAGAAGAAGCAGTCGTTCAGGCGGAAGAGCAGATCGTTCAGGATGAGATCATGAACATCGCCGAGGTCGTAGAAAGCCCGGTCATCCGCAGCATCGAGACCATGGCGGTCCAGAGCGAAGCCGTTCAGGCAGCAAACGAGGCTGCAGTCCAGGCATCCGCTTCCAACCGCAGCGCAGCAAAGGGCGCGACGGGCAGCGTGATCTCAGAGAGCGCAGCTCCTGCAGCAGCACCGGCAGCACAGATCAGCGACAATAACATGCCGATGGCAGCAGCAGACAACGCAGCAGAGTCCTCACTGGGACAGATCCTGGGAGGAATGGCAGCAGCCATCATCATGGCGCTGGCAGCAGTCGCAGCAATCAGAAGGAAGAACGCAATCGAAGAGTAATCCTTCTCCATACGAAATGTCATATATATGAGAAGACCGCGGGCGAACGCCCGCGGTCTTCTATTGTATTGTGGTTCATATTATAGTGCGCCATTAAATTGACTATGTTAAAATATTTGGGAAGTTGTATGCTGGAGGAGAATGATGAGCTGGATTAATAAAGACTTCAAAAGGGATTGGAAAAACACATCACCAGAAGATAAAAGGCATGTCATAAAAATGATTATCTTCTTGGCGGCATTAACATTGGTGCCTGTTATATGCATAGCCTGTTCCATGGCGACAGGGGCCATGTGGATGTATGAACCCTAAGCGATTTTGTAAAGGAAAACCCCGCGTTTGACGCGGGGTTGTTTTTTATTTCAGTCCGCTACGTTAGCCGTCTACTTCTTGAGTCTGTTAATAGCCGTCATAAATCCGCCGACATTGCCTTTCATTACTTCAAGTTCTTCGGATTTACTTGCCATGCATTTTGGACAGTAGGGATTCCTGTAAGTGTCTTTTGCCCACTTCTCCCAGCTTTCTTTTTCTTCTGCAGTTTCCACGCCTTTCTCAATGGTGAATTTGTTTCCACACTTGCTACATGTGAACTCTGCTGTTGCTTTCATTGTGTTTATCCTCTGTCTTTTGTCTCTTCCGTCTTCCTAATAATAACAATTCATTCTGTTACACAATACGGCATTTTCTGCCTCTAGTCAAACAAAGAAAAACGGAGACCGAATGTGAACTTGTCAACTAAAAGTAGACAGTTCAAAAAGGTCAAACCTCAATCACAAATACCCCAGATCAGTTCTATACTGAACTGGGGTTTTGTATTGCAGTGAATATGCGGGGCTGTAATGGTTGTAGTAATAGACAAAGCTGTCTATCATTTCTTCAGGAGAATCAAACATTCTATGCCAGCCTTCAGCATACATCTCTGCTTTTACCCAACCGTTGATTGCTTCGATCACGCAATTGTCCGTAGGAGTTGCAACGCGCGACATCGAGCGGATTATGTTATAATCTTTGTGAGCATTGCAGAATGCTGCAGAGGAATAGACGGATCCCTGGTCGGTGTGCAAAGTGACTGGGT
>SVCX01000025.1 GCA_015058145.1 Clostridiales bacterium | reverse complement strand
CGCCGCGTACATCATCCGGTTCGTTTTCAGTATATCTTCCGGCTCAATCGGCCTGGTCTTATCGCCGATGGTCGGCTTCTCATACAGCTCGCCGAAGTAGTATGCCGGTCCCGCCAGCTGCACGCCAAGGGCGCCCGCGCAGGCGGATTCTGTCTGAGCCGAGTTCGGGCTAGGATGATTGCGGTTGTCCCGCCGCCAGATTCTCCAAGCGTTCTTCGCACTGCGCTCCATGAGGCCCGCCGCCGCGATCCACATGAGAGCCGCCAGCCTCGATGGGATGAGCCCCGCCAGATCGTCCAGATGGGCCGGTCCCCGGCCGAAGTTGATATATGTCTCGTTTTTATATCCCACCATGCTGTCCATGGTATTGATCGCTTTGTACGTGAGGGCAAGGGGCGCGCCGCCGATCATCATGTAGAAAAACGGCACCGCCACGCCATCGGAAAAACTCTCCGCCACGGTCTCCACTGCCGCCTTGGTAACGCCTTCCGCTGTCAGTTCCTGCGTGTCGCGTCCGACGATTCTCGACACCGCCTTCCTGGCGCCATCAATATCGCACTCCGGACTTAGATAGCGGTACACGTTCTTCGCCTCGTTGGCCAGACCCCGCACTGCAATCGCCTGCCAGCACCACAGCGTGTGCAAAAGCAGGAAGGCCACAGGATGGATCAGCCAGGCAATCAGGCACAGCCCCATGGTAACCGCATAGGTGACCACGACGATGATTCCTGCCATCAGTCGCCCCGCGGCCCGTTCGCCGCCGACGGTCTTCGGAAACGCTTTTCTGAGGATGCGTTCCAACAGGGTGATTCCCTTGCCGATGATCACCACCGGATGGGGCAACTTCGCCGGATCCGCAAAGATCAAGTCCAGCAGGAAGCCCAGCAGTATGGATAACTCAAACAGTAACAAAAACAACATTATCTTTTACATGCACTCACAAAACGCTCAGCCAGCTGTCTGCCGCCGAGATACAGATGTGGAAATCCCGCGTAGAGTGTCTCTCCCGCGTAACCAAAGTTCCACTGCTTCCCGTTGGATACTTTTGTTAGGATCATATCCGTTCCGTCCGCCGTCGTGTCCCAGTAGTGGAACTCATGAACCGGCACCTTCTCACCCGCGCGCAGGAGCAGGCTGTCCTGTTCTGCGCTGATGTATCCGTATCCGAAGCGAACCAGTTTGCCCGCATTGCTTCCGTGCCCCGGCAGCACACCTGCCATCGGCCAGTCCTTTCCGTCCGCGTCTTCCAGACTTGCAGACAGATACAGAAATCCGCCGCATTCGGCGACCGTCGGAAGTCCGCTCTGCACAGCTGCGCGGATAGACTCCAGCATCGCGGTGTTCTCTGAAAGCTGCTTCCCGTACAGTTCCGGGTATCCTCCCGGCAGATACAGTCCGTCTATATCATCCGGCAGGCTGTCATCGTGAACCGGACTGAAGAAGACGATCTCCGCCCCGGCTCTCTCAAGCGCCGCCAGTGTTTCTGCATATATAAAATTGAAGGCTTCATCCCGTGCGACTGCGATGCGAACGTCCGCCTGCCGCTCTGCGGCAGCATTGTGCTCTTCCGCACCGTCGCCATCTGTATCCTCCGCGCCAACCGCTTCAAACAGTTTCTCCAGATCGATGGTTTCCTCCATCGTCTGACCGATTCGGTCGATGCGCTCTGCCAGGTCGCCGATCTCCTCCGCGGTCATGAGTCCCAGATGCCGGCTTTCGAAGTCCGCTTCTTCCATGTGGGGCACGTATCCCAGCACCGGTACGCCGCTCTCCTGCTCGATCTGCGGCCCGTACATTCTGTAATAGGCCTCGCTGCAGTCATTGAAGATGACGCCGCAGATGCGCCGCGGCGCCCGGAACTCCGTTGCGCCTTTGATGACCGCCGCCAGCGTCAGAGCTGCGCCTTTCGGACGCACCACGAGAACCGCCGGAATATCCAGCAGATCAGCCACATGGTGGGCACTGGCAAAGTCTCCTGATTCCACTTCGTCAAACCGCTTCACGCCGTCGTAGAATCCCATGACGCCTTCGCAGACTGCTGCCCCGTGGCCCTCGCTGCAGCGCGCGAAGATTTCCCGCACGCCGTCCTCCCCGGCCAGGAACACGTCCAGATTGTTGCTGGAGATGCCCAAAACTGAACGGTGGAACATCGGGTCGATATAGTCCGGTCCGCATTTGAACGCGCAGGGGTCATAGCCTTTGCGCTTCAGCAGAGAAAGCAGGCCGCAGGTGACGGCCGTCTTGCCGCTGTTGGATGAAATTGCCGTGAGCAATACCTTAAACATTCTTCTGTCCTGTTATGATGAACACCGGATTTCCCGCCATCATCATGTGACGGTCACCGATTTCACGCGATGTGTTGACGCAGACCTGGATGATATCTGTATCCAAGCCGCGTCCGGCCATGAGTTTTACCGTTTCCGACATGGTCTCCAGCACGATGGCGGAGACGCAGATCAGAGCGCTGTCGTTTTTCTCAAGTACGGTATCTATAATTTCTTCGAGATTGCCATCGGATCCGCCGATGAACACTCTGTCCGGAGCAGGCAGATCCTGCAGCGCGTCCGGCGCGCTTCCCGGAACCACATTCAGGTTCCACACGCCGAACTTCTTTTTGTTTTCTTCAATCAGAACGCAGCCCTCCGGCTCCCGCTCAATCGCCCACACTCTTCCCTTGGCCGCCTTCATGGCCAGTTCCACTGAGACGCTGCCGGTGCCGGCGCCCACGTCCCAGACCGTATCCGTATCCGCGACGCTCATCTTCGAGATGATGGCGGCGCGCACGATCTGTTTTGTCATCGGAACGTCGCCGCGGATGAACTCCCCGTCGTCGATTCCCGGCGCCAGATTGCCTCTTCTTTCGGCTGCTTCCGCGACCATGACGGACAGTGTGTCGAATTCGCCGTCAGCAAACTCCGCCGCGGTCCCTGCGGTGATCTTCTCATCGTCATAGGAGAGACGCTCTCCGACGGTCACTTTCAGCTCGCCCAGTCCCGCATCCGTCAGTTTACGGCACAATTCGGCTGGTCCCAGTTCGCCGCCGGTCAGGAAGAAGACTTCCTTTCCGCTCATGACTTCCGTCACCGGGTCGCAGTCCGTTCCGTGAGCCGACACCAGTTTCCAGTCCTGCCACGGCTTCATCAGACGCGACGCCATGACCTGTATGCTGGAGATTCCCGGCATCACTTCCGCCTCGATGCCCGCCTCTTCGAGCAAAGGCAGCAGGCTCCGCGTACCGGAATAGAAACCCGAATCGCCGCTGTAGGCCACGCATATGCTGACCTCTTCGATTTCATCGTTCTTCTTCGCCATATTCCGAATCGCGTCGAGAATGGCCGACGGTCTGATTTCAGGCACCTTGAGGGCGCCCGGATTGGCGTATTCGTCCACTGCGTCGATGAGCCTCGGCGCGCCGATGATGACATCCGCGCTTCCGATGGCGTTTCTCACTTCTTCCGTCATTGTGCCCGGATTTCCGCATCCGGTTCCGACAAGCGTTACTCTCATTTCATCTTCTCCCTGCAAACTGCAAGTATTTCATCAAAGCTGAGGCCGTCTTCCTCCGGTCTCGCAATGACGATGATCGGAATCCGGCACTCGTGGGCGGCGCGGATCTTCTCCGGAAATCCTCCGGCTGCGCCGCTGTCTTTTGTAATCATTACCTCTGTCTTGTAATCCCGGATGACCGCCTTGTTCAGTTCTTCCGAGAAGGGTCCCTGCACAGCGATGATGTTCCTGTGCGGGATTCCCGCCTCCTCACAGGCCTCGATGCTCGAAACCAAAGGAAGTACGCGGGGATACAGAAGCTCCGGATCGATAACTTCCGCGTAGATTCCCAAATCCTTTGATCCTGTCGTCAGAAGCACCCTGCCGCCGATTTCTCCGGCGATCCGGGCTGCCTCACATGGGTCAGCGGCGTATCGGATATCCGCTTCTCCCTCTGTCGGGCTCTCGTCCCGCAGCAGCCGCAGCCGTTCAACGCCGGCTTTTTCCGCCGCGCTGCGGATGTTGTCCGTCACGATCACAGCGAAAGGATGGGTCGCGTCGACGACCATGTCCGCGCCGCTGATCATCTGGCGGATTTCCTCTTCGTCTTTCGCGCCCTGCGCCACGGTCACGCCTTCTGCAGTTCCCTGCTCTTCCGCGCCGTAGTCCGAAGCTACGCTGACCAGAACCTCCGCGCCTGCTTTTGCAAGTTCATTGGAGAGTTCTCTGCCCTCAGAGGTTCCCCCGAAAATAACTATCTTCATGCTTTTCATATCCTCTCGGTGTTACCATCCTGCCCGCGATGACCTTCGTCGGTGCGGATCCGATGAATACTGTCGTAAACATATCTACAGGTTCATTCTCCAGTTCCGACAGTTTCACCATATTGTATTCCTGCCCCTCTCTGCCGATGTTCTTGACCCATCCGCAGACAGTATCAGGGCTCTTGTGTTCCATGATGATCCGACATGCCTTCTGCAGATAGTCCGCTCTCTTCTTCGAGCGCGGATTGTAGATGCAGATGGCGAAATCCGCCTCCGACGCGCAGTGGAGCCGTTTCTCAATGAGTTCCCACGGTGTGAGCAGGTCGGACAGTGAAATCAGACAGAAATCGTGCCCCAGCGGAGCGCCCAGAACCGCCGCGCCTGAATTTGCCGCGGTTACACCGGCGACCACTTCAATCTCCACATCCTCGTATTGATCTGCGAGCTCGATCATGAGCCCCGCCATGCCGTACACGCCCGCGTCTCCGCTGCAGACGACCGCAACCGTCTTCCCGGTGCATGCTGTCTCAATCGCCCAGCGGCACCGTTCGATTTCCTGCTTCATCGGCGTGGTGAAAAACTCCTTGCCGGGATACATATCCCTGACCAGGTCCACGTAGACTGTATAGCCTGCGATGACGTCCGCTCTGTCCAGAGCTGCTTTCGCTTCCTGGGTGAAGAATTCCTCTCCGCCCGGTCCGATTCCTACTGCATATACTTTACTCATCTTGTTTCCACTCCCATGTTGGTCTGTAATCTATCATTGCTACGGCCATCGTCACACCGCCGCCGGACATCTTCCGCACGACGATCTCACCGCCTGATTTGGCGCATGCGCTCCGTTCACAGACGTTGTCCACCCCCGTCACAGATTTCACCATTTCTGATGCAGTGAACCTGCCGCCGAGACCTGCCAGTTCGCCGGCGGTATAGAAATCCGCCTCCCAGCCGTGGTCCGCGCAGAACTCCAGCAACCCGGCTTCCTCCTTCTTCAGGTCGATGGAAGCCACGCCCGTCACGGATTCCAGCCGAAGGCCGGTCCTCTGTATCAGTTCTTCAAGCAAAAGCTCGATCGACTCTTTTGACGTGCCTTTGCGGCAGCCTATCCCCAAAGTGCATACCGGAGGAACGATGTGCAGGGTCTCCGCATCCTTGCTGAATGCGTCCAGTGTCACGTCTGCGGACGCGTCCGCATCCGTGCAGGCGTCGATCGGACGAATCCCTTCCGGAATCTCACCCTCAATCTCCCAGGGGCTCTTCACCGTAACGGTGCCGCCGCCCAGCAGCGCGCCGGAGACACGTACGATCCGTTCGGATTCTATGAGTTTGCACCCCTGACGCTTCGCCCACTCATCCACCGCGAAAACGCCGTTGATGTCCGTCGCCGTCGTGATGACGCAGCCTGCGCCTGTCGCCTTCGCGATGTCCCGCGCCAGATTGTTGGCGCCTCCCAGATGTCCTGAGAGAATCGGAATGACATGGAGGGCTTTCTCATCGATGACCACAACGGCAGGATCCGTTGTTTTATCCGATACAAACGGCGCAATCGCGCGCACCGCGATGCCTGCTGCGCCCACAAAAACCAGCCCCTCGTCACTGCCGAAGTGTTCTTCCGTCCACTCCGACAGGCTTTGCGGCTGTCCGCTGCGGTAAGCTGTGCCGCCGAGCGCGGCGGCCAGTTTCTGCGCCAATGTATATCCCTTGTCTGAAAACGCCAGATACGCCAGTTTCATCATCGTCTGTTTGTTTTATTTACTCGCCTGTCTGAATTCCGTGGTGAATCCCGGATCGTAGAGTTTGCTTCTCTCGTACTTGTCTCCCAGGAATCCGCCCACCAGAATCAAGGCTGTCTTTGTAATGTTGTTCTCTGCTGCTGCCTTCGCGAGGGTGCTCACCGTGCAGTGAACGACCTTCTCCTCCGGCCAGGTCGCCTTGTAGACGATCGCCGCCGGCGCATCCGCGCCGTAACCGCCTTCCATGAGCTCTCTGCTCACATCGTCCAACAGTCCTGTTGAGAGGAAGATGACCATGGTGCAGTCGTGCTGCGCGAAGGACCGGATGCTCTCTTTGTCCGGAACCGGCGTCCTGCCTGCCATTCTCGTGATGACGACGCTCTGGCTTACGCCGGGCAATGTATATTCTGCGTTCAGCGCAGCGGCTGCGCCGCTGAAGGACGATACGCCCGGAACATCCTCGTACTCGATACCGCGCTCATCCAACAGATCCATCTGCTCGCGGATGGCTCCGTAGAGACTGGCGTCGCCGGTGTGAAGTCTGACCGTATCCAGGCTCTTGGCTTCCGCGTCTTTCATGACATCGATGACCTCTTCCAAAGTCATCTCTGCGCTGTTGTAAACCTGGCAGCCTGTCTTCGCGTACTCCAGCAGAGCCGGATTGACCAGGCTTCCCGCGTAGATGATGATGTCTGTTTCCTGCAGGAGCTTCGCGCCCCGCATGGTGATCAGGTCGGCCGCTCCCGGGCCTGCGCCTACGAAATGAATCATTTTCTGTCCTCCCATTTCCTAAGAATGTCTTTGCCTTCCTCTGTAATTCCGAGCTGTCCGTACACATTGGAGAACATGACCGCTCCAATGCGGTAGTTTTCCTTGACTCTGTGCTCCAGTTTCTGCTGCACGGCGTTCATGATGCTCTTTATGACTTCTTCGCGGATTCCCGCTTCGTCCAGTATCTCGATGCAGGCGTCCGTCGTCGCGGCGTCCATCAGCTTCCTGCAAGTCTCCGTATCCGCGCCGTTAACCGCCCCGTGGGCGCAGAAGATCTCGTTTCTGCCGTCCGCGTACTTGGAATGGGTGTTCATGATCCCGGCCGCCACCTTGGACAGTTTGCCCACGTGAGCGACGAGAAGAACTTCCCGGAAACCCAGATTCGCCATGATGTCCAACGTCTCCCCCAGGAAGTTGGAAAACTTCTGCACAGGTACGCCCAACTGATCCAGCCCCTTATCTTCTATGAAATCCTCCCCGTAGTTACCCGGCGTCAGAATGAGCCGGTCCGACTCAAGAGAGGTCTGCTTCAGTTCAATTTCTATGGTATCGATAAGCGCCTGTTCACTCATGGGTTCCACAATGCCCGTCGTTCCCAGAATCGAGATGCCGCCTTCGATGCCCAGCTTCGGGTTGAAGGTCTTCGCCGCAGCGGCTTCGCCTTCCGGTACGGAGATGATCACGTCGATGCCGCCTGTGTAATCCAGTTCCTTACAGACAGCCTCCACCGCGGCGCGGATCATCGCGCGCGGTCCCGAATTGATGGCCGCGTTGCCTACCGGCTGGTCCAGACCAGGTTTCGTGACCCGTCCAACGCCTGCGCCACCGTCGATGGTGATACCTTCGCCCTGCTCGCTGACATGGGCGCGGATTTCCATGCCGTCGGTTACGTCGGAGTCATCTCCGGCGTCCTTGCACACGGACGCCCAAGCGCCCGTTTCATCTCTGCCCCAGACTTCGATGGACACACTTACTGGGATGCCTTTGGATGTCATCAGAGTCTCTGTGCCCGGCTCATCGCGCGACAAAAGAGCCCTCGTCGCAGCCGCTGCCGCCAGCGCTGCGCAGGTCCCCGTCGTATACCCGTATCTGAGCATTTTTGTTCCGCTTCGATGATAGTATTCGAACGCCACTTTTACTGCTCCTTCAAGCCCCTGTTACCCCATAATAATCTATCATAATCGGCCTGCACCGTCAATTTGGCGGCCCTGCCGCATCAGCCCCTATAATAAGGAAAAGCAGGAACAGATACCGGGTTAATGGTGGCTCCCCGAGTATCTGTGCCTGCGGATGAAAAGGCTTCTTCACTGCCCCGGCCGACAGCCGGTATTAAAAAATGCACTCACTTCTGAGTGCATATCAGCTTATGCAAAAGCATTAGCTCTTACATAAAAAACGCCGCCGTCCTACCTCAGAAGACTAACTCAACCAATCTGACAGGTCTACCGACTGAATCTTTATAACCTACTGAGGCGCCTTCCCAGAGCTTCCGCTCCAGTGACTTGCGATCTTCGCGTGCCCGTTCGTTGATATCACGGTTGCTGAGACACAGTGCCGGATTCTCACCGGCTTCCGAAATATGTCCAGATTTTACATATTCATTTGTTTTCGGTCCGTCTCCGAACCCTCTATTATTGTACTTTCCCGAAGATGTTCTGTCAATACTCCGGGAGGTCAGTTTTACAGTTTCTGAATAGATTCCACAGCCTTCAGGAACAGCACGCCGTGATCCAACACAGCGTCCGTTACCATGTCCTGATAGGAGTTTTCGGCTTCCACGAACTCCTCGCCGTAGAGCTTGAGCATGACGTCAGCTTTCGGGCTTCGGTTGAATCCGGCTCCCATGTTTTTGCTTCCATCTTCCTCATCCTCCATGATGAGCACCGGGAAGGAATATAGCAGAACCGATCCGTTCTCATTTCTGTCCTCGTTGGCCAACGCTGCCCTTTCCTCATCGGTCAGTTCCACGTCCAGCTCCGGCAGATCCGCTACTTCCATCATGAGGCCTTCCGTATACATTCCGACATGCTCCGTGATGAGTTCGGCGAAAGTGTGCGCCAGCATACTGTACTCCTCGCCGAATTCCGGGTGGTCTTCCACTTCCAGTTCAGCAATGCTGACACCGATTTCTATATCCTGTTCACGCGTAAGCAAGACGTCGAATCTGAAGATTTCTTCCACATCGCCGCCGAATTCTTCCGCGTCGTCGTCTTCCAGTCCGTCAACCATGACGCCCAGATCCTTAAAAATACCCAATGCTATCCTCCTTAGAATTCCGCTGTCTTCGGTGTTCTCGGGAATGGCAGCACATCGCGGATGTTGCTCATGCCGGTCATGTACATGATGATTCTCTCGAAGCCGAGTCCGTAGCCGGAGTGCTTGACGCCGCCATACTTACGCAGTTCCATATACCACCAGTAATCTTCCTCTGTCATGCCCATCTCTTCGATGCGGGCCTTGAGCACGTCGTAGCGTTCTTCTCTCTGGGATCCGCCGATGATTTCGCCGACGCCCGGCACTAGAAGGTCACATGCAGCGACAGTCTTGCCGTCGTCGTTCAGGCGCATGTAGAAGGCCTTGATATCTCTCGGATAATCCGTTACGAAGACCGGCTTCTTGAACACCTTTTCTGTGATGTATCTCTCGTGCTCTGTCTGCAGATCGATACCCCACTCCACCGGGTACTCGAACTTCTCGCCGCTCTTCTTCAGGATGTCAACTGCTTCTGTATAGGTAATCCGTTCAAAATCAGAGTTGACGATGTTGTCCAGTCTCTCCAAGAGTCCCTTGTCGATAAACTTGTTGAAAAACTCCATCTCCTCCGGACACTCTTCAAGAACATAGTTGATGACATACTTGATCATGTCCTCCGCCACGTTCATGTTGCCTTCCAAGTCGCAGAAGGCCATTTCAGGCTCGATCATCCAGAACTCCGACGCGTGACGGGCGGTGAAAGAGTTCTCCGCTCTGAAGGTAGGTCCGAAAGTATAGATATCTCTGAATGCCAACGCGAAAGTCTCGCCGTTCAGCTGTCCGCTGACGGTCAGGTTCGCCTTCTTGCCGAAGAAGTCCTTGCTGTAATCGATGCTTCCGTCTTCGTTTCTAGGCGGATTATCCAAATCCAGCGTGGTAACTTGGAACATCTCTCCCGCGCCTTCAGCGTCACTTGCCGTGATGATTGGCGTGTGGGCGTATACGAAGTTCCTCTCCTGGAAGAACTTGTGGAGCGCGTACGCCGTGACGGATCTGACCCGGAACACAGCGGAGAATGTATTGGAACGAGGTCTCAGATGGGCGATCTCTCTCAGGAACTCCATGGAGTGCCGCTTCTTCTGGAGCGGATAGTCCGCATCGGATCCGGCTTCGATCTCGATGGATTTCGCTTTGATTTCAAAAGGCTGTTTGGCGTCCGGCGTCAGGACGAAGGTTCCCGTGACGTTGAGAGCTGCCGCGATTGGAGCCTTTGCGATCTCTGCGTAGTTGTCGAGGATATCGGCCTCATAGACCACCTGGACGGACTTGAAGAAGGAACCGTCGTTGAGTTCGACGAATCCGAACTTGTTGGATCCTCTGTTGGTCCTGATCCAGCCTCTAACTGTAACCTCGCTGTCTGCGAATGATTCTGTTTCTCTGAATAACTGTCTTACTGTAACTTCTGCCATTTTATCTGGTTTCTCCTTATGATAAATTCCTTGCCATTCTAACACAGGTACATTGCTTCGTAAAGCCTCGATCAGCTGTAGTAACGCCTTGCTTTATGCTTGTTTTTCAGTTTGATGATTCCATGCACAATCAGCCGTATGATCGCGAATATCGCGAAGAAAAACAGGAAACCCATGATACCGTACGTGATATCGCCTTGTTCCATGGCTCCTGTGCCCAACACTCCCTGACCGATTTCAATCGCGAAGGTAATCACGATGATGACGGTAAACACATAAAAGAACGTAATGAACATGGTGTGGCCTGTCCTGGCCAGCCATAGGAACAGCGGGTGCAGCGCAAGGATCAGTGCCAGCCCGAAGAGGCCGATCACCAGAAAGTGCAGTTCCTTATCTGTGAAACTCGTTTCAATCGAGTCGTTCCACGACAGAATAAAATTGTGTATGCGGGCCACCAGCCCGGCGATCGTGTAAAGTAATTGTTCCATTTTTCCTATCCCCTTTTCGTTCAAAAGCAGACCGTGCTGCCCTGCATGTGCGCAGCACGATCTGCCCTGTTGTTACATTTATACAGGATTATCCCATCTTTGAGAAGTCTGACGCGCCGTGCTTGCAGAGTGGACAGATGAAGTCTTCCGGAAGGTCTTCGCCCTCGTAGACGTATCCGCAGACGTCGCATACCCAGCCCTTGACTTCTTCCTGCGGACGCGGCTTGACGTTCTTCTGGTAGAAGGTGTAGGTCATAGTATCCACGTCGTTGAGAACCGCGCTCTCTGTGATGTCGCAGAAGAACATCAGGTGGCTTCCTGTATCAACAGTATCGAACACCTTCAGTGACATATAGCCGTTGGCATACTTGTTCAGGTACGGCAGTCCGTTTCCTGACTTGTCGTAGTGCTCGAAGTCCGCGAACTTGTCCACATCTCTTCCGGACTGGAATCCGAAGTGCTGGAAGATCTGGAACGGAGCCTGTTCATTGAGAGTGCAGACGTTGAGAACGCCTGTCTTGTTGATGATCTCGCAGGAGTAGTTGGCCTTGTTGACGCCTACGATGATTCTGCTAGGATCATTGCTGACCTGCGCGACAGTGTTGCCGATGAAGCCGTTGTCTTTCTTGCCGTCGTTGGATGTGATGACGTAGAGTCCATAGCCGATCTTGAACAGAGCTGTCGGATCGATCTTCTTCTCTTCCTCTTCAATGTCAGGCTTAATGTAGTCAGCTGCCAGCTCGGCTGCCAGCGCCTTGATCTGTTCTTTGTTCTCTTCGTTCATGGCGGAGAGGATCGAAACGGTGTTCTTCGCGAAAGTGATGTCCTTGCTCTTCTCGAACATGCCCTTCATGACTCTGGCTGCAGTCGGAGCCCATGATCCGTTTTCGATGAAAGCAACGGTCTTCTTCTGGAAGTTTCTCTCGGTCAGATGATCGATGAACTGTCTCATGAACGGGAATATCTCCGAATTGTATGTAGTGGTCGCCAGAACCAGCTTGTCATATCTGAACGCATCCTCGACAGCCTCTGCCCAATCGTCCCTTGCCAGGTCTGTAATCTCTACAGTCGGAACGCCCAGCTCTACCAGCTCATCGCGGAGCATTTCAGCGGCAGCCTTTGTGTGGCCGTAAACGGAAGTGTACGCAATGAAGATGCCGTCTGACTCAGCCAGGTAACTTGACCATGTGTCGTAGAGACCGATGTAGTATCCCAGGTCTTCTTCGAGCATCGGTCCATGGAGGGGCAGGATCTTCTCGATGTCCAAAGCGGCGGCCTTCTTGAGCACTGTCTGAACCTGAGGTCCGTACTTGCCTACTATTCCGAAGTAGTAGCGTCTTGCCTCGCAAGCCCAGTCTTCGTCCACATCCAGAGCGCCGAACTTTCCAAATCCGTCTGCTGAGAAGAGAATCTTTTCAACAGGATCATAAGTCATCATGACTTCCGGCCAGTGAACCATCGGCGCGAATACGAAGTTCAGTTCGTGTCCGCCCAGATCCAGCTTGTCACCGTTCTCAACTTCCAGAGTGTTCTTCATCTCCAGCTCAGGGAAGAACTGGCCGATCATCTTGAAAGTCTTCTTGTTTCCGACAACTGTCGCATTCGGGAACTTCTCAACGAAAGCCTGGATGGATGCCGAATGGTCAGGCTCCATGTGCTGAACAACCAGGTAATCCGGTGCGTCACACTTGATGGCAGCCTCTATGTTCTGAAGCCACTCGTCAGTCTTTGACTTATCAATCGTATCCATGATAGCGATTTTTTCACCTACAACAGCGTAGGAATTGTATGCCATGCCGTTCGGTACAATGTACTGGCCCTCAAACAAATCAATGTCGTGATCGTTGGCGCCGATGTAAATAATCGAATCTGTGATGTTTCTGTTCATGCAGGGTTCTCCTTCTTATTATTATGTATTTCACATTAACTGCTGATTTGTTCTGTGCGATTCCACCGCGAAGCGAATTCCGCACAGAAAATATTATACTACAAAACCAAAGTCACAAAAAGGATGATTATCCTAAGCATTCGCTGATTGTACAGATTTTGTATTTTTGGTATTGACTTTTATATTTTAACGAGTTAGTATTGTCAACGTATTCAATAATCTTTTTCTGCCATGACGGGAACAAATCGAACGACGACGTCTTAACAGAGAGCTGCCATCTGGTGAAAGGCAGCAGACGCACTTCGGTGTCTCACCCCCGAGCGGAAGCTTAAAATGAGCGGCCTGTCCCTCCGGTTGATGGACCAGATACAGGCAAGAAGAGTGGTACCGCGGAATTATACTGTATTATGCAGTTTTTCGTCTCTTTACAATCTATGATTGCTGAAGAGACGTTTTTTTATTATCGAAACGTCTTCAGCAGTCGCTCATTCAAAAACAAAAGCAGAGGAAAGGAAGAAAAGCAAAATGGCGACTATGAAGAATCACACAAAGTACAGGCCGGGATATTACCCGCCTCCACAGGAACAGTTCGAATGGATCAAAAGAGATCATGTTACATCGGCTCCCAGATGGTGCAGCGTTGACCTCAGAGACGGCAATCAAGCCCTGATTGAGCCGATGACCTTACAGGAGAAGCTGGATATGTTCAAGTTCCTGTGCCGCATCGGATTCAAAGAAATCGAGGTCGGCTTCCCTGCTGCCTCCGATACGGAATATGAATTTATTCGCAGACTGGTACAGGACAACCTGATTCCCGATGATGTGGTGATCCAGGTTCTGACCCAGTCGAGGCGTCATATCATCGAAAAGACCTTCGAAGCGCTCAGTGGCGTGAAGCATGCGGTCGTGCATCTGTACAACTCTGTATCCTACGCGCAGCGCGAGCAGGTTTTCCGGGCGTCCAAGGAAGAGGTTATGAAAATCGCCACAGACGGCGCCAGCCTGATCAAGGAAATTGCAGCGCACCACCCGGACACGCACTATCAGTACGAATACTCCCCGGAGAGTTTCACGGGCACGGAGATGGAATACGCGCTCGACGTATGCAATGCAGTGATTGACATCTGGGAACCAACACCGGACAACAAGGTCATCATCAATCTTCCGGCGACCGTTGAGATGTCCATGCCTCATGTCTTCGCCAATCAGGTCGAATACATGAGCAAAAATCTCCACAGCAGGGACAGCATCTGCATCTCCCTTCACCCGCACAATGACAGAGGCACTGCCGTGGCGGCTGCTGAACTGGGTCTTCTCGCCGGTGGCGACAGGATCGAAGGCACCCTCTTCGGCAACGGTGAGCGTACGGGTAATGTGGACATCGTCACATTGGCTATGAACATGTACAGTCACGGCGTAGATCCCGAGTTGGATTTCTCCCATATGCCTGACGTCGTCGGTGCTTACGAGCATTTCACCGGTCTGCAGGTCAGCCCGCGCCACCCTTACAGCGGCTCTCTTGTCTTTGCAGCGTTCTCTGGTTCTCACCAGGATGCTATCGCCAAAGGCATGAACTGGCGTGAAGAAAAAGATCCATCCAGATGGACGGTTCCTTATCTGCCGATCGATCCACATGACGTCGGCCGTAAATACGACGGCAATGTCATCCGGATCAACAGCCAGTCCGGCAAGGGCGGCGTAGCGTACCTCATCAAGCGCGATCACGGTTTCGATATTCCGCAGCTCATGCGGCCTGAGGTCGGCTACCTGATGAAAGGAATTTCTGACAGACGGGCCGAAGAACTGTCCGCTGATGAGATCTTCCGGATCTTCAAGGATGAGTACATCAACTACTTCGATCCACTCGACATCACTCACGCTACCTTCAGCCACCTGTCTACGACGAAGAGCGAAGGTTCTACCGCCTATGGCGTGGAGATGAGAGTCGTGATAAACGATGAAATATACTTCCTTCAGGCGGAAGGAAACGGCCGTCTGGACGCAGTCAGCAATGCGCTCAGAAAGACCAACTACAATTTCGGAAACTTCAAGTTCATCACCTATTCCGAACACGCTATCAGCGCCGACTCGAACTCTCTGGCAGCCGCTTACATCTGCATCGAAGGCAAAAACGGCAAACAGTACTGGGGCGTCGGTACGCAGCCTGACATCATACTGGCTTCGGTCAATGCGCTTGTCAGCGCCCTCAACAGGATGAACAAGGAAACCCACTTCCTCAGCGAATAAGAAAGGAATAAAACCAATATGGGAATGACAATGACACAGAAGATACTGGCCGCTCACGCGGGGCTCGAATCCGTCAGCGCGGGACAGCTCATCAACGCCCGCCTGGACATGACCCTGGCCAATGATATCACCGGGCCGGTATCGATCAATGAATTCGACGGAGCCGGCTTCGACAGCGTATTCGACAAGAGCCGCATCTCCCTCGTCATGGACCACTTCACACCGAATAAGGACATCAAGAGCGCGGAGCAGTGTAAGAAGTGCCGCGCCTTCGCGAAGAGATTTGACATAGACAACTTCTACGATGTGGGCGATATGGGCATCGAGCATGCGCTGCTTCCTGAAAAGGGACTGGTCGCCCCTGGAGATGTCATCATCGGCGCGGATTCACATACGTGCACGTACGGCGCGCTCGGAGCTTTCTCGACCGGCGTAGGTTCCACAGATCTGGCGGCCGGCATGGCTACAGGCCAGGCCTGGTTCAAAGTGCCGGAAGCTCTGAAGTTCCATCTGACCGGAGCCCTGCAGGACGGCGTCAGCGGCAAGGACGTCATCCTTCACATCATCGGTATGATCGGCGTCGACGGCGCCCTGTACCGTTCCATGGAATTCACCGGCCCTGGAGTCGGGAACCTGTCCATGGATGACCGACTCTGCATCTGCAATATGGCCATCGAAGCCGGCGGCAAGAACGGCATCTTCCCTGTCGACGCAGTGACAGAGGCCTTCGTGCAGGAACGAACCGACAGAAAGTATACCGCCTTTGCGGCAGATGAGGATGCGGAATACGCAGCGGAATATGAAATCGATCTTTCATCTATCCGTCCGACGGTCTCCTTCCCTCATCTCCCGGAGAATACGAAGACCGTAGATGAGATCGGGGATATTCCAATCGATCAGGTTGTCATCGGTTCCTGCACCAACGGCAGACTCTCAGACATGAAGGCGGCTGCGGAAATTCTCGCCGGGAAGCACATCGCTCCGGGTGTGAGAGGCATCATCATCCCGGCCACGCAGAGGGTCTACAAGGACTGCATCAAAGCCGGTTACATCGACATCTTCATCGATGCCGGCTGTGTTGTATCCACGCCGACCTGCGGACCATGTCTCGGCGGTCACATGGGCATTCTCGCCAGCGGCGAGCGCTGTGTCGCAACCACGAACAGAAACTTCGTCGGCCGCATGGGAGCCGTAGATTCGGAAATCTATCTGGCAAGCCCGCAGGTGGCCGCGGCATCCGCCATTGCCGGCCGCATCGCAGGACCGGCCCAGACCCTGTAGCAGGAAAGGAGCAGATCAATGAACGCAAAAGGCAAAGTACATAAATACGGAAACAATATCGACACCGACGTTATCATCCCGGCGCGCTACCTGAACACGCAGGACCACAAAGAACTGGCGAGCCACTGCATGGAGGATATCGACGCGGAATTCACCGGCAAAGTCAGTGAAGGCGACATCATGGTCGGCGGCGAAAACTTCGGCTGCGGGTCATCCAGAGAGCACGCTCCGATCGCTATCAAGGCGTCCGGCATCAGCTGCGTCATCGCAGCTACCTTCGCGCGCATCTTCTACCGCAACGCCATCAACATCGGACTTCCGATTCTGGAGTGTCCGGAGGCAAGCAAGGGAATCGATGCCGGCGACGAAGTCACTGTGGATTTCGACTCCGGCGTGATTACAAATATTACAAAAGGAGAAACCTACAAAGCGCAGCCGTTCCCGGAGTTTATTCAGAATATCATCAGAAGCGGCGGACTCATGAATTCAATCAAGGAGAATCAGTAATGGAATACAACATCGCAGTCGTACGGGGCGATGGAATCGGCCCGGAAGTAATACAGGAAGCAATCAAGGTGCTCAACGCAGTGGGCTCCCGGTTCGGTCACACGTTCAACTACCGCTATGTGCTGGCCGGCGGCGAAGCGATCGATGAAACCGGCAGATGCCTGCCCGATGAAACCGTTGCCACTGCAAAGGCATCCGACGCGGTTCTGCTCGGCGCTGTCGGCGGTCCGAAGTGGGATACGCTGCCGGGTGACGAGCGGCCGGAACGCGCTCTGCTCGGACTCCGAAAGGAACTTGGGCTCTTTGCAAACCTGCGTCCGGCTATGGTCTTCGATGAACTGGCGGACGCTTCGCCTCTGAAGCCGGAAATCATCGACGGCGGGCTTGATATCGTCGTCGTCCGGGAGCTGACAGGCGGCATCTACTTCGGTGAAAAAGGATTCAAGGAGACAGATATGGGCACTGCCGCTTACGATATGGAGCAATACTCTGAAGAGGAAGTCCGGCGCATCGCCCGCGTCGCCTTTGACATGGCCATGAAGCGCAGCAAACGCGTGACCAGCATCGACAAGGCAAACGTTCTGGAGAGCTCGCGCCTCTGGCGCCGCGTTGTCGCGGACGTCGCAGAGGAGTATCCGGAGGTCGCCCTTGACAACATGTACGTCGACAACGGCGCCATGCAGCTGGTCAGAAACCCGAAGCACTTCGATGTGATTGTAACCAGCAATATCTTCGGGGACATCCTCTCCGACGAGGCCAGCCAGATCACCGGCTCCATCGGCATGCTTCCTTCCGCCAGTCTGGCGAACGGCAATTTCGGTATGTATGAGCCGGTTCACGGATCTGCCCCTGACATCGCGGGCACCGGCAAAGCCAATCCGCTTGCAACGATTCTCTCCGCAGGCATGATGCTTCGGTACACCTTCGGGCTGAAGGAAGAGGCGGACGCAGTCGACAATGCCGTGCGCGCATTTCTGAAGGATGGCTATCGCACCTTCGACATCGCAGGGAAGGACGCCACGCCACTGACCACCGCGGAGACCGGCGACAAAGTCGCTTCGCTCATATAAAGAAAAGCAATATAAAACAACTCCAGAGATTAATCCGGAGTTGTTTTTTGTTTCTCATAATTATTCTACTTTCTGGAACATGTCTTTGCTGACTCCGCAGACCGGGCATTCCCAGTCGTCAGGCAGTTCTTCAAACGGTGTTCCCGGAGCGATCCCGTTATCCGGATCGCCTACTTCAGGATCATAAACATGTCCGCAAGGTCCGCATTCGTACTTATCCATAATGTTTGCTCCTTTCAAATAATATCTATAGTGGAATTATAAGTCTCTAAAGCGCTGGTGTCCAGTAATACTCGCCGTAGATATCTGTAAATCTGTAAGTGATGACCGACTTTGTCTGCTCCAGATCCTTATTGGTTATCTCGATGTTTTTAGGATCCGTCACCTTCATCTTACCGATTTCATAAATGTCTTTGTCACCGCCGTTTGTCGGATAGAAATCACAGATGAAAGTCAGTTCGTCCCCCTCGGACAGTTCCGTGTCGACCTTTGCCTCTGTCTGCGTAACATCTTCATCGTAGACATACTGTACGCCGGAAACGTATCCCTGCTCATTCTCGTTGTCGAAGGTAAGCAAAAGCTTCGCATCCTCGCCGTTCAGCAGCACTGGTACGTATCCGGTAATGCTGTATTCGTCATTGCCCTTTTCCAGGGTTTCTGTGTGGTAATATGCAACGGTGTTTCCATTGAGCGCCAGCCAGGAGTTCTCGTCGTTCGGAAGCAGATTTCCTTCGCTGTCGAAGTCAAACACGTTGTCCAGTCCCAGGTCCAGATAACCGTTTCCGGATTTGTAGAGCATGGACTTATCCGCTGTCTGCACCAGAGCCCACTGACCTTCCGGCATCTTGATGCACTTCTGTCCACTGGCGTTCTCCTGCCATACCAGGTTGTTCTTATCGATACAGTTCTTCGCGATGTATCCTGCCGCTTCCATCGGGTCAAGACCGCCGTCCTGCAGGTAGCTGGTGTTGTTCTCATCGAGTCCCTCAATGTTCGCGCGATCGATGCCTCTTCCGGAGAAGAGTGACTGGATGAGCTGGTTCATCATCTCACCCGACATGCCGTTTCCGCTGCTCGGATTGCCGGTTCCGAAGATGGATTGCAGCGGCGAAGTCGTTCCTCCGCCCACCGCCTGTCCGCTGGTCTGCATCTGAGCGAACATTCTGATGCATCTCGTATAATCCTCGTCCATGCCGATCTCGTTATATGTCTGTGACATGTAGTCGACATTGGCCATCCTCTTGTACGGGAAGTAAATCGAAAGGCCGTATGCGTTCACAACGTTTGGTGAAGTCCTGTTGTATTTGACTGCGCTGCGCAGAATGGCTGCGAGGTCTTTCGCTTCCTTGGTGCCGAGCCGTTCGCTGAAGTTGACAAAGTCAACCTGGTCGATGGCAGTGCTGGCTGCGAATTCCTTCGATCCACTTCTTGCTGTCGCGATGGTCTTATAGTCGCCGTTCTTGATCAGACTGGAGGACGTGGTCGAAAACTCGCTGATCGCCTCAGGCGCTGTCTGGCTCAGCTCCGCCAGATCGACCACCGACAGTGTCGTCGGCTGGTTGCCTCTGATCTTCGCGCTGGTGGTGGTGAAGTCATCGACGATCTGCTTGCCGATTTCCAGAGTCGGCGCAGAAGTGTTGCCGGACAGATTCGTCAGCCAGTCCGTGTAGTACCAGCCTTTGCCCGGTTCTGTCTCTTCGCTGCTGATCAGGTAGTCCGCCCTGTCGCTCAGCATGAGCGCCGTCTCTGTCGTAGCCATCAGACATGCGTCAAAGCCGATGAAGTCGAACTTGACCTTGGAATTCTTCAGGGCCTGGTCGATTCTCTCCAGGGACATGGACTTCGGGTAGGAGTTCTTCTGGTCGTAACCGAATCCACCTACTGAGCCGCCGCCGTGATCCCATAGAATCAGCATGTTTCTGTTGGCAGGGAAGTTCTGCGCGGTCCACTGGATGAAGCTCCGAAGTGTCGCGGGATCTGTCATGGCGCCGTTACCGGCGTTGTTCACAAGACATTTCAGCTTACCCTGCGTGACCTGATAGACCTGATTGACGCTGCTGCTGATGACGTTGTTGCGCCACTGTTTGCATCCGCCTGTGAAGACGATCAGATTTACCTTCTTGGACACGTTGGCGTTCAGCATCTCCTGCAGGTCGGAGGTCCCCATGCCGCCGTTGGACTCCAGATCCGTTCCGCACATGTAGACCATGATGGTCACAGTGTCTTTACCGTCTCCCAGTATCTTCGTGAACTTGTCACGGGCTTCCGGCGCAACGTCCGTATTCAGTTTTCCCACGTTGGAATCCGAATACCAACCGTTCGAGGTGCTGGAATCCCCATAGTAATACTCCTGCGTCGTCGGCGTCTCCCCGCTGAAGAGGTTGCCTAATCCGCCCAAAGTCGCTCCGCCTCCGCCGAAGATCAGTACGATGGCGATGATGATGATTTTGAGCAGGCCGCCTCCGCCACTGCGGGTGCCTCCGCTGCCATAACCGCCGCTGTAACCGCCGGAACTGTGGTGTCCTCCGCTGAAGCCGCCGGAGCTGTGGCCGATGCTGTGGCTTCCGCTCAGGGAATTGGTTCCGCCCGATTTGAACGTTTTTCTCGCCCTTGGTCTGTTATTCATAATTACCTTCCTGATAGTCTTTTCACACTGTATAGTTTCTGCCTAATTAAACCATATTTCCCGCCTTTATTCAAGTGAAGCGCCCCTCTGCAACATTAACAAAAGTAAATGAAACTGCAGGCCCTGTTGCATGTATAATATAGCCGTAAAGGTGCGCATGACGTACCGCAGATAATCCTGAATTCAAATGCGCGCACCGCGCAGGGAGGGAAAAGATGAGAGAATACATGAGGAAACTGCTGATGGCAGGACTGATCGCAGTCATGGTGTTTGCCTTTGCAGGATGTGGTGAAAACGAAGATACAAAATCTACGGAAACATCCACCACGCAGACCGAGACAACAGAAGCAACCGAAGCAACGGAAGCGAACGGCGGCTACGACATCATGGAGGGCTCCCAGCTCGTCGAAAACGGAAGCGAGCTTCTGCTCTACGGGAATGATTTCCTGCTGATCATGCCGAACAATGACAAATGGGGATACGAACAGACTTCCGAGGACTGCCTCGAGATCTACTTGAAAGCCGCTCGCGATGACGGTTACGGAGGCAATCTGGTCTCAATCATGGCCTTTGATCCGGAAGACACGACTTACGAAGATTTCCCTCACTATAGCGTCGCCGGAAAGGGACAGAACGTGAACAAGACCTTCATCGCCCTGTTCCCGACCGATGTCCAGTTCAACCCGGAGGATTCCGAACAGGAAGCGGACTACCACGAACTGCTCACCCACGTTGAGAAGATTGCGGAAGGAATGGCCGACAGCCCGTTCCAGACAGCTGACAGCAACCCTGAATAAACGCGAACAAAACAACAACATAAAAAGCCGCCCTTTTGAGGTGAACTAGTAAGATGAAAGTAGACATGTAAAAAAGCGTGTCTACTTTTCTTATGTTAGGATTTGTTCAGGGAGGTGGTTATATGAGTAGACCTAAAG
>SVCX01000024.1 GCA_015058145.1 Clostridiales bacterium | reverse complement strand
CTGGAAACAGATCACGTGGAAACGTCGTTTCTCTTTGAGACAGAGAGTGTCCCGACGACACTGGCCATCGTCTCTGTAGATGAGCGCGGCGAGCGGAGTTTCTCCTTTTACAGAGATCCCGGGGCTGACACAAAGCTGACCAGGGAGGAGTCGACGGCGTTTCTAAGCGGAGATCTGCCTTTTGTGCTGCACTTCGGATCCCTGAGCCTGACAGCAGAGCCTTCCAGAAGCGCGGCTCTGGAAGCGGCGCAGCGCGCACGCGGCAAAGGCGTCCTGATCAGCTATGATCCGAACTACAGGGCGGCGCTCTGGGACAGCGAAGACGAAGCGGTCAGCTGGATGAAGGTGCCGCTCGATATGGTTGACATCCTGAAGATATCGGATGAAGAACTGCTCCTGCTGACGGGAACAGATGACCTGGAAGAAGGAAGCAGAAGACTGGGGGAGCACGGAATCAGTTTGGTAATGATCACCCTTGGAAGCGAAGGCGTCTTCTATCGCCGCAAAGGCGATGCAGGCATAGATGATTTGTGCGGCACAACTCCTGCCGAAAAGGTAAACGTCTGCGATACCAATGGAGCAGGGGACACGTTCTTAGGGGCAGTATTAGCCCGCTTTGCAGAAGGCGGCGGCGTTCCAGCAGAACGTGCGCAGCTGGAAGCAATTCTGACCTTCGCAAATCGCGCGGCGGCGCTGACATGTTCCAGACCAGGGGCGATTCCGGCCATGCCGACAGCTGAGGAACTCGGAGAATAACGAAATGAATCAATCAACGAAAGCACAGATGCTGGAAGAACTGAAATGGCTGTATATGGAACTCTACGACGATGATGAGGCCTTCGCGTATTTCGAGGAAATGCTCCGGAAGAACGCTGACGAACGAAAGGCTTCTCTTCGCGCGCTCGATACGAGCCGACAGGAAGGACAGGACTGGTATCAGTCTCACAAACTTCTCGGTATGATGCTCTATGTGCAGAATTTCGGCGGTACCCTCAAAGAGGTCAAAAAGAATCTGCCGTATCTGGAGGAGTGCGGAATCAATTATCTGCACCTGATGCCTTTGCTCGACGCTCCGAAGGGAAAGAGCGACGGAGGATACGCGGTGGCGGACTTCAAGAAGGTCAGGCCGAAGCTGGGGACGATGGATGATCTGGAGTCTCTGGCCGACGCCTGCCATGAAAAAGGAATCGCTTTGTGCCTGGACTTCGTCCTGAACCACACTAGCGACGAACACGCATGGGCAAAGGCCGCCAAAGCGGGTGATAAAACGGCGCAGGACCGGTTCTTCGTCTATGATTCCTGGGATATACCAAACCAGTTTGAACAGACGGTGCCGCAGGTGTTCCCAACGACGGCGCCGGGGAACTTCACATGGTGCGAAGAGATGCAGAAAGTCGTCATGACGTGTTTCCACGACTACCAGTGGGATCTGAATTACGCCAATCCGATGGTCTTCAACGATATGGTGGACAATCTCCTCTATCTGGCCAACCGCGGAATGGATGTGATCCGGCTCGATGCGATTCCATACATCTGGAAGCAGCTTGGAACAAACTGCAGAAATCTTCCGCAGGTGCACACGCTGGTGCGGATGATGCACCTTGCCTGTCAGATCGTCTGTCCGGGCGTTGCGCTTCTTGGCGAGGTAGTTATGGAACCGCGGGAAATCGTTCCGTATTTCGGACCGGCGGAGAAGCCGGAGTGTGACATTTTATATAATGTAACAACTATGTGCACAACATGGCATACGCTGGCGACGCGGGACGTCAGACTGATGCAGTTCCAGATGGAGCAGGTCTGCCGGCTGCCAGAGAACTGTTATTTCCAGAACTATCTCCGCTGTCATGATGATATCGGATGGGGTCTGGACTATCACTATCTGGGACAATTTGGAATTGGTGAGGAACCGCACAAACGCTACCTGAACGACTGGTTCACCGGGAAGTGGCCGGGAAGCTGGTCGCGTGGCGAGCTATACAATAACGCGGAATCTCTAGGCGACGCCAGAGCGTGCGGAACAACAGCGTCTCTGTGCGGACTGGAGTGCGGAATTCTGGAGGCGCTGGACAACAAGGGCGATGTGTCGCTGAACCGCGGTCTGAATTGCGATCTGATGATGCATGCGTGGATGTTCAGTCAGACGGGCATTCCTGTCATCTACAGCGGCGATGAGATCGGACAGCTCAATGATTACAGCTACCACGATGATCCGTCACACTGCGAAGACAGCCGGTACGTGCACCGGGGAAAATTCGATTTCGCGTTGGCGGAGAAGCGCTTTGAAGCGGGCACCATGCAGCAGATCATCTTCGATGGTCTGCAGAAGCTGAAGGACACAAGGGCAAAGTACGATGCTTTTCGCAGTGATGCCGATGTATTCGTGTATTACACAGGTGACGACCGTGTCATGGGGCTGCTTCGCAGATACGAGGAACAGACGCTGATCTGCCTGTTCAACTTCTCAGAACATCCGGCGGAAGTGAAACTCCACGGGAAAGCATGGGAAGACATCCTGAACGGAGAGGAAATCGAAGCCTCGAGTGACGGAACTGCGGTAATTCACTTCGATGGATACGGATTCCGTTGGCTGATGGAACAATAATGAGATAATAAAAAGGGAGGTAGCATATCATCAGCGCCTCCCTTCATTAGTATTGTTATTTGTCTACTTTCAGTCTGTCCATTGGAACGGAGTTCATTCTCGGAAGACCGATGATGATAACTACCGCGAATATGATCAGATAGAAGACAACAGCCATCCGATGTGCGAAAATCGCGGCAATAACCATAAACAGTGAGCCGAGTATGGCGACGACCGGAATGATCGGAGTGATGTTGTAGTTCTTGATCTTCTTAATCAGAACCAGGAAAAGCGGAATGTACATCGCGTAAATCGTGATGATTGGAAGTTCTGACGTATCGAAGCAGAACGGACCGAACCATGGAGCGGTAAGGTTAGCACCGTAGAAGTACAGCAGCCACCAGCCTGCGACAAGCAGTCCCATAATGGATGCGTTGGACGGCATGTTGGTAACAGGGTCAACCTGGCTGAACATCTTAGGGTTGTAGCCTTTGCCTCTGATGGCCAGAGAGTAGAAGCCTCTGACGTTGGCCATCATCAGACCGTTCAGTACGCCGTAGCAGGAGACAACGATCAGTACGAATACGCCAGTGCCGCCGATTCTGGAGAATACAGTGGTAAAGGCGATCTTTGCACCTTCTTCGCCGCCGGCCATCATGGTTTCGTTATCAACAGCGCCGGCAAGGCCGATGTAGTAAACGATGTAGATGAAGACGACGATCAGCGATCCGAAGAAGAGCGCGCGCGGCAGGTTCTTCTTAGAATCCTTGATTTCTGAGTTGATGGATGTCGCGATGATCCAGCCTTCATAGGCGAATGATGTCGCGCAGACTGCGGTGAACAGAGCAGGACCTGCAGGACCTGCATCCTGAGCCACATAACTGAAGTTTTCCATCGTCATGCCGCTGTGGAGGCCGAAGATGGTACCTACGATTGCCATAAGCAGAAGCGGTATGAATTTGATGACAGTAGCAGCAACCTGCACCTTGCCTGCGATGACAGGGCTGAGTGAGTTGCAGACATAGGCCAGAACTAAGAGGAAGCCTGCCAGCGCCATGCACTGCGGGCCGACAATGTCCCATCCGACCAGAACGCTGAAGTATCTGGCGGTAACCCATGCCAGTACAGAGGTGAGAGTAGGGTAGTAGATGGTCGCCATGAACCAGCCAATGATGTAACCGTACTTCTCTCCGCACATCTCTTCCGCGTAGTCTACGATGCCGTTGCACTTTTCATGGTGTGACGCCAGTACGCCGAACACGTAGGCGCAGGAAACCATGATGATACCGCCGATCAGCCATGCGAGAATTCCGAGTGTTGTTCTTCCGTCGGTGCAGACGAGAATCTTCTCCGCCTTGAAGAAGACGCCGGAACCGACTACGATGCCGACCACGACGCAGATTGCGGTGATCAGACCGTATCTTTTTTCGAGTTGATTTTCCATTGAATCTATCTCCCTAATAAATAATAGAAATTAGGTGGTCAAAGGACACACCGCGCTTATTATCATACTTTTTTTGACGCACGTCAATACAAAGGCAAAAGAAAACCAATGATAATCTTGAGAGAAGAACAGCAAATGCTTGTAAAGAGCATTGAGTATGGATATAATCAATTAAAGCAATAAAGAAACGAACGACGTTGATACAAGAGGCAAGAAGATGGAACACAAGCATTATCACTCACAGGAAGAAAAGAAAAAACAGCTGAACCGCATAGCGAAAGCTTCCGGACACCTGCAGCGCGTGAAGACCATGATCGAAAATGACGAGGACTGCGCAGAGGTGCTGATTCAGCTTTCCGCTGTGGAATCGGCTCTGCACAATCTGGGAAAGGTGATCATCAACGAGCACCTCACCCACTGCATCGTGCATGCAATCGAGGACGGGGACACGGAGTCCGTAGAGGAGTTTCAGGCGGCTATCCAGAAATTCCTCTGATGGTCCACGTATCAATTTTTAACCCCCCACCCCGCTTGTACGGCGCTCCCGGCTTGGTTACAATTACAGTAACAACAAGGAAGGGAGGCCGTGAACATGCATATACCTGAAAACTATCTTTCACCATCAAGCTGCGCAGTCATGGGAGCTGCGATGGTTCCAGTCTGGGCGCACGCGGTGAAAAAAGTCAATGAAGAACTGCCTAAAGAGAAGATTCCGTTGATTGGAGTCGGGGCAGCTTTTTCATTTCTTGGGATGATGTTTAACGTCCCTCTTGTGGGAGGCACCACCGGGCACGCAGTGGGAGGAACGCTGATTGCGCTTCTGTTCGGACCCGATGCTGCCTGCATAGCGGTGTCCATCGCATTGCTATTGCAGGCTGTGATGTTCGGAGACGGGGGTATTCTTGCCTTCGGGGCAAACTGCTTCAATATGGCCTTCGTGCTTCCGTATGTTGGATACGCCGTCTACCGGCTGATCGTGAAACTGCTTGGCGGAAATGAGCGCGCAGGGAACAGGCACAAGTACATTGCGGCGGCAATCGGTTCTTATGTGGGCATCAACCTGGCCGCTCTGTGCGCGGCGATTGAATTCGGGTTGCAGCCGATCTTATTCCATGACGCTGCAGGTAATGCGCTCTACTGTCCATATGATTTGACGATTGCGATTCCGGCTATGACAATACCGCATCTGCTGGTGGCTGGCGTTGTGGAAGCTGTCTTCACGGTTGCGATTTACGCCTTCGTCATGAAGACATCGCCGGACTTAACCTATGATGCGATTAGAGCGGAACGACTGAGCGACGCTCCGCAGCAGAGCAGAGGCAACCGTGTTCCGGTGTTTGCGCTCATCGCTGTACTGATTGCAGCAACGCCACTCGGCCTTCTGGCGACAGGAACGGCCTGGGGCGAATGGGGCGCCGAGGAAATTGCGGAAACGTCTTCTGGTGGAGCGCCTCTCGGATACACGCCGAGCGGGCTTGAAAACGGATGGTCCTTCGATGCGTTCATGCCAGATTATACGATGGGGGGAGTGAGCGAGGTGCTCGCCTATATCCTCTCTGCGGTCATTGGCGTTGCGCTGCTGATCATCATATTCAAATTGATATCCATACCAATGAAAGGAAGGGAAAAGGTCAATGCTTCCTGAATGGATGAGGGAAACAGATCATTATGATGTGCCGCCCAAGGATGGCGGCACATTTGTTATAAAGACGATTCAGACCATCGGGAGAATTATGTCCAGATTGAAAATACAGGCCGGACATGAGAAAAAGAAGCATTTTCCCGCAATGGTAAAGCTGTTTGCGATGGTACTTCTGATCATCGTCACTTCGGTATGCCAGAACCGAGTTGTACTGCTGGCGACCGCCGCCGTTTTGTTGGGGTATCTGTGCACATGGCCGGCGAAAGGTCTCTGGGGAGTTTTGAAGCCCCCAGTTGCCGCAGCGGCCTTAACATTCGTTTTGCTTATTCCCGCCATGCTGATGAACCCGGCGGGGATTTCCAACAATCTGGTTGTGGTCGGAAAGGTGTTTCTGTGCGTGACGATGGTGACGATTTTCAATCATACGACACAGTGGAATCACGTCACCCTTGCGCTCAGGAAACTCCATGTACCCGGTGTGTTCGTCTTCACGCTGGACATTACGCTTAAGTACATTGTGTTGCTGGGCAATCTCATGCAGGATCTGCTGACGTCGATGCAGTTGCGCGCTGTTGGAAAACATGATAAAAAGTATTCATCCATAGGCGGCGTGATGGGCGTCACCTTCATCCGGGGTACGGAGATGAACGAGCAGATGTATGAGGCGATGCGGTGCCGTGGGTTTACAGATGACTATAGAGGATTATGAGCAAGAATCTGATTGAATTAGACAATATAACTTTTCGCTACGAAAAAGAGGAAGCACCAGTGCTGAAGGATTTCTCTATGTCCGTTGCGGAAGGCAGCTGCGTGGTGATCGAAGGGGACAACGGTTCCGGCAAGACGACGCTCTTCCGCATCCTTACAGGACTGTCCTTCCCGGAAAAGGGAGAATACTCTTTTGATGGGACAATAATCACACGGGAGTATATGAAGGACAATGCAAATTCAAAGCGGTTTCACAAGAGAATCGGGTACCTGTTTCAGTCGCCGGATGTGATGCTGTTTAATCCGAGGGTATATGACGAAATCGCCTTCGGACCGAGGCAGATGGGCATCTCCGATGAGGAAGTGGAAGAGAGAGTCAACGACTGTTTGAAAATGTTCAACCTTCAGGAGCTCGCCGGTAAGGCGCCGTATCATCTAAGCGGCGGTCAGAAGAAGCGCGTTGCATTGGCTGCTGTGATGTCACTGAATCCGGACGTCCTGATTCTGGATGAACCGTATGCGGGACTGGATAAAGGAATGCAGACCTGGCTGACGCAGTTTCTGCGGGATCTGAAATCGGCCGGCAAGACACTCATCGTCGCCACTCACAGCGGTGAATTGCTGGCAGAGGCAACGGATGAAACCATCACGATGGAATGATTGAAAAAGGGATGCATCCTTATTCGTCCAGATAGTTCGCGCGCACCTGGGCGGTGTACTTCGCGAAAGCGGAAGGAATAGAATAGATATCACGTAAATCAGAAGCAGAGGCCAGGAATAATTCGTGGCCTTTTGGTTTTCCTGGGGTAAAATCTTCCCACTCGTCAGCCAGAATCTCCCATCCGGTCATATGCCATTCTTTGTGAGAGAAGATGTGTTTGGCTTCCAGCAGCGGGCGAGCCTGAATTGCTGAGAACCCAAGGTTGCTGAGGTACGCGGAAATCTCTGTATCATTCAGAGTACCTTCGGCGTTTGGGTATTCATACAGCCCGGCGAGCAGGCCTTCATCCGGTCGCCGGCGCAAGACGAGCCCTCCCTGATAGTAGATGAGGAAGACCGTTTTGTGTTCAACGGCGCGGGCGGCCTTTGGAAGGGTCACAGGCAGCTGCTGACAAGTTCCGTCAGCCTTCGCGCTGCAATGATCTGCCCACGGGCATTCGTCGCAGAGGGGCGCGCCATTGGGCAGGCAGACGCAGGCGCCCAGATCCATCAGCGCCTGGTTGAAGTCTCCGCAGCGTTTCTGAGGGAAAATCTCATCATAAAACTCCCGCGCTGCAGATTTTGCGGCGTTAGATTTGATATCCTGATCGTATCCGGTCATACGCGAGAAGACGCGAAGGAGATTTCCGTCGATTGCCGGAATTCTCTCATCAAAGCAGATAGAGGCAATAGCGGCAGCCGTGTAAGGACCGATGCCTGAAAGCTTCTGCAACTCGCGAGATGTCTGCGGCATATCTCCGCCGTGCTCCTCCATAATCTGCTGCGCCGCGCGGCGCAGATTCCGGACGCGGCTGTAGTAACCAAGACCCTGCCAGAGTTTTGTGCAGAGGTCCTCGTCTGCCTTTGCGAGGGATTCGATTGTAGGAAGCGCTGCGAGGAACCGCGCGTAGTAATCCCGGACGGCTTCGACGCGTGTCTGCTGCAGCATGATTTCCGAGAGCCAGACGTGATATGGCGTGGGGTCGGTCCGCCAGGGCAGAATACGCCCATTGCGGTCATACCAGTCCAGCAAAACGCTGGATAATTGATTTTTTTTGTAAGAAATCGCCATTGACATACACAAAGTATAGTATAAGCGCCCGAAACAGACAATGAATTATGGTAAAATAGGAGTGCAATGAAAAAGATAGACCTGCATATGCACACGTTAATATCGGATGGAACAGACAGTCTGGATGACATCATTAGGATAGTCAGCGAAACGGGATTGGATCTATTCTCTGTGACAGATCATGACTCTATCAAGGCAGGTATTCTGGTTCCGTCCATGCTGGCGGCTGTTCCGTCAGAAAAGAGAACGCCTTTCCTGCGGGGCGTCGAGTTTTCGTGCAAGGACGAGTTGGGCAAGTACCACGTTTTGGGGTATGGCTACGACCCGACAGTTCCCGGAATCGCGGAGGTTGTCTTCAAGGGCCATGAACTGCGTATGAAGAAGACCCGTGCGCGCATAACGTTCCTGCAAGAGAGATTCGGATTTTCATTTTCAGATGAAGAGATCCAGGAACTACTCACAAAAGACAATCCGGGGAAACCCCATATTGCGAAACTGATGGTGCAGCACGGTTACGCAGAAAACATAAAACAGGCCATCTCGGAATACATCAATAAGAAAGAGTTTGAGAATGTTCACGTTCACCCGGAGGAGGCGATTGAAGGCATCCTCAAGAGCGGAGGAATCCCGATTCTCGCACATCCATCCTATGGAGATGGGGACGAACTCATCCTGGGTGAGGAGATGGAACAGCGACTGCAGCGCCTGATGGACTTCGGCCTCAAAGGAGTGGAAGCCTATTACTCCGGATTCACTCCAAAGATCCAGGAAGAAGTTCTCAGCTTCGCAGATAAATACGATCTCTATGTCACAGCCGGAAGCGATTACCACGGCGGCAACAAGATGGTAGAACTTGGCTGGACCAATCTGGACGATGTGTCTGACGCGCCGGCAGGACTGAAACGATTCCTGAACGACGCAGATATCCTCTATAGATAACCATGAGCACGAAAGACAGAATTCAGTTATCAGATCATTTCACATACAGAAGACTGTTTACCTTTGTGTTGCCCACAATTGCGAACATGATATTCCTGTCCATCTACGGTATTGTCGATGGACTCTTCATTTCCAATTGCGTGGGAAAGATAGCCTTTGCGGCTGTAAACGTCACATTCCCGATATTCTCCGTTCTCGGCGTCTTCGGTCTGATGCTCGGCACAGGCGGATCAGCGATTATTGGGAAAAAGCTCGGAGAACAGGAACCCGAAAAAGCGAACGGGTATTTTTCATTCTTTGTCTATGTCTGCATCGCAATTGGCATCGTCATGGCAATCATCGGCGTTTTCATCCTGCGGCCTGCCATCGAACTCATCGGCGTGGAAGAGAGCATGGTGGACTACTGCATGCTATATGGAACGATTGGTATGATTACGCTGCCGTGCTACATGCTTCAGTTCCTCTTTCAGATTCTGTTCGTCACGGCAGAGAAACCGCGACTGGGATTCTGGATCACGATTATCACAGGCGTGATCAATATCGTACTGGACTTTTTCTTTATCGTGGTGCTCCACTGGGGAATCGCCGGAGCGGCTATTGCAACAGGTATCAGTGAGCTCATCGGTGGAATTACACCGCTGATTTACTTCAGCCGTCCGAACGACAGTCTGCTGCGGATTGGAAGACCGCAAGTGGAATTCTGGGCGCTCAGAAAGGCCTGTACAAACGGTTTGTCCGAGTTCGTCTCCACTGTCTCCGAGTCTGTTGTATCTATGTTGTACAACTTCCAGTTGCTGCGCCTTGCAGGGGCTGACGGCGTTGCCGCCTTTGGCGTCATGCAGTACTGCACATTTATCTTCTTCTCAATTTTTGCCGGATATAACATGGGCGTGCAGCCGCTGTTCAGCTACAACTACGGCGCTGAGAACCGTGTGGAGATGAAGAACCTATTCAGGAAGAGCATGATTTTGATGGAGAGCGGCGGATTGGCCATGATGGCGACGCTGATCATCTTCGCGCGTCCGCTGATTTCCATCTTCGTCGGTTATGACGAAGATCTTGTTGATATGGCGGTTCACGGCATGCGTATTTACGCCCTGATCTTCATCACCTGCGGCATCAACATCTTCGTCACAGGAATGTTCACCGCGTTGAACAATGGCGTCGTGTCGGCATTCATCGCGACGGTCCGCGTGGTCATCTGCGAAATCGGCGCGGTTATGATCCTTCCGATCTTCTTCGGGCTGAACGGCATCTGGTTTTCCGCATCGGTGGCGGAGGCGGGATCTATCATACCGGTCATCCTCTTCGTCATCCTATTGAGGAAACGGTACGGTTATGCATAAACAGAGAGAGTATGGTAGGATAAGAATATGAATCAACGAATCTATCTGAACAACGACTGGTTTTTTGCGGAGGACTGGGACAACCCGAAATTCCGGAAGGTCCGCATTCCGCATACCTGCAAAGAACTCCCGCTCCATTACTTCCGCGAGGAAGAATACCAGATGGTATCCGGCTACGCACGGACCATAGAAGTGCCGGAGGAGTGGAAGGGCAGCGTGCTGCTTTTGACCTTCGAGGGGGCGGCTCATCAGGCGACGGTATTCGTGAACGGCGAGGAGGCCGGATCTCATTACTGCGGATACACGGCATTTACGGTGGACATCAGCGGACTGGTGCAGTACGGCGCATCCAATCAGATCGCCGTCAAACTGGACAGCCGGGAAACCCTGGATATTCCTCCGTTTGGTTTCGTCATCGACTACATGACTTATGGCGGCATCTACCGGAACGTCTATCTGGATGTGAAGCCGGCTACATATATCAAAGACCTGTTTCTCAGAACGGGGAAGAAATCGGAAGACACCCGCGTGCTCTTCTCGGAAATCGAACTGGGCGGCGAGATGCCGGATAAATCCAGCGGCATGAGGTTTCGCCAGTTCATTCGCAGACATGGGGAGGAGGAATTCACCCTCCTGGGAGAAGCTTCTGCCCTCGCAGTCGTTACGAAGTTTGAACAGAACGGTATACTGGACTGGAGTCCGGAAGAACCGAACCTGTATGATGTGAAGACACAGCTTCTGGCCGGCGAGGAGCCTATCGATGAAAACATCACCGCCATAGGATTCCGGGAAGCGGAATTCCGGAAGGACGGATTCTATCTCAACGGCAGAAAATACAAGATTCGCGGTCTGAACCGGCATCAGAGCTATCCGTATGTGGGCTACGCTATGCCGGATGAAATCCAAAAGCGCGACGCGGACATCCTGAAGTACGAACTGGGCGTCAATGCAGTCAGAACATCCCACTATCCGCAGTCTCAGGCCTTCATCGACCGCTGCGACGAGGTGGGACTTCTGGTGTTCACGGAGCTTCCGGGATGGCAGCACATCGGTGGTGAATCATGGAAGGAACAGGCCGTTGCCAATGTGAAAGACATGATCCTGCAGTATCGGAACCATCCGTCCATCATCCTCTGGGGCGTCCGGATCAACGAATCGGTGGATGATGATGCCTTCTATGAGAAGACGAACGCGGCAGCGCATATTCTGGACCCGACCCGTCCGACGGGAGGCGTACGCTGTTATAAGAAGGGCAGTTTCCAGGAGGACGTCTTCACTTACAACGATTTCAGCCATAAAGGTGACAACCCCGGCGTTGAGAAAAAAGCCAGAGTCACCAGTGATGGGAACAAGGCATACCTGATTACAGAATACAACGGACACATGTACCCGACGAAGACCTTCGACGATGAGGAACACCGGCTCAGCCACGCACTGCGTCATGCCAACGTGCTGGAGGGAGCGGCGGCGCAGGAAGATATCGCCGGAACCTTCGGCTGGTGCATGTTCGACTACAATACACACAAAGATTTCGGCAGCGGCGACCGCATCTGCTACCACGGCGTTATGGACATGTTCCGCAACCCGAAGCTTGCAGCAGCCGTCTACGCCAGCCAGCAGGATGAGACGCCGGTGCTGGAGGTCAGTTCCTCCATGGATATCGGTGAGCATCCGGGCGGTAACCGGGGTGAAATTTGGATCTTCACCAATGCGGACAGCGTGCGCATGTACAAGAACGGTGACTTCATCAAGGAGTACGTACCGGGCCGCACGCACCGGGGCAGGTACAGCCATCTGGCGCATCCGCCGATCCTGGTGGATGATTTTATCGGCGACACCCTGGAAAAAGGAGAGAATATGGGTCGGGCGCAAGCGGAGGTCATCAAAGGGCTTCTCAATGAAGCGGCCCGTTACGGACTCTACGATTTGCCAAAGGCAACTCTCGCAAAAGCAGGAGGCGCGTTGCTGCAGTACAGAATGAATCTGTCCGATATGACCGAGCTCTACGGCAAGTATATCGGCGGCTGGGGCGGCGCATCCACAATCTATGAGTTCGCTGCCATCAAAGACGGTCAGGAGGTAAAGCGTGTCGCCAGAGGACCGGTGGAGAGCCGGAAGTTGCGCGCGGAGGCAGACCGTGTGGTTCTGACCGAAGGCAAGAGTTACGATGCAGCAGCCATTCGCATCCGGCTGACGGATGAACACGGCAACACGCTGCCATTCGCCAATGACCCGGTGATGTTGGCCGCGGAGGGTACAGTGGAACTGATCGGACCGGATGTCATTGCTCTGCAGGGCGGAATGAGCGGCACCTATATTCGCACAACCGGCGAAACCGGTGAAGGCAAGTTGACTGTCAGGACTGCGGATGGAAAGGAAGAAATCATCTGCTTTGAGGTAAAGTAATGAGACTATCGAGAAGAGAGAAGACATCATATGGATTAGCCGCGGTGGGCAAGGATATGGTCTACATGCTTTCCGCCACCTACGTTCTTTATTACTATCAGGATGTGCTGGGCGTCAGCGCCATTGCCATGGGCATTATACTGATGGTGGCCCGTGTCTTTGATGCCTTTAACGATCCGCTTATGGGCATCATCGTGGCGAAGACCAGAACCAGATTCGGTAAATTCCGTCCTTGGCTGATGATCGGAACGCTCACCAATGCGGTGATCCTGTTCCTGATGTATTCTGCACCGCCATCCGTGGACGGTAGCGGACTGGTCGCCTATGCGGCGGTCAGTTACATCCTGTGGGGCGTGACCTACACGATGATGGACATTCCGTACTGGTCCATGATACCCGCTTTCACAGACGGCGGCAAAGAGCGTGAGAACCTGACGACACTGGCACGTTCCTGTGCAGGTGTGGGGTCTGCGTTGATTACGATCATCACCATGAAGTGCGTCATGATGCTCGGCGCTGGCGATGAGCGAGTAGGATTCAAGTTGTTTGCCTTGATCATTGCGATACTGTTCATCGTGTTTATCACTTTCGCATGTATTACCATCAAAGAAAAATCTACGGTTAATGTGAACACGCCGTCTGTAGGACAGATGTTCAAAGCGTTGGTGCAGAACGATCAGGCCATGACGGTTGTTATCGCCATCGTACTGATCAACTGCGCCCTCTACATCACATCCAACCTTCTGATTTACTTCTTTAAGTATGATGTGGCAGGAGCGTCATGGGCGGATTCTTACACGTTGTTCAACGCCTTCGGAGGAGGGATTCAAATCATTTCCATGATGATCTTCTTCCCGCTGCTTCGTCACTTCATCAGTACGACGAAGGTGTTCTATACGAGTATGGTATTGGCCATGAGCGGATACGGCATCCTGTTGATTTTCATGATTTCCGGTATTAAGACATTGTTCGCGCTCTTCATTCCGGGATTCCTGATCTTCGCGGCCTTTGGTATGCTGACGGTTCTGACGACTGTCTTTCTGGCCAATACTGTTGATTACGGCGAACTTAGAAATAACCGAAGAGATGAAAGCGTCATCTTTTCCATGCAGACATTCGTAGTCAAACTTTCCAGCGGAATTGCGGCTCTGATTGCTTCAATATGCCTTGCTGTGTTCCACATCAGTGACAATACGGACGCCGTTGTAACCGCCGCCGCCAGTGAGTCGTCACTGATGGGTCTGCGTATGACTATGACGATCCTTCCGATCATCGGCATGTTCGCCGCGGTTGCAGTCTTCCGCAGGAAGTTCATCCTGACGGAAGCGAAAGTGGATGAAATCACTCAAACCCTGAAGAGTAGGGAGGGAAGAGAATGATGATACTGGATGCAGCCCTGGGCCGCCTCTATGGGGCGGACGCCGTCGAAGGGCAGAAACAGCGTTATGCCCGGCTCCTGCAGCGGTTCACTGAAGAGTTCGGGGATGGAAAGCCGCAGTTTTTCCGTGCGCCCGGACGCACGGAAATAGGCGGAAACCATACGGACCACCAACACGGGCAGGTGCTGGCGGCAGCAATCAATCTGGACATTGCGGCTGCAGCTGCGCCTAGGGATGATAAATTGGTCCGAATCTTTTCCGAAGGTTTTGGGTTTATTGAGATAGATTTGGATTACAAACTGACAGAAGAAGAAAAGGAGGCGGAGAAAGGGAAAGCCACTGCGCTGGTACGCGGCGTTGCAGAAGAGATGAGAAAGCGCGGTTACCGCGTCGGCGGGTGCAGCGTATATGCGTCCAGCAATGTACCGGAGGGATCCGGACTATCTTCTTCAGCTGCCTTTGAAATACTGGCTGGAATCATTCTGAGCAGTCTCTATAATAACGGAACGGTCAGGCCTGAAGAACTTGCTCAGATAGCCCAGACAGCAGAGAACTGCTACTACGGGAAACCGTGCGGGCTGATGGATCAGATGACGATTGCTACGGGAGGACTCTGTCGCATTGATTTCAGCGATCCGCAGTCACCGGCAATGGAAAAGCTGAATACGGATTTTCATAAGATGGGATACTGCATCTGCATCACCAACACCCACGGGTCCCACGCCGATCATACAGAAGACTACGCCGCGGTGCAGACAGATCTCGCAAAGGCAGCAGGCGTATTTGGGAAGAAGGTTCTGGAAGGAATAACTCTGAAAGAAGTGGTTGAGCGGGCCGGGGAAATCCGCCGCGCCGGCGGAGACCGCGCCTTCCTGCGCGCCATGCACATCGCATTGGAAAACGAGCGTGTGGTGAAAGAAGCGACAGCTTTGAAGGAAAACAATATGCCAGCATTTCTGGATCTGGTCAGACGCTCCGGCGATTCTTCCTACAAACTGCTTCAGAACGTGCACGTAGACCGTACACCGGAGAAGCAGGAACTTGCCGTGGCCCTGGCGATCAGCGAAGCCATATTAGAAGGGAAGGGCGACAGTGCCTGCCGCGTCCACGGTGGCGGTTTTGCAGGCACCATACAGGCCTTTGTGCCATCGCAGTTCGCGGACGAATACTGTATCGCAATGAATGCGGTGTTTGGTCAAGGATCGTGCTTCCGCATAAGGATCTGTCCGGAGGGCGGCGTGCAGATTGGAAAATAGATAATAAGCATGGAGTCAAATATGAAACACATTCTGATTTTGACAACGGGTGGAACGATTGCTTCCGTCCAGTCACCGGACGGACTGGTGCCGGGGATTACGAGCGAACAGTTGCTTGGCTATCTGCCGCAAATCGGTGCGGATATAGATATTGATATCAAAGAGCTATTCCACATTGACAGCACGGATATGATGGCCGGTCACTGGCTGAAGATCGTCGAGGCCGTGAAAAAGAATTATGATGACTATGATGGCTTTGTCATCTGCCATGGTACGGACACCATGGCGAATACAGCAGCTGTGCTGTCATACATGATTCAGAACTCCCGCAAACCAATTGTTCTCACGGGAGCGCAAAAGCCTATCGGTTTTGAAATCACAGACGCAAAGTCAAACCTGCAGGACAGCATCCTCTACGCAGCCGATTCCGCCTCGCGGGGCGTGCAGATCGTATTTGCGGGGAACGTCATCGCTGGGACGAGGGCGAAGAAGGTTCGATCCACAAGCTTTTCCGCTTTCACTAGCATCAATCTGCCGATTATCGCAGCTATCAGTAACGGTAGAATCATTCGGTTTCTGAACGACCCCGCCTTTGTGAACGCGCCGGATGCGACGGATCAGAGAGTAGTCTTCTATGACAGCATCAATACGAATGTCTTCCTGCTGAAACTAACGCCGAGCATGTCCCCGGAGCTGATACCGGAGATTTTCCGCCTCTACGATGGAATTGTTATCGAGAGCTTTGGGGCGGGTGGCATCCCGGCATCGATCAAACAGACACTCTTTAACGAACTCAGTAAATTTAAGCCGGAAGAGAAAGTGCTCGCTATGACAACGCAGGTCACCTACGAGGGAAGCCATTTGGAAAGTTATGAGGTGGGCAGACGACTGACCGGATCATTCGAAATTCTGGAGGGACGGGATATGACGCTGGAGGCGATTGTCGCGAAGCTCATGTGGATTCTGGCAGACAGGGGGCAGAGCTGGGAAGGACTTCAGAAACGATTCTACGAACCGATTGCGAAAGACATGCTCTTATAGAAATGAATAAAAAAGACGCCGCGGCTTATCAGATAAGCCCGGCGTCTTTTGCTTCCTGTGTAAGCTGATCCCTGAAGTCCGGATGGGCCAGACTGATCATGGCCCGCACACGGTCGGACATGTTCAGGACCTTCAGATTGATACATCCGTATTCTGTCGCGATATATTGCACTTCGCTCCGCGGCGTCGTGACCGGCGTTCCCGGTGCGAACTGCAGGGAAATCTTGCTGCGGCGTTTGCCGTTCTTCATGAAAGAAGAGGATAGGGCGATGATAGATTTACCGCCTTCGGACCACTGGGCGCCTTTGACGAAATCCAGTTGTCCGCCCACGGCGCTCTGCTGGGAATAGCCGATGGCGTCGGCCGCTACTTCGCCGTAGAGATTCACAGCCATGGCGGAATTTATGGAAATCATCTTGTTGTTCTTCGCGATATTTTTGGCGTCGTTGACGAATGGGAACGGCGCTCCGTATATCTCAGGATTGTGATCCATGAAATCGTACATCTCCTGGGTTCCCGCGGAGAAGGAGAAGACGCTCATTCCGTCCATAAAGCCTTTGCAGCGGTTCGTCACATTTCCGTTCTTCATCAGCATCATCATCGGCTGGCTGAACAGTTCCGAGAAGATGCCTAGATCGTTCCGCTGCTTCAGGTCATAACCGATGGCTGTCGACATCTTGCCCAGGCCCAGCTGCAGTGTCGCTCCGTCAGGAACTTCCTGAACGACGATCTGGGAAATCTGTCTGGATACATCGTCGATTTTATCCGGCATGAGCTCCGGCGCGTTGTGGTCCGTCAGAAGAACGCCGGCAACCTTTTCGTGATCCAGGCTGATGAGGTTGTCCTGTCCGAAGATGTACGGACTGCCCGTGTTGCTCTCCAGATAAACACCGCGTTTTGTTTCCTCCACAACGTATTTGTGGTCGCAGATTCCGGAGGATCCGAAGGAACAGCGGCCGCTCTCATCGGGCCGGGACACCTGCAGGAAACTGATGTCCGGACGGCCGATTTCACGCATCCACAGGTCGATCTGACTCAGGTGGAAGGATGTGAATTCGAAGGCCATATTGTGCTTTCTGTGAGCGCCGCGCTCGCCGGCGCCCAGAAAGAAGGTGTCGAAAATAAACGGATTGCCTTTGCGACCGGCTGGTATGCCGGCAGGCCAGTCCGTATTGAACATTCTGCATGGGGTGATGGACATAGAGCAGAGAAGCGTGACGTTCTCCAGCTCATCCTTTCTGTCGTAGAGCGCGTCCACCAGTTCATAGGCGAAACTGCTGCTCGTTCCGATATATACACGGTCTCCCGACCTGACGCTCTTTGCTGCTTCTTCTGCGGTGATGTAATTGATGTTCGTCATTGTAGGTCTCTTATTTATCTTCCAAAAGCTTCAACGATTTCGTCCATGATCTGCATGACCGGCAGGTGCTGCGGACAGTGCTCTTCGCAGGCGCCGCACTTGATGCAGTTGGAGGCGTGTTCCGATTCATCCTGCCATACCAGATACTCTTCCTTGAGCTTCGGATTGTGCTCATAGGCGCACCAGTCGTTGTAGTAGCGGATAATGCGCGGAATCAGAACGCCGTTCGGACACGGCTGACAATACTTGCATTCGGTGCACGGATATTTGATCAGCGTACGGTAGAGATCGGCTGCCTGTGCAATCAGCGCATTTTCTTCGTCGGTCAGGACTGGCAGATCTTCACGGGAGAACAGTTCCAGGTTCTGATCCAGTTGCTCCATGGTGCTCATGCCGCTGAGAATCGTTGCGACGTCCGGATGGGATGCGACCCATTTGAAAGCCCATTCGGCCGGGGCGCGTTTTACCGAAGCTTGATCCCATAGTTTCTGAACGACCGGCGGAACGGCATCAGACAGTCTGCCGCCTTTCAGAGGCTCCATGATGACAACCGGAATCCCCTTGGCGTTTGCGTATAGCAGACCCTCCATGCCGGCCTGGAAATTGACGTCCACGTAGTTCAGCTGAATCTGGCAGAACTCCCAGTCGTAGGCGTCTATAACCTCTTTGAACAGAGACAGTTCGTCGTGGAAGGAGAAACCGATGCGGCCGATTTTTCCTTCAGCCTTGAGCTCTTCCAGGATCTCAATGACACGGCATTTCTTCGTCACCTCCCAGCCGTCCTTATCGATGCAGTGAATCAGATACATGTCGATGCAGTTCACATCTAACCGCTGTATCTGCTCATCGAAGAACTTGCGGACGTCCGCTTCTTCCTTGACGAGCCAGATCGGAAGTTTGTCTGCGATGAACGTACGCTCCCGATAGCCGTCCTTGAGGGCTTTGCCGACGATGACTTCGCTGGTTCCGCCGTGATAAGTGTACGCAGTGTCTACATAGTTGATGCCGCTGTCGATGGCATGGCGTATCATGCGGATCGACTCCGCTTCGTCAACTTTGCCGTCCTTCGTCATCGGGAAACGCATTGCGCCGAGACCCAGCAAAGACACTTTATCGCCTGTCGTCTGAAAGTTTCTGTATAACATGGATTCATTCCTCCCTTATCATCCAGGAACAATTATACCACGAAAAAACAGCCCTGCGAGAGGGCTGTTTTGATGTTTTTCGGTGAACCGTACGTTACGGTTTCATCTTGGCCAGCACTTCGGTGACCAGTTCCCATGTTCTCTGTGTAGAACTGATGGACAGTTTTTCGTTCGGCGTATGAACGTCTCTCACGTCAGGGCCAATGGATACGCAGTCCAGTCCCGGCATCTTGCCGGAGAAGTAACCGCATTCCAAGCCAGCGTGGATTGCTTCGATAACCATGTCCTTGCCGGTCTGTTCTTTGTAGACTTCGCAGATCAGGTCGCGAAGCGGTGAAACCGGCGCGTATTCCCAACCTGGATAAGGACCTTCTCTGCGGAGGGTGCCGCCCAGAGGTTTGATCTGGCATTCCAGACGCTGCGCGAGCATTTCGCATTCGGAATCCACAGCACTGCGGATGCAGAAAGTGTATTCCACAGCGTCCTCGTTGGTTCTGAGAACGCCCAGGCTCAAGGAAGTCTGCGGCAGACCTTCGATACCGATGGTCATCTTCTCGATGCCGTTCGGCGTACCAATCAGGTATGCCAGGACTTTCTGTCCGGATTCCTCGTCCATAGGATCCAGCGCGTTGTCCGTCTCCGTAAGGGTCATATCAAAGTCGGTGTCGACCTTGAACTCGTGAGCGAAGATTGCTTTGCAGGAGTCGAATACTTCGCGCGCCTTGTCAGAAGACGGAGTCACGATCACTGCGGACGCGGATGTCGGGATGACGTTATCCGCTACGCCGCCTTCCAGGCTGACGATGCGTACGTTCGCCTTTTCCTGCAGCT
The DNA here is from genome assembly GCA_015058145.1 of Clostridiales bacterium. Lineage (GTDB taxonomy): Bacteria > Bacillota > Clostridia > Peptostreptococcales > Anaerovoracaceae > Lentihominibacter. The sequence continues at coordinate 2,254 of SVCX01000024.1, read as the reverse complement.
CATAGAGCAATCTGCCCATGGATTTCACAGCGTTCTCCTGCCCCATTGTGATATCTGTGCCAGAGTGACCGCCTCTGAGGCCGAAGAGCTTGACTTCAAACGCCTGACCTTCGTAAGCTTCTCTGGTGAATGGAACCGATCCGATTCCCGTCACGCCGCCGGCGCATCCCACGGTAAGGATGCCTTCATCTTCAGAGTCGATGTTGATAAAACGCTTTCCCTTCAGCGGGGAAACGTCGATGGCTTCCGCGCCGTAGAGTCCGGTTTCTTCTTCCGTGGTGAAGACCATCTCGACTCTCGGATGCGGCAGGCTGTCGTCGTCGAGTATCGCCAGCATGAAGGCTGCTGCTACGCCGTCGTCTCCGCCGAGAGTCGTTCCTTCCGCATAGATGATATCACCGTCTACGACCAGGTCCAGGCCTTCTGTTGCCATATCCTTCGTACAGGACTCCACCTGATTGCAGACCATATCGATGTGGCCCTGCAGGATGACCGGTTCGCTTTCCTCATACCCTGCGGAAGCCTCTTTGATGATGATTACATTGTTCATGTCGTCCTGATAGAATTCCAGGTTTCTGGCCTTTGCGAAATCCACGAGCCAGTCGCTGAGCTGCTTCGTGTTGCCGGATCCGTGCGGAATCTGACAGATTGACTCAAAGTGCTGAAATACTTTTTCAGGTTTTAATCCTTCCAATACAGCCATTTATTTGATCTCCTTTATAAAGATATAAAAGGCCACGCAGGGATGCATGGCCTTTCGAACGAACTGATACAGCTTAGGCAAACATCAGCTGAACGACGAGCATGATCGCGCCCCATACAGTCAGTATGAGAACGAGAGGCATTGCCAGTCTCAGCCATCTGTCGTAAGTGGTTTCAACAACTTCGAGGGAAGGCATAACGATACCTGTCGGAGTGATGAATGTGATGATTCCCAGACCGTATACGTAAGCGGATACGATCAGCTCTCTTGGAATTCCTACGATGTCAGCCAGAGGCGCCATGATAGGAATGGACAGAACAGCCAGCCCTGATGATGAGTTGATGAAGAATCCGAGGATTACATATACCAGCATCAGCAGGATGAGGAATACTGCAGGCGGCATTCCGGATACTGCAGAGGACAGTCCTTCCAGGATCGTTCCGGAAATGTTTCCGTTGTCCAGGAGGATTGTAACAGCTCTTGCAACACCCAGGATCAGAGCTACGCCTACCAGGTCGGCTGCGCCGTTTACGAATTCGCGAACGATGTTCTTCTCGCCGATGCCGCCGATGATGCCGATTGCAACGCCGGAGCACATGAACAGGATTGACAGTTCTTCAAACCACCATCCCAGCTTCATGATTCCAAGGATCATGATAGCGAAGGTCAGAACGAAGGCCAGCAGAGCCAGCTTTCTTCTGGTCGTGAACTCAGGAATGTTCTCCATGTCGATTGCGGAGAACTTCTCGTGTACCAGATCTCTCTGGTCGTATACCAGTGACTTTTCAGGGTTCTTCTTGATCTTGCTGGCATATCTCATCAGATAGAGAATTGTGATGATCGTGCCGATGATCAGACCGACAACTCTGAAGCCGAGGCCGGCGTTCATAGAAGTTCCGGCAGCATAGGACGCGATACCTACGGAGAATGGGTTGATCGTACTGAACATGCAGCCGATGGTGGAACCCATGTAGATCGCGCCTACAGCAGTGATGGCGTCATAGCCTGCTGCCAGGAACACCGGAACAAGTACCGGATATAGTGCGATGGTCTCTTCACAGAAACCTTCGACAGTTCCTGCCAGAGCGATCAGCGCAGTAACTGCGATCAGAATAATCTGTTCACGGCCTTTACAGGACTTGGCGAGGGCGCCGATACCTGCGTTGAATGCGCCGATGTAATTGATAACTCCGATCGTACCACCGAGCATCAGAATAAAGAATATAATGTCAAAGCCGTCTGCGGTACCCTGTACCGGGGAAGCCAGGAATTCTTTGATGCCCTGATGATGCGCTTCGACTTTCTGGTATGTGCCAGGAATCGACATTGGCTTGTAGATGTTGCCGTTTGTGAAGTTGTCGAGACCGGCTGTGATACCGAAGTCATCCAGCGTCTGCTGGGTTGCAGGATACGCGGTCTCAGTACCGGTGCCTGCTTCTTCATCATAATCTGCCGAGTATACGAGGAACTGGTTGGAACCTTCATCATATACCAACGTGTCGTAGTTTCCGGCAGGGATAATCCATGATAACAGGGCTGCCAGAATAACTA
>SVCX01000023.1 GCA_015058145.1 Clostridiales bacterium | reverse complement strand
GGGCGTACTCACCCCAATGGAGAAGCACGCTCAGTACCTAATGGCAGCATAAAAAGTCCAGCCCCAATATGGAGCTGGAGAAAAAACTTTTCTTTTTTCAACTGTCTACTTGACGAGTAGCAGTTCAAGGACGCGCGGCCTTTTTTATTCTGATGACACTTACGTCAGATGTTTCGTCAACAAATCGGCAAATAACGATGCGTTTTCCTCGCTGGTGAAAATCGCCCGTGCGGAAACATCGTTCCCGCCGCCTTTCCCTTGATAGAAGTTGGCGTATTCTTTGACCAGACTGCCACAGTGGATTTCCCCATCGCTTACGAGAACATAAGAGGTCGACGGCTTCGAGTACAGCAGAATCAGTTTGCCTTTGCATCTGTCTTTGCCCATGTAGGACTTGGCCATATTGAAGGCGTCGTCCATGGAGAAGTGTTCGAGGGCGTGAACCACAACCTTTGTATCAGCCGTCGCCAGCTCTTCATCCAGCGCGGCGCACTCTATTTCCGTGAAAGCGTGCTTCAGTTTGATCAGTTCACCTTTCGTGTCGGCGACGCGCTGCTCAAGTCCGCGAACCTTGTCAGGGAAATCTTCGATGGAGGATGAGTAGCTGTTCGAAAGCTCCGTGAGCATGTCATGTTTCTTCTCATAGTCCGTCAGGGCGCGGGCACCCGCTTCGAAGTAGACGCGGAACATATCTTTGTATTTTTCTACTTTATATAATTTAATCAGACCGACCTGCCCCGCCGTGGATGGGTGGGTGCCACAGCAAGCCACGCAGTCGGCGGCGTGCTCGGGCGACCCGACGCAAACGATGGAGATGTCTTCGTCAAATGCGAGTTTCTTACGCAAAGGCATCTTCTCGGCGTCTTCCCGGTTATCGAAACGGAACACGTGGACAGGCGCATTGGACCATACGACTTCATTGGCTAGCCGCTCGCAGTGGAGCGCCATATTCCAGTCGATCAACTCTGGTCTTGACGCCTCCGGATTGGTAGGCTCATCTTCCAGACTGATATCGATGGTCATATAATCGTCTCCCATGTGGAACCCGCGGTTGACGCCGCCGCATTCCTGATAGAAGATCCCGGAGAGGATGTGCTCGCCGCAGTGGCGCTGCATGTTATCGAAACGACGCGGCCAATCGATATTGCATCGAACGCGGCAGCCTTCATGGAGTCCATCCAGAGAGGCCAGACGGTGGACTACATCGTCGCCGTCCTCCTGTACATCTGTTACCGGAAGCAGTTCTCCCGGCTTCCCGCCGGAGAGCACCTGAATCGTCCCCAAATCACAGCTTTGGCCGCCGCCTTCAGGAAAGAAAGCGGTTTGATCAAGGTAAATACCCTGTTCGGTGATTCTGGTTACTTCAGCTTCCCATTCCTTCGTGTAAACATCTTTCTGATACAATTTTGTTGCACTCATCATGTAGTACTCCTATGTAAACAGCAACAACATCATGGTGAGTGTAATTCTTTCCGACAAAAAAGTCAATTCTTATGCATCTGTGCATCAAAAATCATGGACTTTATATTGAAATTGTTTAAATAATAGGAGTATAATCGGTGCACAGGTTATTAGTTTGCTGTCAAAATAATCCTGCGAATGTGGTTTGCGTTCCATTTACAGTAAATAAATGACAAAAGGCCCGAAAACCGCAGAAAATCCACGTTTTTGAGGATTTTGGGGTGCAGATGAAATAAAACGGAAAAAACCTGTGGAAAACTTTGTATGAAAATAAGAACTTGACAGTGAAAACCGTTGAAATTTCAACAATAGTAAAAAAATGGTTATACACAGGCAATATTGGATTAAATTGTATACAATTTCCGAATTGTTGTGGATAACCCCTGAAATGCCCATAATAACAAGGATTTGCGATTGTTGAACCAATTATTTACAATCAAGGCTCTGAGTTTACATAATTCCATAGAAATAGAGGGACGAAAATGCTCAAAGAAAAAATAACCTACAGAGATGAGTTGCCAATCAACGTGATAACAGCAAACATCGAGGAATATCCGATTCATTTCCATGATGATATGGAAGTTGTTTACGTTCTCGATGGAACGATCACTCTTCGCAACGGGTATTACACCTACAATCTGAAGCAGGGCGACGTCTATATCCTGAATGACAGAGAGATGCACAGTTTCGAGAGTACAGGTGAAGACAACATGGTCATGATGCTCCAGCTGGACCTCTCCTATTTCTCCAGATATTACGATAATCTGAAGAACAGCTTCTTTGTCACAGAGATGGAAGACGACAGCGACGAGAGTCTGGATATTCTCAGAGGCATCCTGGCGAGAATCATGATGGAGGTTCTGCAGAAGGGTTACGGCTACGAACACAAAGTCATTGAGAGTACTCACAACCTCATCGCGTGCCTCATGTCCGATTTCAGATACTTCGTCATGGAGGACGGCAAGTTCAAGAACGAAGCCAAGAACAAAGGCAACAAGATTCTGGCGGGACGTCTGAACAGAATTACGGACTATATGTATGACAACTACAATAGGAAACTCACCCTCAGCGAAATCGCCGAGAGAGAGCACCTGAGCATTTATTATCTTTCCCACATCATCAAGGAAGCCGCCGGCCTCAGCTTTCAGGATCTGCTCAGTTATATCAGAGTAGAAGAATCTGAGAAGCTGCTGCTTGGCACCAACAAGAAAATCGGGGTTATCGCGGAAGAGACTGGTTTTTCTGCGGTAAGATATTACATCAAGCACTTCGAGCACTGGTTCGGCATGCACCCTCTCGAATACAGAAAGAAGTATATCGGGAAGATTATCAGCAGGGAGATTGAGGCCAAGTACACAAGGTGTTCTCCAAGTCAGATCGAAAGCGCCATCAGACGTCAGGTCAAAGGCGTCTACGCAGATTATCTGGATAAGCTGAAAGTAAAGCCGACCATCGTCGATGTGGACGTATATGACGATTACGCGGAGATCAAGACGGAAGAACCGGAACTTGAGGAGATCATGAGCCGGGATGTTAACAAGATCCTGGCGGAACCGTATCGGCTTTTGCGCAGCCTCGGGGAGAACCTCATTGCCTCGGGAAGCAACTACATGGTAACGACGAAAGAAAAGTTCCCGGGAGCCCTCAGCAGTTTGAGTATTCTGGTCTATAATTTCGACGACAATGTTTCCAAATCATTGAAGAGAATCGGAACGAATGCCGATCTGCAGAGACTTATAAGGAATTACGACGGTGAAGCGGAATTCCTGGTGCGGTGCACAGGTATGTCCGGCCAGTTTCGCGTTCTCAGATTCAGAATGGACCGTGACAATCTCATCGGCAAAATTGATGCCCATAACCGCCGGGCAGGCGATCTCTCAGCGAGAGAAGAACTGCTCACCAGGTTGGCGGAGGAACCGTCTGTTTCAAGCGCCACCTATTTCAGTTCCGATGCATTGAGCCTGCGGAGCGTGTTCAAAGGCATGGGCAGCGAGCTGATTCTGATCGACCTTAAGGACAGCAAATAAGTACATATTTAGAGCAAACGGCTCATTGAACAACAAAGGCAAAAGGCTTAATATTATAGACAGAAAAGATTGTCCCGCAGCAGGGGCGGTCCACAGATAAACGGCAACAAAGTAATATTTATATTATGGAGGTAAGAACTATGAAATTACTTATCATCGGAGCCGGCGGAGTAGGCACATCAGCTGCGAAGATTATTGAGAGAGCCGGCGCAGAAGGCGACTGGGCTGAGAAGGTAGTCGTAGCCGACTACGATCTGGCAAGAGCTGAGAAAGTAGCCAATGAGATCTGCGGCGGCGGCAAGTTCGTTCCTGCACAGATCAATGCTATGGATCCAGAGAGCATCAAAGCTGTTGTAGCTGAGCACGGCTGCGACTTCGCTATGAACGCGTGCGACCCAAGAATGAACCAGACGATCTTTGATACATGCCTGGAACTGAAAATCGGATACCTTGACTGCGCTATGACGCTGGGTACCGAGCATCCAGAGAAGCCTTATGAACTGCCATACATCAAGCTGGGCGACTATCAGTTCGCGAAGCAGAAGGAATGGGAAGCTTCCGGTAAGATTGCAGTTTGCGGATCCGGCGTAGAGCCTGGTATGGCCGACGTATTCGCGAAGTATGCGGCAGTACATCTCTTCGACAAGATCGACAGAGTTGATGTCCGTGACGGCGACAACTATGGAAACACTGATTCAGACTTCGGATTCTCCGTATGGACAACCATCGAAGAATGCCTGCAGCCACCAGTCATCTGGGAAAAGAACGAAGAGAACCCGGACGGACACTGGTTCTGCACAGAACCGTTCTCAGAGCCTGAAATCTTCAACTTCCCTGGCGGAATCGGCGATGTAGAAGTTGTAAACGTAGAGCACGAAGAAGTACTGCTCGTTCCTAGAGAGATCGACTGCAACAGAGTTACATTCAAGTACGGCGTACCGAGAGAATTCAGAGCGAAGCTGCTGACTCTCCATGGATGGGGACTCGACAACAAGAGAGACAAAGTCAAGGTTGGCGACAGCGAGATCACTCCGAGAGACTTCGTCTGCAAGGTCATCCCTTCACCGGTTGGCGCAACAGATGAAATGACAGGAAAAGGCTGCGCAGGCACTTGGGTAACCGGCTGGAAAGACGGAAAGTACAGATCCGTATACCTCTATCAGGTAGCTGACAATCAGGAGTGCATCAAGAAGTACACCACTAACTCCGTCGTTGCACAGACTGCAGTAGGTCCTGTCATCATGATGGAACTGATTGCCAAGGGCATTTGGAATGAGCCGGGCGCTTGGGGTCCAGAACACTTCGATCCGGATCCATTCGTAGAGAGACTGGCGAAGTACGAATTCCCTGCTGGAATCAAAGAAATGGATTCCGAATACGCGGATGAACTTTCAGAGAAAGCGTTCCTGGCAGCAGTAAGCAAATAAGCTTCACCAGGGAACAATAATGCAAAAGCAATAACGAGAGACTCGCATCTGCGAGTCTCTTTTTCTTTCCCCTTCGTTGACAAGATTTGTCTGAAAGCCGTACAATAAGCCCATGGACAATAAGCGCATCGACATCATCGTTCCCTGCTATAACGAGGAACAGAATATTGAAGTATTGTATGAAGCGGTTCAGGCTGTGGAGACTCAGATCGCGCAGAGCGGCGAGTACAGAGACAGCTATGATTTCAGTTACATTTTTATAGATGACGGCAGTACCGACGGAACTCTGGAGCAGATCAAACGGATCGCGGACAGGGGCGCGGAGGAACTGACGGCGGTCAAGTATATTTCCTTCAGCAGAAACTTCGGCAAGGAAGCGGCGATCTTCGCCGGACTGAAAGCATCGGTAAAAGGGACCAAGGGCGGCCGCCCTGCCGATCTGGCGGTACTCATAGACGCGGACCTGCAGCATCCGCCGCAGCTCATCGAAGAGATGCTGAAGAAGATGGAAGAGACAGATTGCGACAGCGTTGCCGCCAGGCGAGTGAGCCGGAAAGGGGAACCGAAGATCCGGAGTGCCTTCGCCAGACTCTTCTACAAGCTGATGAACCGGTACTGTGAAATCGAAATCGTCGACGGAGCAGTGGATTTCAGACTCATGGCGCATCGCATGGTGAAAGCCATCGCTGAGATGCCTGAAACCCAGCGCTTCAGCAAAGGCATCTTCGCATGGGTGGGGTTCGACACGGAGTGGATCGAATTCGAGAATGTGAAGCGGCTTTCGGGGGAAAGCAAGTGGACGGTCTGGAGTCTCACGAAATACGCGATCGACGGGTTCATAGATTTCGCAGATTCTCCGCTTAAGTTCGCGGGCGCCTTCGGCGGCATTATTGCAGCAGGGTCTGCCCTGTACTTCATTATAGAAATCATCAAAACCATCGTCATGGGCAAGGACACGCCTGGATACGCGTCCACCATCTGCCTCATTCTGTTCTTTGGCGGCGTCATTATCGCCATATTGGGACTCATTGGAGAATACATCGGCAGGATGTATCTTGAGACCAAAGGGAGGCCGGTCTACGTAGAGAAGGAATCAAATATTGAAGAGTAAGATCCTGCATTTTCTCAAAGTGAACAGGTACGTCTATCTGGCGTTCTTCATGCCGGTCATCATACTGGTATTTGTATTTGCTGCGTCCGGAATCTATCCTTTCGGCCAGCAGCAACTTGCGATCATAGATATGTACCATCAATATGTCCCGTTCCTGAGCGAGCTGCAATACAGGCTTCAAGGAGGGGGAAGTCTCTTTTATTCCTGGAACAGCGGCGGTGGATGTAACTTCTGGTGCCTCCTGTCTTATTACGGGGCCAGTCCTCTCAATCTGCTGCTGATTCTCTTTCCGAAATCACTGATCATGGAAGGAGTGAGCGTTATTCTGCTCATCAAGGTCGGGCTGACGGGAAGCTTCATGTACATATATCTCAAGAACGTCTACAACCCATCTGAGATGATTGAGGACAGAAGGGCGGGACTGAAGACAGCGCTCTTCGCCAGCATGTACGCGCTCTGCACATACACCATCGGTTATTATTGGTGCATCATGTGGCTGGACGCGGTAATGCTGTTGCCTTTGCTCATGCTCGGTCTGAATCGGCTGATCACAGACGGGCGAATGGCACTGTACACTATAATTCTGGCACTCATCGTGTTCATCAACTATTACATTGCTATCATGGTGTGCATCTTCGTGCTTGTCTACTACCCAGTGTTCTACTTCATTACGGTACGGGACAGAGGTGCGAAGGCATGTCTGTTCACCACCCTTCAGGCGGTCGGCGCTTCCCTGTTGGGAATTGCCATGTCCGCTGTGATGCTTTTGCCGACCTTCATCAGCATGCAAAACGCCTACTACTTCTCCTCGTCCATGCCGGAGGACTGGAGTTTCTATTACGACGTACTGGACGTGGTCAACCAGCTGTTCCCTGTGGCGCACCTGACTTATCTGGAAGGACTGCCGAATCTCTGCTGCGGATTCTTCGTGACGGCGATGTTGGCCTGCTATTACATATCCAATGAAATATCATTTAGAGAAAAGATTCTGAACGGCGCATTTATCGTATTCATGTTCCTGTGCCTCAACATCAATAAACTGGACTTCATCTGGCATGGAATGCATTTCCCGAATCAGCTTCCGCACCGTTTTTCTTTCGTAATATGCTTTGTGCTCGTGACCATGGCCTATCGGGCGTTCAACAGGCTGAACGGCATCGGAAAGAACAGAATCTTCGCTTTGTTTATTGTAATCGGAGCGTATTTCATTCTGGCGCAGAAGGTTCTGCAGAGCGCCGTCGACAACATGAACTTCTTCGTGTATTACGGATTGGCGCTCACGGCAGCCTATGGAACCCTACTCGGACTTTACAAACAGCAAAAGCTTACGCGGAGACCGTTCCTGGGCCTTTTGGCTGTTATTGTTGTGGCAGAAATGTGCGTGTCCACCAGCATGTACTTCGACACCATGGGGAACTCCTCGCGTGAGACATACAATGAGAACAAGGCGAGCGTGACCCGCCTTGCGAAGTACGCGGCGGATGAAAGCGGCGCCACCTCCGATGGAGGGAACGGACGATTTGCCAGGATGGAGATCGACGACGCGATCATCCACAATTGTCCGGCATTCTACCACTATCGGGGAATGGGGCAGTTCTCCTCAACGCTCAACAGCAATACAACGACTCTGATGGAGCGCATCGGACTGGAAGGACATCCGGGAAGCAACCGGTTCAATTACAATGAGACGAGTCCGGTAACCAGCTGCATTACAAATGTGGACTATTTGATTGCGAAGAACAGAAAACTGAATGATCCCGATTTCAGTTATGTGAAAATGGATAAGGACTCAAGGTTGTACGCCAGCAACTATCCTCTGTCCATCGGATATATGCTGCCAGAGTCCATCAGGACATGGAGACCATATGATACGAATCCGTTCATCAATCTGGACGACTACGTTAGAGCTGCCACTTCCGGGAAAGAGGAGAGCGTCTTCCGCAACGTGGGGCAGGGTGAAGTGACAGGCATCAATACGGATGCTGAATATGTCAGTGATTCGCACATAGAGAGCACACTTCGGGATGTCGGAAGCCGCGGAGGCGTTACGATCAAGTATACGGCGGAAGAGAATGCTAAGTATTATGTATATATTGCTTCGGACTACGCAGAGGAGATAAACATAGAGTGTCAGGATGATCCGGAGGAGATTTCGGTTCAGGCAGACTGTGGTTCTATCCTCAACATCGGTGTCATGAAGCCGGGACAGGAGTTCAAGATCAAGGTCGATTTTGAAATGGGAAAGATGGGCAGGATCACCTGCTACGTGTGCACTTTGGATCAGGCAGCCTGGGACAACGCTTACAAAATGATATCCTCGAATCTCATGACGGTGACCGATGCGACCGATACTCACATCAAAGGAACGGTTGACGCGGGCAGCGGCGGCGTACTCGTCACCTCCATTCCATTTGAAGAAGGATGGACCATGAAGATTGACGGCAGGAAAACCGATATCGGGGAACTGACGGGCGACTGCTGGATCAGCGCCGGGTTGAGTGAGGGAACCCACGAGATTGAACTTTTCTTCCGGCCGGAGGGGTTCATCAACGGGTTGCTGGTTACCATTGCGTCGATACTTGTCCTTATCGCCGCCACAAATCTGCCAGCTGCGATACGGCGCCGTCGATTTCTGAAAGAGGAATCTGATTATAATATAGAATGATTCTGCGGCCAACGCAGACAGCAGGGATGCCGAGACCTTCGGCATCTTTTTTTATCTGCCCCGGACTCTTTAGAGAGTTGATTTCAAGGATGATGCTGAGACCGGAGGAAGAGCTGATGACCCGTACGAAGTCAGATGCTTTTGCATGGAATGCTTCGGTGATTCTGGTCAACTTCTGGGAGTACAGTTTGCGGAGTTTCTTGATATGGGTCTGGTACAAACCGCTCTCCATGAACATGGCCAGAGTCAGCTGCTCCAGTTTGGAACAGGTCGGCGAGTAGTCCCCGGCGATAGAGGAGAAGACCTCTGCCATTCTGGCAGGGAGGACCATGTAACTGATCTTAAGCGCAGCGAACAGGGTGCTTGAAAAAGAACCCAGATAGATGACGCGGTCGCCGCCGGCGAGGCTTTTGAGAGCGGGAATCGGTTTGCCGAAGTACCGGAGCTCGCTGTCGTAATCGTCCTCGATAATGTAACTGTTGTTCTCCTCCGCCCAGGCCAGCAGTTCGTATCTGCGTCCGATCGGCATGACGCTTCCCGTGTATGCGTGGTTGGAGGGACTGACGTAAGCGGCTGCCCTGATGTTGGCGGGAAGTTTCTCAATGGCCAGGCCGTTGCTTCTGACTGCAACAGAAGTGATGGCGAAGCCTCTGTCGCGGAAGACGTTTCGGACAGGCATGTACCCTGGATCTTCCAGCGCTACATGCTCGACCCCCTGCTTTCTCAGCAGGGTAGCCAGTTGGTTTGTAATCTGCTGGGTACCTGCGCCGATGATGATCTGATCGGGCGTGCAGCTGACGCCTCTGGACATGTAGAGGTATCTGGATATCTCAGCGCGGAGAGCGATTTCTCCCCGTGGACTTCCTTCGAACATGAGCGCAGGGGAGTGATCGTTGAGTATTTTGTTCATGCACTTCTTCCACTTGTTGAAGTCAAAGCACTCCGGATCATACTGCATGGAAGGGACTTCAAAACCGGCAGCATCGCCCAAAGCGTACACTTCTGTTTCCGGATGGTCTGTTTCAGCAGGTACAGTTTGACTGCGGCCCGTCAGAACTTTGCTGACATAGTAGCCGGACTGGGGTTTGGAGTAGATGTATCCCTCGACCAGCAGTTGGTTATAACTCTGTTCAATGGTTGTGATGCTCAGACCTGTAGATTTAGCAAGGCTTCTAAGGGACGGCAGCTTCTCGTCCTCCTTGATTTCTCCGGCAAGAATGGATTCTTTGATATAGCCGTAGAGCTGTAGGTAATAGGGCTTTTCACGCGATTCATCGAATACAGGGAGCAGGGCTTTCATGATGTTCCTCCAAACTGTTATTATAAAAATAATTATTTTTGTCTATTTAATTATATACAATATTGGCATAGTATAGTATAAACTAGACAGAAGTTGCTGAAAAGGGTGATAATAATGGACACAAGAATGGAAACAAGGATGAAAAAAACATCGACGACGGTTCTTACCGCCATGATGATGTGTATCATAATGGTAGCCATATTTGTTCTTAGAATACCGGTGCCTTTCACCCAGGGATATGTCAATCTCAGCGACGGCATCATATTCATCGCCATCGGTCTGCTGGACAAGAAGCACAGCGTTGCGGCTGCTTCTCTCGGATGCATGATGGGGGACGTGCTGGGCGGATTTGCCATGTGGGCGCCATGGACCTTTTTCATCAAGGGGATCATGACCCTCATCGCGGTTCTCATCATCGATTCTTTCATGGGCAGATGCGCTACGGCGAGATCAAAAACGGTATTGCGCATTGTTGCTATGGTATGCGGCGGTCTGTTCATGGTCTTCGGGTACTTTATCGCGGAGGGAATCATGTACGGTTCCTGGGCGGTAGCGGCTCTTGGTATTCCGTGGAACATCGGCCAGTTCTCTGTTGGAATTATACTGGCCCTCGTCATATCCTCGGCACTCAATAAGGTAGGAATCGGCAGAAAGTAAGCAGTTGCGATAATGGCATACATCAAAGTAGAAGATCTCATATTTGAATATACGAAAATGGACGAAGGGGGAGCCCCTGTTGCGACCAGAGCAATAGACGGCGTCTCCTTTGTTGTTGAGCGGGGAAGTTTCACCGCCATCATCGGACAGAACGGTTCCGGTAAGTCCACACTCGCCAAGAATCTGAACGGTCTGCTTTTGCCGACCTCAGGCAAAGTCTATATCGACGGTCTTGACACCGCTGCGATGGAGAACACATGGACGGTGCGTCAAAAGGTAGCCATGGTATTCCAGAACCCGGACAACCAGATTGTCTCCGCTATCGTTGAGGACGACGTGGCCTTCGGCCCGGAGAATCTGGGTATCGACCCGGCTGAAATCAGACGGCGCGTCGATAATGCGCTCGAAGGCGTGGAGATGGGCGACTACAAAGATAAATCCCCGCATCTGCTCTCCGGCGGACAAAAGCAGCGTATCGCTATTGCAGGCGCTGTCGCCATGGACCCGGAGTGCATCGTCTTCGATGAACCGACAGCCATGCTCGACCCGAAGGGCCGCCGTGAAGTACTGGGTATTGCCAGAGAGTTGAACAGCAAAGGCATGACGGTTGTTTTCATCACACACTTCATGGAAGAGGCCGCCTGCGCGGACCACGTCATCGTTCTGGACGGAGGCGTTGTCAAAATGGAAGGCACGCCGCAGGAAATCTTCCGGCGGGAAGAGGAACTGAAAGCGCTGAGCCTGGGAGTACCGACGGCTGTCCAGATGGCGTCGCTCCTGAGAAAGCGCGGCGTTGATCTGCCGGAAGACATTCTTTCCGATGAAGAACTCGTCAGAGCGATTATAGAGGCAAAAGCCTTATGATTGAAGTTAAGAATCTGACACATATATATAATGAAGGACTGCCTCACGAATCCGTCGCCCTCGAGGATGTGAGTTTCAAAATCGAAGATGGCAGTTTTGTGGGAATCATCGGACACACAGGATCCGGTAAATCCACATTGCTGCAGCATCTCAACGGATTGCTGAAACCGAACGAAGGAAACATTATCATCGACGGTGTCGATATCACGGACAGTCACACGAAGATGCTCGACATTAGAAGAAAAGTCGGGCTGGTATTTCAGTACCCTGAATACCAGCTCTTCGAAGAGACTGTTGCGCAGGACGTTGCGTTCGGTCCGACCAATCTCGGTCTCTCTCAGGAAGAAATCGACGAGCGGGTGCGCAGTTCCATAGAACTGGTAGGACTGGACTACGAAAGAATCAAGGATCACTCGCCCTTTGAACTGTCCGGCGGACAAAAGAGGAGAGTCGCCATCGCGGGCGTTCTGGCGATGAAGCCCGAGGTGCTTGTGCTCGATGAGCCTACGGCCGGATTAAATCCGAAGGCGCACTTTGACATTCTGGACATGGTGCAGACAATCCACAGAAATGAAAAGAACATTACGATATTCGTTTCTCACAACATGAATGACATCGCGCGTATGTCCGATCAGGTACTCGTTATACACAGAGGCAGACTGGCCATGAACGGGACGCCGGCTGAAGTCTTTGCGCGGGAAGAGGAACTGAAGTCCATGGGGCTGGCGCTCCCTGACGCGACGGAGATCGTATCGCAGCTCCGAAGAGAGGGAATGGACCTGCCTGCGGATTGCCTGACGGCAGAGCAGGCTGCTGATGCAATTGCTGCGGCGCTTGGGAAATAACTGATAGAGGATGATAAGAGATATCACACTGGGACAATACTATCCGGGAAACTCTGTGATTCATAGACTGGATCCAAGAGTCAAGATTATGGCGACACTGCTCTACATAGTGGCGCTGTTTGTCGTGAAGGATTTCACTGGATTTATCGTTGCGGCCTTGCTCCTCGAAGCCGTCATCATCATGGCGAAGGTGCCGAGGAGGTATATCTGGCGCGGACTGAAACCAGTGCTCATCATCATCGCGTTCACACTGATCGTGAACATCTTCATGGTCAGGGGCGAGGTGCTCTGGCAGTTCGGCGTTCTGCATATTACACGTGAGGGGCTGCGGACAGCGGCCTTTGTCGGCATCCGTCTCGTGCTGCTCATCATCGGGTCCACCATGCTCACGCTGACGACGAGACCGATCGGATTAACCGATGGCATCGAAGCACTCCTCTCTCCGTTCAAGAAGATTGGACTTCCGGCTCATGAACTGGCCATGATGATGACCATCGCCCTGCGGTTCATTCCGACGCTGCTGGAGGAGACAGATAAGATCATCAAGGCCCAGCAGGCCCGCGGCGCGGATTTTGAAAGCGGGAATATACTGCGTCGCGCCAAGGCGCTCATGCCGATTCTGGTGCCTTTGTTCATTAGCGCATTCCGAATCGCTCAGGATCTGGCCATGGCAATGGAAGCTCGCTGCTACGGCGGCGACGTGAAGAGAACCAGGATGAACGCCATGAAGTTTGCGCGTCGGGACTTGATTGCATCGGTTTTGTTCTGTGCGTTTCTGGCTATTATCGTGCTGCAGAGGGTGTTATTATAATGAGACAGCGGAAGGCGAAAGATCTGGACAAAAGACTGGCCCAGTGCAGCGGGCATATGGTTACAACCGAAGACGGAAGCCTGCAGGACTTCTGCAGCGCCGGCGGAGATCTATATGTTGAAATCGGTTGCGGCAAAGGCCAGTTCATCATAAAAAAAGCGGCGGCGGATCCCGATAGCCGCTACCTTGCCATCGAGGGGCAGGAGACGGTCATACTGAGAGCGGCCGAAAAAGCCATGTGTGTTACCGGAGAGACGGAATGGCCCGAAAACGTTCCCGGCGAGGAGCGCATGGAAGGAGTATCCGCAGATCTGGACAACCTGAAATTCATAAATTGCTTTGTGGAGCACATGGAGGATCTGTTCAAAGAAAACCAGTTGGCGGGCGTGTATCTGAACTTCAGCGATCCATGGCCGAAGGCGAGGCACGCGAAGCGCAGGCTGACCTTCCATAAGCGACTGGCAGATTACGCCTGGGCCTTGAAGCCAGGCGGGTTCATCGAAATCAGAACAGATAATGACGGACTCTTTGATTTCACATTGGAGGAAATCGAGCAGGTCAGGGAGATTATGCACTCCGAAGAGTGTACGAGAGATCTGCATGGACCGGATTGTCCATATGCAGCGAAGGAAATCACCACCGAGTACGAGGATAAGTTCGTCGCATCCGGTAAGAATATCAACTACGTAAAAGTAATCATAGATAAGGAGAAGTAACGTGGCAGAGTTTATTTTAGCGAGAAAGAACGGAAGGAAGATACCTCATGAGGACAGAATTTTCGGCATCAGCAACAGAGCGAAGGCGGCTATAGCTGAGAAGGGAAGGGATAACGTGATCAACGGAACCATCGGGGCGCTTCTCGATGACGAGGGAGAACTCGTGGTTTTGAAATCCGTGGACGAAGTATTCCGTAAGCTCGGCCCGAACGACTACGCGGAGTATGCGCCGATCGGGGGCATTGTTCCATTCCGTGAGGCAGTACAGAAGGCGGCTTTCGGAGAGCACGCTCCGGAGGGATACATTGAAGCGGTCGCCACGCCGGGTGGAACGGGATCCCTGAGAAACGTGATTTCCAATTACTCCGAGCCGTGCGACGCGGTGCTGACCAGCGACTGGCATTGGGCCCCGTACGGGACCATCGCCGGGGAGATTGGCAGGAAGATCGATGTCTTTGAGATGTTCACAGAAGAGGGTAAATTCAACGGAACGTCCTTCCGCGCGAAGTGTTCCGAGTTGTTGGCGGAGCAGAACAGCCTCGTAATCATTCTGAACACGCCGGCTCACAACCCAACGGGTTATTCCCTGACGGAAGAGGATTGGGACGAAGTCGTCTGGATTCTCAAGGGCGAAGCGGAATGCGGCAAGGCAATTGCCCTGCTGGTGGATGCGGCCTATATCGATTTCGCTGGAGACGAGGAAAAGTACAGAAGATTCCTGCCGAAACTGTCGCAGCTTCCGGAGAACGTCATCAGTATTGTGGCGTACAGTCTCAGCAAGACCTTCACACTTTACGGCGCGCGCTGCGGAGCGATGATCTGCGTTGCGAAAACGCCGGAAATCGCGGAGGAGTTCAAGCGTGTGTCAGAGTTTTCATCACGGGGGTCCTGGTCCAATACTGCGAGAATCGCGCAGGTCATTTTGTCGAAGATCTACGGCGATACAGCGCTGCTTGCGAAAGTCAACGAGGAACGGAAGTTATACAGAGATATGCTGGCTGCCCGCGGCAGGGCATTCAGTGAAGCGGCTGCAGAATGCGGTCTGAAGATCGTGCCGTATGACGCCGGTTTCTTCGTCAGCGTTCCGTGTGATGATCCGGACGCAGCGAGCCGCGCACTGGAAGAGCAGAGCGTTTTCCTTGTGCCGCTTGCGAAGGGGATTCGCGTTTCCGTGGCGTCGATTCCGGAAGAAGCGTGCAGAAAACTTCCGCCGCTCATAAAACAGGCGATAGAAAAACAAGATTGACAAATAGTTACTATAATGGTAATATATTCCTGTCACAGAACACATGAGTTATTTTGCGGATAAGGGGCGCGAGGAAAGGAGATTGTACAATGGCAGAATACACTGATGACAGGGATGTAACGTTTGAGATTATTGAAGAGATTGGAATCATCAGCACATTGGATACTGGTTGGACGAAGGAGATCAATCTCGTGAGATGGAACGGAGGCGTCGCGAAATATGACATCCGTGACTGGGATCCTCAACACATGAGAATGTCCAAGGGCATTACACTCAAGGAAGAAGAGATGAGAAGGATTCTGGATCTGATGAGAAGGCGACGCGCGGGCGCAAGAAGCCGCAGAAGACCTGTGGAATCTGAACCGGTCGTGACGGCGAAGGCTGTTTCGGAAGCCCTTGAATCCGGTGCTGACGTTGCGGAGTCTGTGAGCGCGGCGTCGGACGCGGCAGAAACCGAATCCTCTGAAGCGACGTTCTGATTAGCAAACAAAATAAAAGCTGCGGACATCTTTGGCCCGCAGCTTTTGCTTTTGATCCTGATTAGTCTTTGACGAATCCCTTCGCGAGTTTGGACTCGTGGATGATCTTGAGGATGTAATCCTCGTCGAAGTGTTTGATGTATTTGTCTTCGATCGCCTGAACCTCTTCCTCGGTCATCGCTTTGTCGAGCAGATCCTGGAGCAGTTCTTTCGCAATGTGATCTTCATGCTTAGGAACCAGCAGTTCACCGGATGCATCTTCGATATCGTGGATCATGTCTTTGATGGATGCCATAACTCTCGCCTCCCTCTTCATTATTTTTCCGTAATCATTGTAACACTTTAACGGGTTTTGTTAATACCTTTTGTGAAATCTTTTGAGTATGTTATACTTTATCCATGGACATTACATTAATCACAGAAGCCGCACCAGACGGCGAAAAACTGAATATCAGAGACGGGATGACCCTGGAAGAACTGGTGAAAGAACAGGGTCCTTTTAAGTACGACATATTGCTTGCCAGAGTGAATGGCATCGACACGGAACTTACAGAGAAGCTCAATGAAGGGGACACGGTGAAACTGCTGGATATGAGGATACAGAGCGCGAATATTGCATACCAGCGCGGAGTAACCTTCATTTATCTTATCGCAGTGCGCGAAGTCTTCCGCAAGCTCGGCATCGAAGGTGCCGATGCGGAGATTGACAACTCTCTGAACAAGGGGTTCTTCACCCGTGTGCGGCCGGTCAGAGGATTGACCCGTAAGGATCAGGATGCGGCGCAGGATGTTATCCAGCAACTGCTCACGGAAGAAGTCGTCAGCAGAATCGAAGCGCGTATGCATGAGCTGGTGGCCATGAATTTGCCGATTAGGAAGAGTTTGGTTTCCATAGAGGAAGGCGTGCAGATTTGGAGTGAAGGCGGATACGGTGAAAAGGTTAAGCTGCTTGAGGAAGTGTCGGATCCCGATTTTATGCCGGCCTTCTATACGATTGACGTTCCGACGGAAGACGGTCCGGAATCCTACGTGAATTACTTCTTCGGGCCGATGGTGCCGTCCACCGGATACATCAGACTGTTTGAACTCAGGAAGTACCATAAGGGAATTCTCCTGCGGTATCCGTATTACAGCAGCCCAGACGAAATTCCGGAGTATGTAGATGACAGCAAAATCTACGGAGCCTTCAGCGAAGAACACAGATGGCTGCATCTGCTTGGTATCAGACACCTGCCGGACATGAACGATCTCATCAGCCAGGGCGGCGCGAAGGACACGATTCTGCTTTCGGAAGCTCTCCATGAGAAGAAAATCGCTGAGATTGCAGATGAAATCAAAGGGAAAAAGAAGAGAATCATCCTCATCGCGGGACCGTCTTCTTCAGGAAAGACCACCTTTGCCAAGAGACTGTGCATTCAGATGCGCGTCATCGGTCTGCGTCCGATCTACATGGGCACGGATGACTACTTCGTGAACAGGGATGACATGGAACTCGACGAAAACGGCGAAAAAGATTACGAAAGCCTCAACGCAGTGGACATTGATCTTTTCTGCAGCAACATGAACGACCTGTTGGCAGGAAAGGAAGTTGATATTCCGGAATTTGATTTCATCAAAGGCGAGAAGATCTTCGGCAAGAGGCTGACCAAAATCGACAAGGATCAGCTCATTGTCATTGAAGGCATCCATGCTCTCAACAGCAAGTTGACGGAACAGATACCGGACGAAACCAAATTCAAGATCTACATCAGTCCGTTGGCTCAGCTCAATATAGACATTCACAACAGAGTGCCGACCACGGACGTCAGAATGCTGAGGCGGATGGTGCGGGATTACAACTTCCGCGGCCATTCGGCGGCGGCGACCATAGATGGCTGGCCGAAAGTCAGAGGCGGCGAGGACAAGAATATCTTCCCGTACAACGGCGCGGCGGACGTTCTGTTCAATTCAACGCTGGCTTACGAAATAGGATTGTTGAAAAAGTACGCGGAGCCTTTGCTTGAAGAAATCACACCTGATCAGCCGGAGTACGGCGAGGCGCGCAGGCTGCTCGATTTCTTCCGCTTCTTCAGAACGATAGAGAATGAGAAAGACGTTCCGAACAACTCCATTCTCCGCGAATTCATCGGAGGGAGCGTGTTTGTCGAATGATAGCAGTGATCGGTGCCATTACGGTTTCGGTCGATGTCAGACTGAGACCTCCTGAACGCGATGCGGAGCTTCAGAAAAAACAGGATAATGAGGCGCTTCGTCAGGCGGGAGTCGAGCCGGACGGATTCAGCCAGTACTACGAACGCACCATGCGCCAACAGGCGAGCGAGAACTATTGGGATGAAGTTGGGCTGGGAGGAAACCGGTTCGGCGGTTACGACCCCGTTGTCGCAGAGAAAGATACAGACATCCGCGTGACGAACAGCGGGTGTGCCTACCATGTGGCGGAACGTCTGGCTGCGGAGCACGGGAAAGAAGTGAAGTTTATCTCCGTCATCGGCGACGATGCCTTTGGAACAGCGGCAAAGTACGAACTTGAGAAGGCGGGAGTCGACGTTTCCGCCGTCAGAACCGTAAGCGGAAGCACGCCTGTTTCTGTAGAGATACACAATATCATCGGCGAGCTGCAATTCCAGCGAGAGAACAGCAGCGTTATGGAATGGCTGACCCCCGATGTGATTGATGAGAACGCAGGCGCGCTGGAAGAAGCGGACATCATCTTTACGGACGGAACGGTTCCTGCTGAGACGCTGAACTATCTGTCTGAGAAGTATTCAGGCAAAAGCAGGATATTCTTTGACCCCGGTTCCATCGAGGGAGGCGTTCGTTTCGCAGACTGCGGTATGAAGGCATACTGCGTTTTGCCGGGACGCATGGAAGCTGAAGCCATGAGCGGACTGCAGGTCCTGGGCATGGACCAGCTCATGTCGGCGGGAGAGGCCTTCGAAGGTCGCGGTGTCGAGCGTGTGATCATCACTCTCAAAGGCAGCGGATTATATTATAAGGAAGGAACCCAGTCCGGTATCATCAAACCGGAGAGAAAACTTACCTTCGCCGAGACAAAGGGAGCGGGAGATGTACTTACCGCCGCAGTCATAGCGGCGAGCGAAGAAGGAGAAGGAAGCCTCGAGGCAGCCGCAGTTGCCGGAATAGAAGCGGCGGCGGAATTCTTGAAGGATGTAATAGATGAGAGACCGTACTGATGCGGTCAGGAGGAAATTGCGATGATAAAAGATGACAATATCAAAAAAGGGAACAAGGTCAAGATCGATACAGTAATCAAGGGCCTTGAGAAGAGAGGCATGAAAGGCTACTACGCCGAAGACGGTGAAGAAGCCCTGAAGATGATCCTGGAGATGATGCCGGAAGGATCATCTGTAGGAAGAGGCGGCTCGGCGACGCTGAACCAGATCGGCGTCTTTGAGGAACTCCACAAGAGAAACTACACTTGCTATGAGCCGCATAGCGAGACGGATCCAGGCAGGATTCTCGCGGTCAGACGCGCAATCTTCTCGGCGGACTTCATGTTGACCAGCGCTAATGCGATCACACTGGATGGTGAAATCGTCAACATCGACGGCACCGGCAATAGGTTGGCGCCGATCATCTATGGACCGGATAAAGTCATATTCATCATCAGCGCCAAGAAAATCGCGGCAAATGTGCACGCAGCGATCGACAGAGTCAAATGCGACGCCTGCCCGCCGAACTGCATCAGGCTGAACAAGAATACGCCGTGCGCCATTACAGGCAAGTGCGGAAACTGTCTGTCGCCGGGCAATACAGTATGCTGCAATACAAATATTACGAGATATAACAGCATTCCTGACCGTATCCACGTGATATTGGTCAACGAAGACCTGGGATTCTAGTGTGAAAAAGGAGCTGTGCTACCTTTTCTTCTCTAAAAGAGGAAAAGGTAGCATTTTTTTATGCACGAGGCCCTCAACACAGATAATTTGTATCCAACGTGAGTTGCAAGTGATACTTTTGCAGGATAATATGCCAAAAAAGTAACACTTCCAGTGGAATCATTGCCGTCAAACAGTTGAGAATCATCATGCAAAAGCAGAAAGTGCTACATTTACGCTTCTTGGAAGTGAAAAGGTAGCACGGTTCCTTTTTTAATTCGGAAGATATAGTAGAGCCCCGGCGTTTTTTCACGTAGAGTGCGGCATATATAGTGACGGAAATGAACACGCTGTCAGGCGTGTACGCACTTTAATTCGTGAAGCCCTTGATACTACGGCGTTTGAGCGTTTTGACAGGCCACAGAAACAAACGAAAAAAATATGAAAAAGTTCTTGATTTTGTCAAGGGCTTTTGTTATGATGTTAGAGCTTGTGTAAGGCGAAGAAGTGGGAAGTTACCGCGCTATCGGAGAATTTCCACCGAGAATTGTCCCCACACGGATCGGGGGCGAAGGGATTCGCTGCATTTTTCTTGTGCGTCAGCATATGGAAACACACAAGGGAGTGTACGGAGGCGAACCCCTTGTACAAGCATAGCGAAAACTGTACTAAAGCAAGTTATAGGAGGAAAAAATGAGCGAGTTACAGAAAATCAGAATTAAGCTTAAGGCTTACGATCACAAACTTCTGGATGCATCAGCGGCAAAGATCGTTGAGACAGCACAGAAGACAGGAGCTGAAGTATCAGGTCCGATTCCGCTTCCAACGGAAAAAGAAGTTGTCACTATCCTGAGAGCTGTTCACAAGTATAAAGATTCCAGAGAACAGTTCGAGCAGAGAACACACAAGAGACTGATCGACATCACGAGCGCGACTGCCAAGACGACGGATGCCCTCACGAAACTGGACATGCCTGCAGGCGTCGACATCGAGATCAAGCTCTAAGAGCGAGAAGGGAACTCACCCTTAAGAATGGACGGCGCATGGCATGGTCCGCACGAGTTGCATAGCGAACCAGAAGGTGCACCGGCCCGCTGTTAAGAAAGAGAGGAAAGATAAAACATGAAAACACTTTTAGGAAGAAAACTGGGAATGACTCAGATCTTCACTGAAGCAGGCGCAGTAGTTCCTGTAACAGTAGTTGAGGCAGGCCCGATGACAGTAACCCAGATCAAAACTGTTGAAACAGACGGATACGACGGTATCCAGGTAGGCTTTGAAGAAGCAAAGCCACAGAGAGTGAACAAGCCTATGACAGGCCACTTCGCTAAGAACGAACTGAAGCCGATGAAGCATCTGACTGAGTTCAGACCGGATGAAGGCGATACATACGAAATCGGACAGCAGATCACAGTTGCGGATTTCGAAGAAGGAAAGAAGCTCGACGTTACGGGAACATCCAAGGGTAAAGGAACCCAGGGTAACATCAAGAGACACGGACACCACAGAGGCCCGATGAGCCACGGCTCCAAGCACAAGAGACTGGCCGGCGCGCTGGCAGCAGGTACATACCCTTCAAGAGTATTCAAGGGTAACGCGGGTCCGGGAAGAATGGGTCGCGAGACAGTCACCGTTCAGAACGTAGAGCTGGTAAAAGTTATTGAAGACAGGAACCTGATGCTGATCAAGGGTGCGATTCCGGGCAACAAGGGTGGAATCGTCCGCATCCAGTACGCAGTAAAGGGTCAGGACAAATAAGAATGACTTCAGAAAGGAGGAAGTGAGATGTCAACAGTGACAATGCTGAACATGGATGGCAAAGAAGCCGGAACCATCGAACTGAATGACGCGGTATTCGGAATCGAGCCAAACCAGAATGCGGTTCACGCAGTAGTAAAGAACATTTTGGCCAACAAGAGACAGGGAACACAGTCTGCCAAGACCAGAGCTGAAGTCAGAGGAGGCGGCAAGAAGCCTTTCAGACAGAAGGGAACAGGCCGTCATAGACAGGGTTCATCAACAGACCCTTCACAGGTAGGAGGCGGCGTAGTATTCGCACCAAAGCCTAGAAGCTACAGATATACAGTCAACAAGAAGCTCAGAAGACTGGCAATGCTGTCGATGCTTTCATCGAAGGCACAGGAAAACGAACTGATCGTCCTGGACGAAATCAAGTTCGAAGAGCCAAAGACAAAGGAAATGGTCAAGATGCTTGAGAACATCAAGGCCGAGAAGAAAGCTCTGATCGTTACAGCTGACAAGGACGAGAACATTATCAAGTCCGCCGCGAATATCCCGGGAATCAGAACTGCGCTGGTAGGAACGATGAACGTATATGAGATCATCAACCACAACAGCCTGATCCTCACTAAGGACGCGGTTGAGAAGATTGAGGAGGTGTACGCATAATGAAGACTCCTTACGATGTAATAATAAAGCCTGTCATCTCCGAGAAATCAATGGACGATGCGCAGAACAAGAAGTACACATTCAAGGTTGCTGTAGATGCTAATAAGACAGAAGTCAAGCACGCAGTAGAAGAGATCTTCGATGTGGAAGTTAAAAAAGTAAACATCATGAACGTTGTAGGCAAGAAGAAGAGAATGGGAAGATACGTAGGAAAGACTGCCGCGACTAAGAAAGCAATCGTAACGCTTACTCCGGCAAGTAAGGAAATCGAATTCTTCCAGAGTCTGTAATTCAGGAGGTAAGAAGAAATGGGAATCAGAAAATATAATCCGACCACTCCTGGTTTAAGAGGAATGACAGTTTCCACTTTTGAGGAAA
>SVCX01000075.1 GCA_015058145.1 Clostridiales bacterium | reverse complement strand
TTTAATTCAGAATCTCAAGGCCGTCATTACCAAGGGAGGTCTGAATACGCCGAGCGTATACGAAGTCATCCGTCTCACGGACGGCAAACCGCAGTTCCTGCCGGAACACTACGCGCGTCTCGAAAATTCCCTCGGCGCTATCGGTATGCCTGTTCCGTTCACCAGCGAGAAGCTGGCGGACAGCATCCGCGAACTGGCTGAGGAAGGACAAATCAAAGATCACAACCTCAAATTGGAAGTGGACGTCAGCGGTCATGGCGTACTTTATCTCAATCCAACTCACTATCCTTCCGCGCAGCAGTATGCGGAAGGCGTAAAGACGGAACTCTTCCGGGGAGAGAGAAAGAATCCTAACATCAAGATGATGGATCAGGCCCTGCGCGACGCAACCGATGCAGCCATCCGCGAGCACAATCTCTACGAAGTGATTCTCGTGGACCGCGGCGGACAGATTACCGAGGGCAGCCGGTCCAACATTTTCTTCATAAAAAACGGAGAGGTGTTTACGTCACCGCTCCATCAGGTACTGCCTGGCGTTACCCGGGGCAAGATTATTGAAATCGTCAGAAGCAAAGGCATACGCGTTCATGAAGAACCGATCTCCGCATCGGATATCGCCTCCTTTGACGCCGCCTTCATCAGCGGCACATCGCCGAAAGTCCTGCCGATCTCTTCGGTCGGGGACATTGCGTACGATGTGAACGAACCGCTTCTGCGTGACATCATGGCATGGTATGACGAAGCGTTCCTGAACAAAGGAGTTCTATGATAAAGATCATTGCCAATTGCTTCGGCATCTTCTCCACAATTTGTTTCATCATCTCATTCCAGGTTAAATCGAACCGCGGGCTGTTTATCATACAGTCCATTGCGAACGTTTTCTATGGAACGCAGTTCTACATGCTCGGCGCGACGGGCGGCCTCTTCAATATGGCCATGCAGATTCTCCGCAACATGCTGCTTCTGAAGATCGAAGACTGGAAGTGGCTAAAATGGAAAGGCTGCGCCCCGCTCTTCTGCGTGCCCAGCCTCATTTATATGTTCTTACATTGGACAGGACCTCTGGATATTCTGCCGTTTATCGCTTTTACCGTTGGAACACTCGCCTTCTGGACCAACAGCGCCAAGATGCTCCGCCTTTCGGAGCTCGTCTGCGTATCGCCTGCTTGGTTGCTCTATGATTTCATCACAGGTGCCTACGGCGGCATTCTCACAGAACTGGTCATCCTCGGTTCCGTCGTCATATCCATCATCCGCTTCGGATGGAAGGGTCTCGACGATCCGGAGTTCAAGAAGTAATCACAGCACCTCTTTATATACGTTCAGTACGTTCCGGTAACAGATCCCTTCTATTTCATCTGCCGTCAGACCGTACTGTTCCAGTCCCTCTGCAAGCTTTTGCATTTCAGATGCATTGACGATTGCCAGATCATCTCTACCGATTCCATCGTAATCGGTTCCCAGGCCGACCACAGCCTTACCGCCCAGATTCATCATGTGGCGGGCGTGTCTGGCCAGCCCCTCGATGGTGCTTTTGCACGCCAGTTCGGATTCGGCCTCCATCAGGAAATCCGGGCAGAAGTTCAGGCCGATGACGCCGCCGTGCTCCCCAACCACGCGAATCATGTCGTCTGACATGTTCCTGTTGCATCCGCACAAGGCGCGGGCATTGGAGTGACTTGCGACGAAAGGTCCCTTGAGAGTCTTCGCTACATCATAGAATCCTGCGTCAGACAGATGGCTCACATCAACGAGAATTCCCAGATCCTCCATCGCTTCCACCGCTTCAAACCCCTTGGCTTTGAGACCGTTGTCCGTTCTCGGCTTAAACCGGAAGTACTGCCAATAATCTGTTTCCGCTTCCGCCGGTATTTCATTCGGAAATCCCAGCTCGTTTTCGTAATTCCAGGTCAGGGTCATCATGCGGACGCCTTCCTCATGCAAAAGCTTCAGCCTTTCGAGATCCCCTTCCAGCACGCCGCCTTCCTCCACGGTCATTACTGATGAAATCAGACCGGCATCACGGTTTCTGATGATATCATTATAGGATCGCGCCTCGCGGACCAGATCCGGATTCGCAGCGATCTCCGCATGGTAGATTTCTGCCATCTCAGTAAACTGAGTCCATGGACTCGTCCCGTCCTCCATCTGCAAATCGGCATAGAGCGCGAAGTTCTGTACCAACGCCCCGCCTTCTTTCAGTTTGAGCAGGTCGATCTGCAGGCTTTTGCCGTCAACGGACGCGTCCCGCAGGCAGGCTTCCTTCCCTTCCCTGCGCGCCAGCCAGATCAACATAATTGTGTCACAGTGCATGTCAGCAATATACATCGTCTTTCCTCCTGTCATTTCCCCTATTATACGCTCAAAATACCGTCAAAGTACAAAAAATCAGTTTATTTCCTTCTATTTTTTTGTTATCATAGAACACGTCGTGGGTCTTCAGCCCACAGGAGGAGGTAGTTTTTTATGGTAAATAAACTGAAGAAAAAAGAGAAGAAGAAGAGAGGCTTCTTATCTTCATTCTCAATCTGCTTCCTCGTAGTTATTCTGGCAGCCCTGTTATCATGGATTATCCCTGCCGGAAACTACGACACGTTAGTATACGATGAGGGTTCCGACCAGTTCCTCGTGTACTCGGCAGATTATGATGAAGAAGCAGGCACCGGTACTGAAACCGCGTATCCTGCAACCCAGCAGACGCTGGACGACTTCGGTATTACAGCCGGACTCGACAACTTCACAAACGGCAACATCTACAAGCCAATGTCGATCCCTGGCACATACCAGAAAGTCGAAGCGCATCATCAGGGCATCAAAGAATTCCTGGCTTCCCCGGTACAGGGTACCGCAGACGGTTTTGACATTATATTCTTTATTCTGATGCTCGGTGGTACGATCGGAGTTATCAATTACATCGGCGCATTCAACGCAGGTATCGGCGCCCTCGCCAAGTCCTGTAAAGGCCGTGAACAG
>SVCX01000022.1 GCA_015058145.1 Clostridiales bacterium | reverse complement strand
AAGAACCCTTGGACTGGTTCAGGCGGAATGCTGATCGGAACCGTTAAGGAAATCGGACCGGAGTGGAAGGGCGACCTGAAGGTTGGCGACAAGATCGCGACACTGGTATCCCTGTCACTGACTCCGCTGGTCATCGAAGAGATCCACGAGATGAGACCTGCTATCGACCAGGTTGACATCACTGGTCAGGCAATCCTGTTCCAGAGCGGTATCTATGCGAAGCTTCCTGACGACATGCCGGAAGGTCTTGCTCTTTCAGCACTGGACGTTGCAGGCGCTCCTGCACAGACAGGCAAGCTGGTTCAGCAGGGACAGAAAGTCCTCGTTATCGGCGGCGGCGGCAAGTCCGGTCTTCTCTGCCTCTATGAAGCAAAGAAGAGAGCCGGCGTAACTGGTCTGGTAGTCTGCGCAGCAGGTTCACAGAAATCAGAAGACAGAGCAAGAGCTCTCGACCTGGCAGACGAATACTTCCACATGGATGCTTCCGATGCAGTTGGAATGTATGAGAAGGCCATGGAACTGACGAACGGCGAACTGTACGACGTAGTCATCAACTGCGTATCCATCGAGAACACCGAAATGGGCTCCATCCTCAGCTGTAAGGACGACGGAACTGTTTACTTCTTCTCAATGGCTACAAGCTTCACCAAGGCTGCTCTCGGAGCAGAAGGCGTTGGCAAGGACGTCAACATGATCGTTGGTAACGGCTACACGAAGGGCCACGCTGAAATCACTCTGCAGGAGCTGAGAGAGCATGAAGGTCTCAGAAAGCTCTTCGAAGAGATGTATGCTTAATCATTCCTGAATAATACAAGAGATGAAAAGGAGAGAATTATGGCTATTAGAAACTGGAAAGACATCCCTCTTTTCAAGGATGTAACAGAAGAACAGTGGAACGACTGGCATTGGCAGGTTGCAAACAGACTGAGCACTGTTGAGCAGATTAAGCAGGTCGTCAATCTGACTCCACAGGAAGAGGAAGACATTGCGAAAGTAATGGACGGCTTCAGAGTAGGTATCACACCTTACTATGCTTCCCTGATGGATCCGGATGATCCTAGCTGCCCTGTAAGAATGCAGGCTGTTCCTACGCTGGCTGAGACACACAGAGGCGAAGCCGACATGCTCGACCCGCTTCATGAAGATGAAGACTCACCGGCACCTGGACTGACCCACAGATATCCGGACAGAGTTCTGTTCCTGATCACGGACCAGTGCTCCATGTACTGCAGACACTGCACCAGAAGAAGACTGGCGGGTGAAACGGACGGCGCGAGATCCAGAGAAGATATCGACGCTTGTATCGATTACATCAGAAGAACTCCGGTTGTCAGAGACGTACTGCTTTCCGGCGGAGACGCGCTCTGTGTTGAGACAGATGTACTCGAGTACATCATCTCAGAGCTGAGAAAGATCGACCATGTTGAGATCGTAAGAATCGGATCCAGAACTCCAGTCGTTATGCCGCAGAGAATCACAGACGAACTGTGCGACATGCTGAAGAAGTATCACCCAATCTGGCTGAACACACACTTCAACCATCCGAAGGAGTGGACTCCGGAAGCTGCAGAAGCCTGCAGAAAACTGGCTGACGCAGGAATTCCTCTCGGAAACCAGTCCGTACTGCTCAGAGGCGTAAACGATGACGTTCACGTCATGAGAAATCTGGTACACCTCTGCTGCAAAAACAGAGTTCGTCCGTACTACATCTACCAGTGTGACCTGTCACTGGGTATCGAGCACTTCAGAACACCGGTATCCAAGGGTATCGAAATCATCGAAGGACTCAGAGGACACACTTCAGGATATGCGGTTCCTACATTTGTAATCGACGCTCCTGGCGGCGGCGGCAAGACTCCGGTAATGCCTCAATATGTCATTTCACAGACTCCGGAGAAGGTCATCCTGAGAAACTACGAGGGCGTTATCACAACATACACAGAGCCGACGATGCTTCCGAAGCTCCAGTGCAGCTATGAGAACTGCAAGAACGTAGAAGACTATCACTATGAAGGTGTTGCGGGACTGGCACAGGGCGAGAGAATGTCCATGGAGCCGGCTCACCTGCTCAGACACGAAAGAAACAAGAAGTAACAAGACAAAATGTACCTGCTTGAAACACTGGCTGAAAAGTACAAACGGATCTCCATCGTGGGAATGGCGAAGAACGCCGGCAAGACCACAGCCCTCAATTATCTGATTGAGGAAGCGATGGACGAAGGGCTGACGCTCGGAGTCACTTCCACGGGAAGAGACGGTGAGGGGACAGATGTCGTCACAGGTACAGACAAACCCAGAATTTATCTGGATACAGACACTATCGTATCGGTGCCAAAACAACTGTATGAACTGGCAGATGCCGGACTCGAAATACTGCGTATGACCGAATACGGCACATCTCTGGGACAGATTATGATCTGCAGAGTTGCCGACGCGGGATACGTTCAGGTGGCAGGGCCTGTCATCAACGCCCAGCACATACAGATGTGTGAAGAAATGCTTGCTCTTGGAGTTGATCTGGTGCTGATTGACGGTGCGATCGATAGAAAAACGATTGCAGCGCCGGACATCTCGGATGCGATAATCCTTTCCACCGGAGCGGTTTTATCGAGGAAACTGAACAAGGTCGTCGAGGAGACTGCACATACAGTCGAACTCTACAGCCTGCCGGTCCTCGAAGATGGGATGGAAAGAGAAATAATAGAAGAGCACGCGGAAAGTGATCGTGTATTTACGATAAGAAACGGCGAAGCCGTTCCATTGAATATAACTACGGGACTCGGATCGGGTAAACTCCTTGATAACGCAATTGATGATAACGTCACGCACATATTCGTGCCGGGTGCGTTCACCCAAAGTGTCGTGGCGGATATTGATCGCCGAAAACTGAAGAGCACCACGTTCGTTCTAAAAGACCCAACGAAGATCTTCATCGACAAGGCTTCCTGGGGCAGACTGAGGAAATACGGCCTCAACGTCAAAGTTCTTGAGAACATTACCGTGGCTGCGATTACCGTCAACCCGACGAGTCCTGCAGGATATTCATTCGATCACGGAGAATTGGCGTCCGCAATGCAGAAAGCAGTGCCGGATATCCCCGTCATCGATGTAATGATGGGATAGAAGACATGAGTGATAATGCCAGAAGACTAGCAAACAAAAAAACGCGTGGTGAGACAGGGCTGGATTATGTGGTAGGCGCACTGAATCTGCTTACCCCATTCGGCACAAAACTCATCAAAGAGCAGAAGCCGTTCTTCCCCGGACAGGAGGAAGAACTCAGGGCGGAGCTTGAGCGTGTGCAGCGAATGGCTGACATCGCGGCTGCCAACGAACGCGAAATCAGCGTTCTGCAGGAAACGTTCATGATGATGAAGGACAATTCTTTCACGATTGAGAGAAGCGCCAGAGCGGCGTTGTCCGTCGTCGAGATCTTCGAAGTCAAGAGTCTGCTCCTGCTGATTGAAAAGGTAAGGAAGACAGCGGATAAGGTGCTTTTGCCTGAAGAATTCGTTCCGGGGGATGTGACGGATCTTCTGGATGTGCTGGATCCGGGAAAAGACAGACTCAACACCTTCTACATCTACGACTCCTTCTCCGAAAAGCTCGCGCAGCTGCGCAGAGAGAAGAAGGAACTGGAGCGTGAGACCAGAAAGGAAAAGAAGAAGAGAGCGAACGAACTGCGGGCCCGGACGGGCCTGAATCTGACGCCGAAGTTCGATATTACCGTATCGAAGAGCGACGCAGAACGTATAAAAATGATAGAAGAGATCTCCGAACTGGTAAGATCGGAGGAAGATTATATGTCTGTTACCTTTGTCCTCGCGCCTTCGGAAGCAGACAACCAGATACAGCAGAAGATGGATGAGGTTGTCGCGGATATCGAAGAGGAAGAGACAAAGGTGAGAGAGGAACTGTCAGCAGAGATACACAAGTGGGAGGACGTGCTTCTCGAGGGCTGCGATAGGATCGGGAAACTCGACATCACTTTGGCGAAAGCGCTGTTTGCCATCCGGCGGAACTGCGTTATGCCGGAGATTGCCGACGAGCATGTGGTCGAGTTCACCGACGGCAGACACCTGCAGGTTGAAGAGATCATACGCAAGAAGGGCGGGAAATACTGTCCGGTAAGCATCTCACTCGCCCAGGGCGTGACCTGCATTACGGGAGCAAATATGGGCGGAAAAACCGTATCTCTGAAACTGGTAGGCATGATTGCGATTATGGCCCAGTACGGATACTTCGTACCGGCGGCAAGCGCCCGCGTAGGTCTTTCGGGATTCATGCAGATCCTCATCGGCGACAGCCAGTCCATCGAAAGGGGACTTTCAAGCTTCGGAAGTGAAATGGAAGAGCTGAAGGAAATGATGGACAACAGCCGGGACAGATCCCTGCTTCTCATCGACGAGATAGCGAGCGGGACCAATCCGGTAGAGGGGCTGGCGCTCACAAAGAGCATTACAGACTACCTGAAGCAGCAGCCGTTTATCTCGCTGATTACCACGCATTTCGAGGCGGTCACGGATGACGAAGATGTTGTGAACATGCAGGTCACTGGTCTGGCCAATGCGGACTTTGACAGACTGGACAAGGAACTCCGTTACGCGAACCGACGGGAGCGGATCAACATCATACAGAAGTATATGGATTACCGCCTCACCCGTGTCGACGACAACAGAGCAGTTCCTAAGGATGCCCTCAACATCGCGAAAATGCTGGGCATCGACGCTACTATTATAGAAAAGGCAAAACAATACCTGAACAATTAAGGAGAAAAAGGATGGAAAGCAAACTCAACCTGGACCCGAAAAAGGTCGATCATGCCAGAGCGAGCGCTAGAAAAATCGCTGAAAGCATGCAGGAATTCATCGACAGACACACTACTGTCAGCACAGAGAGAACAATACTCAGACTGCTGGGCGTAGACGGCGTCGATGAAGTTGACACTCCGCTGCCTAACGTAGTCATCGATCAGATTCTCGATGCCGGCGGACTGCCTAGAGGAGTCGCTTACTGGATCGGCAACGCTATGATTCAGACGGGCAAAGAGCCTCAGGAAATTGCGGAAGAAATGGCCGCTGGCAACCTCGACATCACAAAGCTTCCGCTGGCACCTGCCAAGGATGCTGAGGAGAAGATCATGCCGAAGGTAATGGATGCTCTGAAGGTCATCAGAGCGCAGACCGAGAAGAGAAACAACTACCTGGCAACCATAGGGGAAGGCAGAAGACCTTACCTCTACGTCATCGTTGCGACAGGCAATATCTATGAGGACGTCGTACAGGCGCAGGCAGCTGCCCGTCAGGGAGCGGACATCATCGCAGTAATCAGAACTACTGCGCAGTCACTTCTTGACTATGTACCATATGGTCCGACGACGGAAGGCTTCGGCGGCACATATGCTACGCAGGAGAACTTCAGAATCATGAGAAAAGCCCTTGATGAAGTAGGCGAAGAAGTCGGAAGATACATCAGACTGTGCAACTACTCATCAGGAATGTGCATGCCTGAGATCGCTGCAATGGGAGCTATCGAGAGACTGGACGTTATGCTTAACGACGCTCTCTACGGAATCCTGTTCAGAGATATCAACATGCAGAGAACACTGGTTGACCAGTACTTCTCAAGAGTCATCATCGGATACTGCGATATCATTTTCAACTCTGGTGAAGACAACTACCTGACGACAGACGACGCATTTGAAAATGCGCATACCGTACTGGCGTCACAGCTCATCAATGAGCAGTTCGCTGTTCTGGCGAATGTAAAGGAAGAGCAGATGGGACTCGGCCACGCATTCGAAATGGATCCGGACATTGAAAACGGATTCCTCTACGAACTGGCGCAGGCCATCATGGCGAGAGAAATCTTCCCGAACGCTCCTCTGAAGTACATGCCTCCGACAAAGTACATGACCGGAAACATCTTCAAGGGCAACGTACAGGATGCGCTGTTCAACATGATCGCAATCTGGTCAGGACAGTCACTGCAGCTGCTCGGCATGCTGACAGAGGCAATTCACACACCGCACATGCACGACAGATACCTCTCCATTGAAAATGCGCAGTACATCTTCAACAACATGAGAGATCTGGGAAGCGATGTATATTACAAGGAAGGCGGAATCATCCAGTCAAGAGCGCAGCTCGTTCTCGACAAGGCTGATGCGCTCCTCGAGGAAATCGTTGAAGAAGGGCTCTTCTCCACAATCGAGCAGGGCAAGTTCGGCGGCGTCAAGAGACCGAGAGACGGAGGCAAGGGCCTCGCAGGCGTCTGCGTCAAGGATGACGAATACTTCAATCCGTTCATTCCACTTATGTTAGGAGGTGCAGAATAATGGCAGAATGCAATACAGCAGTAGCTCAGATTGATCTGACGAAAGTAAAGCCATATGGCGACACGCTTAACGACGGTATGACCGAAGTGGCGTTCACGCTTCCTGTACCTTACGGTGATGAAGCGAATGAAGCGGCTAAGATCCTGGCAAAGAAGATGGGTCTCGACGAGCCGAACGTAGTTTATTCCAAGGCCATGACCAAGGAATATACATTCTTCGTCGTATACGGCAAGTGCCAGCACACGGTTGACTACACTACTATCAAGGTAGCCAAGGTCGACGTGGATGTTATGGACAGACTGGAGTGCGCGGAGTATATCAAGGAGAACATCAAGAGACCGGTAGTCATCGTCGGCGCTTCCACAGGTACGGACGCTCACACAGTAGGTATCGACGCGATCATGAACATGAAGGGCTTCCACGGCCACTTCGGTCTTGAGAGATATGAAGGCATCGAAGCTTACAACTACGGGTCACAGGTACCGAACGAAGACCTCATCGCACACGCGAAGGAACTTCACGCGGACGCAATCCTGGTTTCACAGACAGTAACCCAGAAGGACATCCACATCCAGAACCTGACGAACATGGTTGAACTTCTCGAGGCAGAAGGCATGAGAGACAAGGTCATCCTCGTATGCGGCGGACCAAGAATCTCCCATGAACTGGCTCAGGAACTCGGCTACGATGCAGGATTCGGTCAGCACAAATATGCTGAGGATGTTGCGTCATTCGTTCTGACTGAAATCGTAAACCGCAATATGATATAATGTTGCTATCAGTTATCACACACAAGCAAGAAAGGCAGAAAAATGTTCAATAAAATCGTATCAGCTGACGAAGCGGTAGCAGGCGTTCAGGATGGTATGACCATCATGGTCGGCGGCTTCCTGGGAACAGGTTCCCCTGAGGTCCTGATGGACGCGCTGGTAAGAAAAGGCGTTAAGCACCTTACTGTTATCGGCAACGACGGCGGATTGGCAGAAGGCCAGCCTGCAGGCGATTTCGCCGGCAAAACACCGAGAGGAATCGGTAAACTGTTAGAGAATCACATGGTAGATCACGTTATCATGTCACACGTTGGCGTAAACCCTCGTCTGAACGAGCAGTTCGCTGACGGCAGCCTGAAGTACACTCTCGTACCGCAGGGCACGCTGGCAGAGAAGATCAGAGCAGCAGCTTACGGACTGGGCGGCGTTCTCACACCGGTAGGTCTGGGAACTCCGATGGAGACAGATCTGGATGAACTGGGCAGAAAGAAAGAAGTCATGGAGATCGACGGCAAGAAGTACCTCTTCGAGAGACCGCTCCACGCCGACTACTCATTCATCAGAGCATCCATGGCTGACGAATTCGGCAACTACATGTGCTCAAAGGCGACGAGAAACTTCAACATCGTCATGGCCGGTGCAGCCGACCACACCGTTATTGCGACAGAAAAACTGGTTCCGGTAGGACAGGAAAACCCTGACATCTGGCAGGTAGCCGGCGTACTGGTTGAATCAATCGTGGAAGGAGAACCGGCATGGCAGATTTAAAAGCAAGAATCGCGAAGAGATGCGCGAAACATTTTGAAGACGGTGACTTCATCAATCTGGGAATCGGTCTGCCGACAATGGTAGCTGACTATCTCCCTGAAGATGTCATCATCACCTGCCACTCCGAGAACGGATTCGCAGGAATCGACATCCTGGCTGATGATGAGACGCTTGATGTCAACATCATCAACTCAGGCGGACAGTACGTTACTGCTCTTCCGAGAGCCAAGTTCTTCGACACAGCGGAGTCATTCGGTCTGGTAAGAGGCGGCCACGTTAAGGCCACCGTACTGGGCGCGATGGAAGTTGCTGAGAACGGCGACCTGGCTAACTGGATCGTTCCGGGCAAGAAGGTTGCCGGAATGGGCGGAGCCATGGATCTGTGCGTAGGATGTCCTGAAGTAATCATTACGATGCTTCACACACAGAAGGGCAACCACAAGATCAAGAAAGAGTGCACTCTTCCGCTGACTGCAGAGAAGTGCGTAACTGACATCATCACAGAGATGGCGGTTATGAAGGTTACAGACGAAGGTATCGTAGTTACAGAACTTCACCCTGATTACACAAAGGAAGAAGTTCAGGAAGCTACCGGCGTGGAGCTCATCTGGTCACCTGACCTGAAGCCTTACGACGAGACCTGAGGATTCATTGAATCGACAAAAGGATATGAAAAGAGGAACTGCTCAACAGTTCCTCTTTATTTATCTGGATTTGGAAATGATGACTTCGCTTATTTTTACTCCCATGCAGTAATCTGCATCGGTGAGACACATCGCTACATGATTCTGTTTCCCGCTTGAATGCGCTGTGATTACGACGTCGCCTCGCAGAAGTTTCATTCCTCTTTGATATCTAATGCACTCGAAATTGCTGTTCTGTTTATATTTATTTGCCAGTCCGAGGCCGGATCCATCGTAACATTCGGATAGTCCGGCGTAATGGTTACACAGGCAGATCAGATCTCCGCAGGAAAGTCCTGTCTTTGTCGTGATTTTGCTCAGATCATAATCCACGGCCCGCGCCAGTTTGTCGGGTGCACGGCTTCCGTACTTTGAACCGTTTCTGCAATATCCGATGTTGTTGTTTTTTAAGGCCAATTCGCACATGTTAGCCGCTGTGTTTGCCTTGTTCCGGTCCTTCGGTCGGAAGACATACGTCCAGTTGAAGCGGCCTGATGAGGAGTAGGAGAACCCGCTCTTGCAGACTTCTTTCCCGGATCCGTCGCCCGGCCTTTTGTCAATATCATTGCGCGCCTGACCGAGGTAGTTGGCAGCCTGATCGGCGCTATCGTCCTTTTCCACCCGAAAGACCTGATGGGTCACAGGGCTTTCTATGTTCTTGCCGTATCCGGTAAGCGTCAGATTATAGGTACCTGACTTGATTGGCGTTTTATAGGAACATTCCTTTGTCTCCGCGACCAGTTTATCGCCACGGTATACTTTGTAGGACGTATACTTCTTGTTTCCGTTCCAGCTGAAAACAAGATCGTCCACATCCGTTGTTGCTATAATAGGCCCGGCTGAAATCAGCTTCAATGAAACGGATTCGCTTTGTTCGCTCTGAGAGCGATTCCGGTCCGCGGTGACGGTATAACGGTATTTGGTGTTATCCTCCGCTTCCTCGTCTTCATAGATAGATTCCTCGCCATTCTGTTTTTCCAGCTGGGAATACTCTTCGCCGTTTCTGTAGACGGTATATCCTTCTGCACCGTCAACATTCTGGATGTGAACGACAGCAGTTCCTTTGCTGATGTCCGCCGTAATCACCGGCGCATCCAGTTTCGTCATAGCAGACGAAACGGGACTTTTCTTTGAGGTTTTGACAAGGTTGCTGGCAGCAACTTTGTAGCGGTACTCAATACCGGGCTCAACGCCATCGTCGCAGAAAGAGGCTTCTTTCGCTGTGCCAATATGTATGAATAATTTTCCTCTTTCCGATCTGTAAATATAATATTCTGCAGCGCCGTCGGTCTTTTCCCATGTAAGATCAATGCTGTCATAGGATACCGGCGTTGTGGTGAGTTCATCCACCGCCACAGGTTTGGTTACAAAAAACTGCGGCAAAATGCAAATGACAACGAAGACCAACGCAAACAGCAGGACTAGCAGACTATTTTCACTTTTTAAAAGATTTGAAAACCGTTTTTTCATGCTGTGTTTACTCCGAAAATCATTATAACAAAGCGTACCATGTTAGTGATAGAAGTGTCAACTCATGGTATACAGAAGTGCTTTCGCAAACAAAACCGTATGGAAAAGACATCACTGATGCGGCGTCTTTTTTCGTGTCACAAAAAAACATACATGGTATACTTATGATAACTTCAAACAGCGCAAAGTAAGGAGAGAGAAATGGACAGAGAAGTATTCAGACAGCTGAAAGAGCAGGCAGCTCAGGCAAGACAGATTTTTAAGAGCAGAGAAACATCGGGCATCAACATGGACGGCGCATTTACCATGGCGCCTTCCAGAGCGCAGATGCGCAAGGTCGAGGATCTGCAGACGAAAGAATTCTATGTGAAGAAGGTCCTGCGCTATATTGAAGACAAAGGCAACAGCACGGTTGGTATCATCCCTCATCCGCTGGCGTGGAAGATCGACATCGTCGACGATACAGTATATGCATTCACCATCGATGGAAGAGAAGTGGAGTGCGCGTACGATGACGAGGGGCTGCAGCATCTGCAGTTTTGAGATCTGACGCATTTGATTTGCGTATGAAAACCGCTTGGAGTAAAATCATACTGCTATGAAAACATACAGAATCATTACATTCGGATGTCAGATGAACGAGCATGACTCGGAGGTGATCTCCGGCATGCTGACCCAGCGTGGCTACATGGAGGCCGCGGAGACAGCGGGTGATCCGGATATCATCATCATAAATACGTGCAGCATCAGGGAGAACGCGGACAAGCGCTTCTTCGGCACCCTGGGGCAGCTGAAGAAGATCAAGGCCAGAAATCCTGACTTTGTCGTGTGCGTCTGCGGATGCATGATGCAGCAGGAGCATATCACAACCAGAATCCGCAGAAGCTACCCGTGGGTGGACGTCATCTTCGGCACCCATAACATCCATGAGTTTCCGGATATGCTTCAGGAGCTCTACGATAACCGCGCAAAAGCAGCAGCATCCGAGCCGGTCAACGCAGGAGTGTCCTACGCCGTTGCCAAGCACGAGATCAGAAGTTCCCGCGAGACTCGCGTGGACCGCATCTATGATGATGCAGAAGAGATTGTCGAAGGCCTTCCGGCCAAACGCCTCTATCGGCATAAGAGTTTCGTGAACATCATGTTCGGATGCAACAACTTCTGCGCTTACTGCATCGTACCGTATACGAGGGGCAGAGAGAAGAGCCGTTGTCCGGAAGACATCCTCAGCGAGGTCAGAAGCCTCGTGGCGGACGGTGTGAAAGAAGTGACGCTGCTGGGTCAGAACGTAAATTCCTACAAGGGGGAAGACCGCAGCGGCAAGCAGTGGGATTTCACAGATCTTATCTATGCCCTTAGCGATATCGAAGGGCTGGAGCGGATCCGTTTCATGACGTCTCATCCGAAGGATCTATCAGATAAACTCATTGAAGCTTTTGCAAAGTGCGACAAACTCTGCAACTACATACATCTGCCGGTGCAGGCGGGAAGCAGCGATGTACTGAAACGGATGAACCGGAAGTACAGCAGGGAGAAGTATCTGGAAATCGTCCGGAAGCTGCGGGAAACCGTACCGGACATCGCCGTCAGCACCGACATTATCGTAGGCTTTCCAGGAGAGACGGAAGAGGATTTCCAGCAGACACTCCAACTCGCCGAAGAAGTGCGGTACGACTCTGCGTTTACATTCCTCTATTCACCGCGCCCGGGTACGCCGGCGGCGGAGTACGAAGACCAGATTCCGGAGATGGTCAAGCATGAGCGGTTCAACCGTCTCGTCGAGACCATGAACACGATCAGCGCCGAGAAGAACGCGGCCTATGTGGGTCGGACCTGCCGGGTTCTCGTGGACGGACCGGATAAAAAAGCCCGCGGTATGCTGAACGGTAGAA
Source organism: Clostridiales bacterium (assembly GCA_015058145.1). GTDB lineage: Bacteria > Bacillota > Clostridia > Peptostreptococcales > Anaerovoracaceae > Lentihominibacter. The sequence continues at coordinate 10,688 of SVCX01000022.1, read as the reverse complement.
CAGAAGAATTCAAACTCGTGGATTTCGAAGGCCCTGAAGAAATCACAGGGCAGATGGTGGATGTCGAAATCACAGGATCAAATACATTCAGTCTGAGAGGCAAACTGAAATGAACATCAAACAGATTGCGGAAGCAGCGGGAGTATCCGTAGCCACAGTGTCCAGGGTTCTGAACCACCCGGAGAACGTCGCGCCGAAGACCAGAGAGAAGATACAGAAGATCATCGACGAAGAAGAGTACACTCCGAACTGGTTCGCCCAGGGACTCAACTTCAAGCGGACGAAGACAATCGGTCTCGTTCTTCCTCAGAACATCAACTCTGCGAACATGGAAGTAGCAAACGGCGTAGAGGATGTAGCCCGGCAAAAGGGGTACATCACCTTTATGTGCAACATGGAAAAGGATCCAAGGAGAGAAAAGGAGTATATTGATCAGCTTATCACCAGAAAAGTGGATGGGTTGATTTTGCTTTATTCCACCTTGAATGAAGAGTACGCAAGCTGGATCGAGGAAGAAAATGTCCCAATCGTTCTCATCGGTGAGACGAAGGCAAGGGATAGCTGGGATTCTGTGTTCGTAGATTGCAGAGCGGGTGCGGCGGAAATGACGGCCCACCTGATTGAGTGCGGGCACAAGCGGATTGCTATGCTGTGCGGCAAGGATCCGGAACCGGAAGCAAAAGCTATGCTGCAGGGTTACAAGAACGTTCTGAAGGCCAGCGGAATCAAAGTCGAAGAGCATCTGATCTATCAGGTGGGGAACAATATAGAAGGCGGCTATATCGGGATGAAGAAGATGATAGGAAATCTCCCGAGAAAACCGGATGCTGTTTTTGCATCAAGCGATGAGATCGCGTACGGAGCGATCGACGCGCTGAAGGAGATGAAGCTGCGTGTGCCGGAGGATATTGCAGTGACAGGTTTCGGAAATGACAGAATGTCCTCCCTGATGGAACCGAAGGTGACAACGGTGGAACTCCCGTACAGAAAGATGGGAATCTACGGAGCGCGTATGCTCTTTGATCAGATCGAAGAGAAGAAGGTCAAAGGAGGTCACCACAGAAGGCCGAAGAAGATACAGCTGCAGACGAAGATGAGAGTACGCAAATCCTGCGGACACAGAGAGAGAATAGGAGAGATGTTCTAATGCTCAAAACACAATTCCTGGGAATGGAACTTCCCAATCCCGTCATGGTTGCGGCGGGTCCATGGAACAGAGACGGCAAGGGCCTGAAGGAGTCTCTTGAAGCGGGGGCAGGCGCGGTTGTGACGGAAAGTATCGTCAGCGATACGGTCATGGACGTGAGACCCAGAATCTCCTGCGATACCCTCGGTGCGGAGAACATCAGAATGTACAGCGATATTCAGATCGAAGGCTGGGAACGCGAGATGAGCATCGCCAAGTCGTCCGGAGGCGTGGTCATAGCCAGCATTTCCGGGCACACTCCGTCGGAGCTAGCCTATCTTGCCAGCAAGATGGAGCGGTTTGGGGCTGATGCCATTGAGCTGAGCGTGTCCAATCCAGCTGCGGAATCGCTGGAAGTCGTTGCATCCCATGCAGATACGCTTTTCGATATGACGAAGGAAGTGGTTTCAGCAGTTAAAATCCCCGTCATGGTCAAACTGTCTCAGAATACGACAAACATTTCTAAAGTTGCAAAGGCAGTAAAGGCGGCAGGAGGGTCCGGCGTTACGGCCATCAACTCCGTCAGGGGCATACTCGGCGTTGACCTTGAGAACGCAGTGCCGGCGCTGTCTACCTACGGCGGCATATCGGGCGAGTACATCAGGCCATTGGGCCTTGCTTCGGTTGCTACAATCGCACAGACCGTGGATATCCCAATTTGCGGCGTCGGTGGGATCAGTTGCGCGGAGAACGCACTGGAGTACATTATGCTGGGCGCGTCAGCCGTTCAGGTGGGTACCAGCGTCATGCTGGAAGGCAGAGACTCAATCCGCAAGATAGTACAAGAACTAGAAATATGGGCACAAAATCATAATGTTGAGAATCTGTCTGAACTGCGCGGAAAAGCCCTGGAAAATCTGAAGGCATTCGATGAAATCAAATTCGAGCCGGCTGTCAGCCACGCCAACGGCGTTCCTTGCAGCGAAAACTGCAATAAATGCGTCAACGCTTGTATGTATCAGGCCATCTCCAGAAGAGGGAATTCGATCCGAATCGACCGGGCGAAGTGCACGGGCTGCGGGCTCTGCACATTCATTTGTCCAGCAAAAAAGTTAAAATTAAGCCTTTAATGGGCAAAACCCCCCTTGTATTTTTATTCAAATGCTTCTATAATGTAGTCGATAAGTATGTAACCGGTTTCACAAGGTAGAATTGCTTGGAAAAACGGTAACGTATATATTATTTCATCATGAAAAGGAGGATGAATCATGTATAAGTGTAGTTTGGAAAGAATGTCAGACAAAATCAAGACATTCGCACAGTTTGGTGACGCTGGCCACGGTGGTATTACTAGATATTCACTGTCACCAGAAGCTCACATGGCAAGAGATGAGTTCGTAAGAAGAATGGAAGCAATCGGTGCTAAGATCGAATGCGACGACTGCGCTTGCCTGTACGCAACACTGGAAGGTTCAGATCCTAATGCGAAGAGAATCGTTATGGGTTCACACTGCGACTCAGTAAAGAACGGTGGTAACTATGACGGTATCGAAGGTGTTATGACTGGTATGGAAGTTCTGGAAACTGTAGCAGCTGAGAACATTCCTCATAAGCACCCTCTCACAGCAATGATCTGGACAAACGAAGAAGGTTCACTGTATCCACCAGCAATGATGGTATCAGGAATCATCTGCTATGACTATCTGCCGGATTATCTGAAGCCTAACTTTGAATATGACAACATGATGGCTTCAAAGCCAATGGACAAGTCAGAGTTCGCAAACTTCGGAGAAGCTCTTGCAGCATCCAAGTACAAAGGCGACAAGGCTAACAGAATCAGCCCGGACAAGTATTGCGCAATGTTCGAGACTCACCTGGAGCAGGGACCTATCCTCGAGGATAACGGAAACGAAATCGGTGCAGTACAGCTCGTAATGGGTATGTTCAACTACAGAGTAAGATTCCACGGATTCACAGCTCACGCTGGTACATTCCCAATGGCTAAGAGACATGATGCTCTCCACGCTGCTGCAGACTTCCTCTGCAAGCTGCATGAGAGATATGATGCTTACAACAAGGAACTCGTAGAGAGCGGTGAGAGCGAATATGAATTCGTATTCACTACTGGTGAAATCTATGTACACCCTTGCATCCACACTTGCATTCCTGACGAAGCAGAGTTCTCACTGGATGTAAGACACCCTGATCAGAAAGTTCTTGACAAGTGCATGGACATCCTGAAGGAGATGGCTGGCGAAATGTATCAGCAGTGCACTTGCGACATAGAAGAACAGTGGAAGAGAGATCCAGTTCCATTCGATTCAAGACTGATCGGATTCGTAGAAGAGTCCATGGATGAAATGGGAGCTAAGTGGCAGAAGATTCTGTCTGGCGCTGGCCACGACGCACAGTTCTGCGCTTACATGATTCCTACAACCATGATCTTCTCAAGAACTAAGGATGGTCTGTCACACTGCGAGCCTGAACACGTTTCAGACGAAGACTGCACAGCTGCTGCTACTGCAACTCTGAACGCAGTTCTGAAGTGCGACGCTTCCCCTGAGTTTTAATCGAGGCAACTGTTAAAGGCTAAATACAAACTGACGGGATTTCTTTCCCGCCAGTTTGTTATCTGAGGACGCTGTCCTCGATGAGGCACCTGAAAAGGAGGAACCAAATTGAGTAAAGTAGTAAAAGCAAAGTACACTGCTGAAGCTGTTGCTGGTTTCACCCACAGAACAGCATTAGAAGAAGCAGCAAGATGCCTGCTGTGCCACGACGCACCATGCAGCAAGGGGTGTCCTGCCGGAACAGATCCTGCGAAGTTCATCAGATCAATCAGATTCAGAAATGTCAAGGGCGCTGCTGAAACAATCAGAGAGAACAACGTACTTGGCGGAACTTGCGCAAGAGTTTGTCCGTATGACAATCTCTGCGAAGAAGCATGCTCAAGATGCGGCATCGACAGACCGATTGAGATCGGCAAACTGCAGAGATACGCAATTGAACAGGAGAAACTGTTCAAGATGAAGACTCTGGTAGCTCCTGCTGAGAAGAAGGCGGGAAAAGTTGCTTGTGTTGGTGCAGGCCCTGCTTCACTGGCATGCGCAACTGAGCTGGCTAAGGCTGGTTACAAGGTCACTGTTTTCGAAAGAGAAGCTAAGGCAGGCGGAGTTCTGACTTATGGAATCACCCCATCAAGACTCCCGCAGTCAGTTGTTGATCACGACATTGCTCAGGTCAAAGGCCTCGGTGTAAAGTTCGTATTCAACAAGGAAGCGAAAGCAGAAGACGTAGAAGGATTCGACGCTGTATTCGTAGGCGCTGGTCTTTGGAGCGCGAACCTGGATGCGCATAACTTCAAGGGCGCAGATCTGAAGGGCGTTTACTCAGCAATCGACTTCCTGAAGGAAGCAAGAACAAAGAAAAAGGACTTCAATCCTGGTAAGAGAGTTATCGTTGTTGGCGGCGGCGACGTTGCAATCGACTGTGCAGTTACAGCGAAACTGCTGGGCGCAGAGGATGTAAGAATTCTCTACAGAAGGTCGATCGAAGAAGCTCCAGCAAACATCAACGAATTCCACTATGCACTGTCACTGGGAATCGGCGTAACAACCGGACTGTATCCAGTAGCAGCGAAGGGCACAAAGACTATGCTGAAGACTGTTGAAGCAGCAGGATTCTATGACAAGAAAGCCAAGGCAGAGTTCAGTGCTGATACACTGGTATTCGCAACAGGCCAGAGCCCTGAAGACATGAGCGCAATTGCTGATCTGGATCTGGATCAGAAGGGACGCATCAAGGTCAAGAAGGGCGGCAAGGCTGGTGACAAGTTCTTCGCTGGCGGCGACATCGTCAACGGCGGCAAGACCGTTGTTGAGGCAGTAGCAGAAGGTAAGGAAGCTGCAGCATCAATCATTGCTTATCTGGAAAAGAAAGGAGTGAAGTAGAATGGCAGTTAAGAAAGATTTATCATTGAAATATCTGGGTGTTGATTGTCTGAATCCGTTCTTCCTTTCATCATCACCAGTAGGCGGAAACTACGACATGGTAGCGAAGTGCTACGAGACCGGTTGGGGCGGATGCTTCTTCAAGACAATCGGTATCTTCGTAGCAGACGAGTGCTCACCTAGATTCGACCAGACGAACAAAGAAGGTCTCCCATGGCTCGGATTCAAGAACATGGAGCAGATCTCCGACAAACCGACTGAGCTGAACTTTGAGTACATGTACAGACTGAACAGGGATTATCCTGAGCACATCACTGTAGCATCCATCATGGGATCCAGTGTTGAAGAGTGGAAGAAGCTGGCTAAGATGGCCGACGAGTGCGGAGCCAAGATCATCGAGGGTAACTTCTCATGTCCTCAGATGACGTCACATGACATGGGATCCGACGTTGGTACCAACAACGAGCTGGTTGAATCTTATTCAAGAGCTGTATCAGAAACAGTTCCTCATATTCCGTTCGTAGCTAAGATGACTCCAAACTGCAAGAACATGGAAGAGCACGCGAGAGCGGCCATCAAGGGCGGCGCTGCTGCGGTATCAGCCATCAACACAATCAAGTCGATCACGAACATCGACTTCGAGAACAACACAGGTATGCCTGTTGTTGACGGTAAGTCATCCATCTCCGGTTACTCCGGAGCAGCGGTTAAGCCAATCGCGCTGAGATTCTGCGCACAGGTTCTGCAGGACGAAGAGATCCACAAGATGGTCAAGGCCGGCAAGTGGGACTTCGGCCACGGTCACGAAATGTCCGGTATCGGCGGCATCGAGACTTGGAGAGATGTTGCTGAATTCCTGGCAATCGGCTGCAGAAACATCCAGGTTACCACTGCAATCATGCAGTACGGCTACAGAATCGTAGAAGATATGGCTTCCGGTCTCATGCACTTCATGGACGAGAAGGGTTACGACAACCTGGATCAGTTCATCGGAAGCGCACTTCCTAACCTGATTCCTGCGGAAGAGCTGAACAGAGAATACAAGGTTCTGCCTGCATTCGATGAGAAGAAGTGCATCGGCTGCGGAAGATGCTACATCTCCTGCTACGATGCTGCTCACCAGGCAATTGACTGGAACGAGAAGAAGAGAAAGCCTGAACTGAACGACAACTGCGTAGGATGCCACCTCTGCCTGAACGTATGTCCTGTACAGGGCTGCATTACTCCGGGCGAGATTAAGTGGAAGGTTCGCGACAAGGACGGCAACCCTGTTCGCGAAGCGAAGGATCCATCGCACATCAAGTTCAAGAAGGATGCGAAGAAAGCCAAGAAGCTGGCTCTCAAGCAGCAGTACGACTAAGAATAGTCGCGCAAAAACAACAAAATGGCCGCCGCATTATGCGGCGGCCTGTTTTATTGCCTCCGTTACAGCCGGAACGCTTCAGCCAGCGCCACAAAGGCTCCGGCATCGTCTTCTGCTCCGCGCCTCTTTTTTGTGATATAATAAACATGGGAGAATAGGAATATATGAACGCAATAGATATTATCAATAAGAAGAGACTTGGCGGCGCCCTGAGTCCTGATGAAATCGAATATATGGTCATGGGCTTTACCGAAGGAGCGATTCCGGATTACCAGATGTCGGCTCTCCTGATGGCCATCTGCCTGCAGGGAATGACGAAGGAAGAGACGGTGCAGCTCACGGGAATCATGAGAGACTCAGGAGAGACGGTGGACCTTTCCGAAATCAAAGGCGTCAAAGTGGACAAGCATTCCACGGGCGGTGTCGGCGACAAGACGACACTCATCGTAGCGCCGATCGCAGCGGCATGCGGCGTACCGATTGCCAAAATGAGCGGACGCGGTTTAGGATTTACAGGAGGGACGGTCGACAAGATGGAGTCCATCCCCGGTTTTGTCACGTCCATGGAACGAGATGAGTTCATCCGGTCCGTCAATGAGACCGGCATCGCCGTCATCGGGCAGACAGGACACATCGCGCCGGCGGACAAGAAGATGTACGCCCTGCGTGACGTCACGGGGACGACCGAGAGCATCAGCCTGATTACCTCCAGCATCATGAGCAAAAAACTGGCGGCGGGCGCGGATGCCATCGTTCTGGATGTGAAGTGCGGGGCCGGCGCGTTCATGAAGACCTATGAGGACGCCAGGGAACTGGCGACCTGGATGGTGGACATCGGCAAAGGCAGCGGCAAGAGCATGACTGCCGTCATTTCAGATATGGAACAGCCCCTTGGCAGAGCCGTAGGAAACTCTGTGGAAGTACGCGAGGCGATCGATGTGCTCCAAGGCGGCGGGCCAGAAGATATTCGTGCGTTGTCCCTGCGGCTCGCAGCGGAGATGGTGCTTCTGGGAGACTGCGCAGGCGGCGATCGCGCAAAGGCTGAGACCATGGTTCTCGAGGCCTTGGACAGCGGCGCAGCGCTGGAGAAGTTCCGGCAGTTTGTGGCAAATCAAGGCGGCGACCCGGCGATAACTGAAGATGAGAAATTGCTCGGAGAGCCTGCTTTTGCAGTAGATGTCAGGGCGGAGAATGACGGTTACATCACAGCGCTCGACGCCATGCAGATTGGATTGGCATCCCAGCATACGGGAGCGGGAAGAGAGAAAAAAGAAGATGAAATAGATATGACTGCGGGAATCCTGCTTGAGAAGAAGACAGGAGAAGAAGTCCGAAGAGGAGACCTTCTGTGTACCGTATTCGGCAATGACAAGGCGAAAGTGGAAGCAGGAGCGAGAGAAGCATTTAAGGCGTATTCCATCGGGCCGGAGAGACCGGAAAAAACTGAACTGATAAAAGAAATAATTGACTGACGGAGGAGATCATGAAGATTCAATTTTGCGGAGCAACGACAGGCGTTACAGGATCGTGTCATCTGATTACGACAGCGAATCACAAGATACTGCTGGATTGCGGCCAGTTCCAGGGCGGCAAGGCGCAGGAGGAACTGAATTACGAACCATTTCCTTTTGACCCGGCTGAGATCGAATATTTGGTTCTCAGTCATGCGCACATCGACCACTGCGGCAGGATACCTCTTCTGGTGAAGAGAGGTTTTAAGGGACAGATTTACTGCACTGACGCAACGGCTGACCTGCTGGGAATTATGCTGATGGACAGCGGCCACATCCACGAACAGGAAGCGGAGTGGCAGAACAGAAAGAACTCCAGAGCCGGCAGACCGCTTGTGGAACCGCTGTACACAGAACTGGAAGCGGAGGAGTCCCTGAAGTTCGTGAAGCCGGTCCTCTACAACCAACTCGTGGAACTCAACGACGAAGTGCGTATCTGCTTCAATGACGCAGGTCATATACTGGGATCGGGAGAGATAGAGATCTTTGTTTCCGAGAAGGAAGAAGGATCCTCTGATGTGCATGCGACCAAGATCGTCTTTTCCGGCGACCTGGGAGTTATGGACCGTCCGATTCTCAGGAACCCGACTATCATCAAGAAAGCCGATTATGTCATCATGGAAACGACGTACGGCAACCGAAATCACCCGGACAACGCCATGGATGTGAACCATCTGGTGGACATCATCTGTGAGACGGCCGCCCGCGGCGGAAACTCCGTCATTCCTTCCTTTGCGGTCGGCAGGACCCAGGAACTGATCTTCGAGCTGAACAGAATTTACGAAGATCCGACGGATCCTCGTCAGGAACAGTTGTCAAAAATCAAGGTGTACGTGGACAGCCCGATGGCGGCGGCAGCAACAGAAGTGTTCAAGAACAACGCTCAGGTCTTTGATGAAGAGACCAAAGATTACATCAGCAAAGGCGAGAACCCGCTGGAATTCCCGAACCTGAAATTTACCCAGTCCACAGAGGAATCCCAGTGGCTGAACATCGATAAGGAACCGAAGGTCATCATCTCTGCCAGCGGCATGTGTGAAGCGGGAAGAATCCGCCATCACCTGAAGCACAACCTTTGGGATGCGCGCAACAGCATCATATTCGTGGGGTACCAGGCGGAAGGAACTCTGGGAAGATGTCTCATCGAGGGCGAGAAAGAAGTAACACTCTTCGGCGAAAGCATTCAGGTCAACGCGAAGATTCACAACCTGGAAGGATTCTCCGGACACGCCGATATGAACGGACTGCTCGCCTGGCTCAAGGGATTCCAGAAAGCTCCGAAACAGCTGTTCCTGGTTCATGGGGAGCCGGAAGTCAAGCTGGAATTCGCCAAGACCGTGAAAGAGCAGATTGGTTTCGACGCCATTCCGGTAAACGTCAACGCCGAGTACGAGCTCGAAGAAGGCGGCGGCGTAGTGACCATGAAGGAAGCAATCGCCGATGCAGTTGACGAGAAGAGAGTTAATGAGGCCCGTGAAAATCTGTACAATGTCAGAAGAAGATTGGAAGACATTCTCTACAACGCCAACCTCAACGTCAACAACGGAACAGATCCGGAGAAACTGGCCAGAATTAACAACACCATCATGGAACTGGAGAAGTCGGTCATCAATCTGGGATCCATCATTTCCGAATCCGACGAGAGCGAAAATGTAGAACTGACAGATGAGCAGATTGCGGAACTCCGGGCTGCGAGAGAGGAGAACATCCAACAGAACAAGAAAGAAAAGAAGTCAGCAAAGAAATAAAACAAACTTAACATGAATGTATGGGTTTGCTGAATCGCACTCTCTTTATTGTGATAAAATATCAGTAGCGGAAACTACATGTTTCTTAACTATGTTCCTTATATAAATGACAATATATTTCAAGGAGGAAAAATCATGTCAGAATTAAGAACAGCATTACCTAAAATTTCTACACCGCTGCCGGGCCCTAAGGCGCAGGCTCTGATCGAAAGAAGAGCGAAGGCGACCCCTAAGGCCATCGGAACTGCGTACAAAGCAGTCATCGAAAGAGGCGAAGGCGCGATGTTCGAAGACGTCGACGGAAACATCTTCCTCGACTGGATCGCGGGTGTAGGCGTACTGAACATCGGATACTCCCATCCTGAGCTGATCGAAGCGGTCAAGGCACAGGCGGACAAGTACTTCCACTCGATGTTCAACATCACGACTCACGAGCCGTATGTAGCGCTGGCGGAAGAGTTCTGCAAGATCGCACCGGTCAGGGGCGAAGAGAAGCAGGCATTCTTCGTATGCTCCGGTTCCGAGGCGGATGAGAACGCAGTCAAGGTAGCGAGAAACGCCACGGGAAGACCGAACATCATCGTATTCACAGGCGCGTTCCACGGCAGAACGTCCCTGACGATGACGATGACGGCGAAGAAGGCGTATGCAGTAGGCATGGGCCCATTCCCGGACGGCATCTACAGAGCAGAGTTCCCGAACCTGTACAGAGCGCCCGGCGATCTGGCAGGAGACGCGGCGATCGACTACTATGTAAGCAAGCTGGAAGAGGTATTCATCGAGGCAACGCCGTATGATTCCTGCGCAGCGATCCTGTTCGAGCCGGTACAGGGCGAAGGCGGATTCATCCCGGCACCGCTGGAATGGGTCAAGGCAGTGAGAAAGATCTGCGACGAGCACGGCATCCTGATGGTATGCGACGAAGTACAGTGCGGCTGGGCGAGATCCGGAAGGATGTTCGCGTCCGAGTACTACAAGGAAGCAGGCTGC
>SVCX01000021.1 GCA_015058145.1 Clostridiales bacterium | reverse complement strand
CACAGGCGCGTTCCACGGCAGAACGTCCCTGACGATGACGATGACGGCGAAGAAGGCGTATGCAGTCGGCATGGGCCCATTCCCTGACGGCATCTACAGAGCAGAGTTCCCGAACCTGTACAGAGCGCCTGGCGATCTGGCAGGAGACGCAGCGATCGACTACTATGTAAGCAAGCTGGAAGAGGTATTCATCGAGGCAACGCCGTATGATTCCTGCGCAGCGATCCTGTTCGAGCCGGTACAGGGCGAAGGCGGATTCATCCCTGCACCGCTGGAGTGGGTCAAGGCAGTGAGAAAGATCTGCGACGAGCACGGCATCCTGATGGTATGCGACGAAGTACAGTGCGGCTGGGCGAGATCCGGAAGGATGTTCGCGTCCGAGTACTACAAGGAAGCAGGCTGCGCGCCTGACATCATGACGACAGCGAAGTCCATCGCAGGCGGTATTCCGCTCTCCGCGATCGTAGCGAGAAAAGAGATCATGGACAAGGTGCACCCTGGAACGATCGGCGGAACATACGGAGCGAACGCACTGGCGGCAGTATCCGCACTGAAGGTCATCGAAGTCATGACCAGAGACGACTTCCCGGGCAAGGCGCTGCACATCGCAGACGTGCTGGCAGCAGGTTTCAAGAAGATGCAGGAGAAGTATCCGTGCATCGGCGACGTCAGAGGAACTGGCGCGATGATGGGTATCGAGTTCATCAAGGACGAGAAGAAGACACCGGATGCAGAGATCGTAGGCAAGATCGTACAGAATGCGATGAACAAGGGCCTGATGCTGGAGGCAGCAGGAACGTTCAACAACGTCATCAGAATCCTTTGCCCACTGGTAGCAACGGACGAGCAGCTGGAAGCCGGTCTGAAGATCTTCGAAGAAGCTCTGGCAGAAGCTGCGAAATAAGCATCAAAAGCTGTATAAACTGACGCGCATAGGCGCGGTATAAACACAGACGATATCCCGCAGAATTGAGGAGAACAATCCCGTTTCTGCGGGATTTTGTTATGGCGGAGTAAATATTTTACTGTATTAAACCAGTAAATAATATAGTAAAATAGACACAGAGAAAAGAGCGAAAGAACACAACGATATGAGAGGAGGTAGTAAAGACATGAAGAAGATTCTGGCAATCATGATGTCGCTTGTTTTCGCGTTTACCATCTTCGGACTTTCCGGTTGCGGAAATGAAGAGGCGCAGGTGGAAGAAGAGACGGCGGCGCCGGAGCTCAGCGAGGAGTATACTGCTTTTGCAGATGCTGTCGATGTTGACTTCGCTACGGAAGTTACACAAAAAGTCGCGGCCTTCGGTGATGACGAAGCAGTCGGAATGCGGTCATCGGGATCACCGGCGGAATACGAGACGTGCCAGTACCTGGAAGGTGTGATGAATGACATCGGCCTGAATAACGTTACGGTCGACGACATCACTGTTGACGGATGGACCTTCAACGGCGCGAACATCACCTTCACAAACGCGAAGGGCGAAGAGCAGAAGATCGACCTGGGCGGATACCAGACGACGCTGCAGGCGGACAACCAGGAAGTGGAACTCGTCTATGTGAACCGCGGCACAGAAGAGGACTATGAGGGGCTCGATGTGACCGGTAAGCTGGTGCTCTTTGAAGTCAACCAGGAAGAAGACTGGTGGATCAACTATCCGGCTTATCAGGCGAAGGCGAAAGGTGCTCTCGCGGCAGTAGCTATGAGGGAGTTCGTCAACAAAGATGAAGACGGAACGAGAATCGGCGTGCAGGACGTATGCGGACCGGCGGACGCGCCTGCATTGGCCATCAGCCGCAAAGACTGCAATGCGCTGAAGAAAGCCATCAAGGCATCCGGCGAAGATTCTATAAAAGTGGTTCTCAATGCGGATTCCAAAGTCACAGAGAACACCACATCACACAACCTCTATGGAGAGATCCCGGGCGCGGAAGATGAGACGATCTTTGTCTTCTCACACATGGATGGATACTTCCATGCGGAATATGACGACGCCTGGGGAGTCGGCGCTTCCATGGCAGTCGCAAAGGCAATGATCGACAGCGGCTACACGCCGGATAAGACCATTCGGTTCTGCATCCACGGCTGCGAAGAATGGGGCCGTGAAGGAAGTGAGTACGACTGGTCCACAGGTGCGTACGAAGAGATCATGACGGAGCATCCTGACTGGGTCAACGGAGGATTTGCCATCGTAAATATTGACGGCGGATATCCGGTGGAAGGCGAAGTCAACAAGGGAACCAGAAGTTCCATAGAACTGAAGCAGTTTGCGAAGAACAGTGTGGAGGAACTGTCTGACAGCACGGTCTTCGAATGGGCGTTCCAGGGACTGAGCACATACACGGAAGATTTCCAGTGGACAAGACAGGGAATCCCGGCTATCGTTGCAGGTGATGGAAATGGTACAAGCTACGATGACAACGGATACCACTCCACCTATGACAGCTTCAAATATCAGCCTCTTTATAAAGAGGGATCCGAAGAGATGATCAAGACAATGGGCAAAGTTGCAATCGATCTGGACTCCTGTCTCGTCAGACCGATGAACTTCACGGCAAGGATCAAGAACTTCGAGAAATCGCTTAATGACGATGCGAAGGATCAGTTCGCGGAAGCACTTGACGAAGCCTATGCGGCGTCTGACGCACTCAAGGCGGTCATGGACGAAGTAGAAAAATCCGGCGATGACGCGGCGGCAACGGAGCTGAACGAGCAGACCCAGGAAGTCTACCTGGCGTTCCAGGATTCTCTCCTCGGACTGGATTTCATCAATGTCGACGCTATCATCAGACACGATATGTACGAGGATAATCTCGACAATCTGGACGGTGCCATTGCAGCTCTCGAGAAGGGTAACATTCAGGAGGCTTACGACGATTACCTCTGGGCGGTCGACTGGTCCTGGTACGATATGTATTTCGACAAGGAGACCTGCGATTACATGAAGAATCAGCTCTTCTCAAAGCGTGACGACACATGGGGCGCTGACCTCATCAAGTACCCGCACGCAGATACGAACGCCATCGTGGTGTCCCTCAGAGACAAGTATGATAAAAAGGGCGCGGATGTCAGTGAAGAGATCGAAGCCCTCAAGGCCATCCGGGATCAGCAGGCCGGATATCTGGAAGAAGTCTATGCAGACGAACTTGCAGGGCTCCAGAAGGCCACCGATCTGATGAACGGAATCGTAACAGGCGAATAGCGAAGGGAACAATATTCAGAAAGCAGCAATCAGTGCATTGCTGCTTTCTTTTTTGGTTTACAGATACCCCCTAGGGGTATATAATGAGGTCTGTCAGGAGGATAGAAAACATGAATAAAGCAATACAGGACAACTGCTGCACCAGGATGGAAGCAGGCAGCAGGACCAAGGACAGATCACCGGAGGAGTACAAGGATCTGATCAACCGGCTGAGCCGCATCGAGGGTCAGATCAGAGGGCTGAAGAGAATGGTCGAGGAAGGCGCATACTGCCCGGATATTCTGAATCAGAGTGCAGCGGCGGGGGCAGCCCTGTCCAGTTTCAACCGGGTGCTTATGTCGAATCACATCAGAAGTTGCGTGATCAATGACGTGAGAGCGGGAAACGATGAGACAGTGGACGAGCTGCTTGGCATACTTCAGAAGCTGATGAAATAAGCGGGGGGGTATCAATGGAACAGTATTCAGTAACAGGGATGAGCTGCGCGGCCTGTCAGGCGCGGGTGGAGAAGGCGGTCTCTGGCGTACCCGGCGTTGAGCGCTGTGCAGTGAGTCTGCTGACAAACTCCATGGGCGTCGAAGGAACGGCGTCTGCGGATGATATCATCAAGGCCGTCGAAAAGGCCGGTTACGGTGCGAAAGTCAAGAGTGACGATCTGCAGTCCGCGGAAGATGCGCTCAAAGATACAGAGACGCCGAAACTGAAGAGGAGGCTGATTACATCCGTAGGCTTCCTGCTTTTGCTCATGTATTGCTCGATGGGGCACAGCATGCTCGGGTTTCCGCTTCCGGAGTTTTTCGATGAGAGTTTCAGGGCGTTAGGGTTCGTGCAGATGGTGCTCGCCCTGATCGTCATGTTTATCAATCGGCAGTTTTTCACGAGCGGATTCCGGTCGCTGATGAACAGGGCTCCCAATATGGATACCCTGGTGGCCATGGGCTCTGCGGTTGCCTTTGCATGGAGCGTCGTCGTTCTGGTGAAGGGCAGCGGAGATTTCTATTTTGAAGCGGCTGCCATGATCGTGACCCTCATTACCATCGGCAAGATGCTCGAAGCTATGTCGAAGGGCAAGACGACAGACGCCCTCAGGGGACTTATGGAACTGGCGCCGGAAACGGTCACGCTCTATGAAAATGGCGAGGAGAGGGATGTGCCTGTTGAGGAAGTGAAAGTCGGAGATATCTTCGTCGTTCGTCCGGGAGAGAACGTTCCTGTCGATGGAATCATCATCGAGGGAAGTACGGCGGTCAATGAAGCGGCTCTCACCGGCGAGAGCATTCCGGTGGATAAGAAAGAGGGGGATTGGGTCTCTGCGGCGACCATGAACCAGTCGGGATATATACGCGCGGAAGCGACGAGAGTCGGTGAGGACACGACCCTGTCCCAGATCATCAGAATGGTGACGGACGCGGCTGCCACCAAGGCGCCAATCGCGCGGATTGCGGATAAAGTTTCAGGTATATTCGTGCCGGCAGTGCTGATCATCGCTCTGCTCGTCATCATCGTCTGGCTCATCTGCGGGGCGGAACTTGGCTACGCGTTGGCCCGCGGTATATCAGTCCTCGTCATCAGCTGTCCATGCGCATTGGGCCTGGCGACTCCGGTGGCAATCATGGTCGGCAGCGGTGTTGGCGCCAGAAATGGCATCCTCTTCAAGACAGCCCAGTCACAGGAAGAAGCGGGTCGTGTGAGCACGGTGGTTTTGGACAAGACGGGCACGATTACAGAGGGACGCCCGCAGGTTACAGACATCATCCCAGCGGATGGCGTGACGGCAGACGAGCTGCTCGGGAAAGCCTTTGCGCTGGAGAGCAGGAGCGAACATCCGCTTGCCACGGCAGTGGTCGAAGCCGCGAAAGCAAAAGCTATATCCGCCGATGAAGTCACAGAGTTTGCGGCGGCGCCGGGCAATGGTCTGACAGGCATGATGAACGGGCAAAAGCTCACAGGCGGCAATCTGGGATTCGTGCGGAAGGCTGCGACAGTTGGAGGTCAATATACAGCGAAAGCAGAAGCTTTGGCAGGGGAAGGCAAAACGTGTCTGTACTTCGCCGAGGGGAACAGACTCCTGGGAATCATTGCAGTTGCGGATGCAATCAAAGTAGACAGTCCTGAGGCGGTGCGCCAGCTGCAGGCCATGGGAATCCACGTGGTCATGCTGACCGGCGACGACGAACGGACCGCGCGCGCTATCGCAGCGCAGGCAGGAGCAGAAGAAGTCATTACGGGCGTGAAACCTGACGGAAAGGAAAGAGTAATTCGCAGGCTCATGAAGCGGGGCAAAGTCGCCATGGTCGGAGACGGCATCAACGATGCGCCGGCCCTGACCAGAGCGGACGTAGGAATTGCCATCGGTGCGGGAACCGATGTGGCAATAGACGCTGCCGATGTGGTGCTGATGAACAGCAGTCTGATGGATGTTCCAGCGGCCGTCCGGCTGGGCAGAGCGACATTGCGGAACATTCACGAGAATCTCTTCTGGGCGTTTATCTACAACGTTGCGTTGATTCCTGTCGCGGCAGGAGCCTACGTACACCTGACGGGGTGGACTATGAACCCGATGCTGGGAGCGGCGGCGATGAGTTTATCCAGTTTTTGCGTTTGCATGAACGCGCTGCGGCTGAACCTCTTCGACGTACACAGTACGAAGCGGGATAAAAGAATAAAACAGAAAGCGACAACAGAAACGGAGGAACAGGAAATGGAAAAGACGATGAACATTGAAGGCATGATGTGCATGCACTGTGAGGCGACGGTCAAAAAGGCGCTTGAAGCACTCGACGGCGTGGAAGCGGCGGACGTGAGCCATGAGCAGAACAGGGCTGTCGTGACCCTGAGCGCGGATGTGGCGGACGAAGTTCTGAAAGAAGCGGTGGAAGCGAAAGATTACGCTGTTGTTTCAATTGAATAAAGTGCATTACAGTGTTAAAATCTAGGCATGTCAATAGTTTACGATTACTTCGGCGGTTTATATATAAACCTTACAAATAAATGTCCCAACGCCTGTGAGTTCTGCATCAGGAATTTCACGGACTCGCTGGGAGACGCTGACAGCCTCGTGCTGAAAGAGGACCCGACCATCGACGAAGTCAAAAAAGAACTGGAGAGCTGGGACGTCCGCAGATACGACGAGGTGGTTTTCTGCGGCTACGGAGAGCCGACGGAACGGCTGCCGGAACTATTGGAACTGGCGCGTCACATCAAGGCGAAGTACGGCAGGCAGATCAGGCTGAACACCAACGGTCTGGCCGACCTCATCTGGGGACGGCCGACAGCGCCCGATCTCAAAGGCGTCATCGATGCTGTTTCCATTAGTCTGAATGAAGCGGATGCGCAGAAATATCTGGACCTGTGCCACCCGCGGTTCGGGCTGCAGTCTTACGACGCGATAATCAAGTATATTGAAGACGTCAAGAACTACGTGCCATATGTGGCGGTGTCGGTGGTGACCCACGCCATTTCGGCTGACTCTCTGCAGCGCTGCCGCGAGAAGGCGGAAGAACTGGGCGTTGTATTTAAGATGCGTTAATTATTATTTTCATATAAAAGGAAGTGAAGGTAAAAACGTGGAATGGATGACAACAAAAAATGAGCCGGGCAAGACTTACCTGATGCAGGGTAACGAAGCTATTGTCCGGGGAGCGCTGGAAGGCGGCGTGCATTTCGCATCGTCCTATCCGGGCTCGCCATCATCCCAGGTGCTGGGCATGATGGGACACATCGCAGAAGACCAGGGCTTCCGTGCCGAGTGGTCGACCAATGAGACTACGGCACTGCAGTCATGCATGGGCGCGTCCTTTGCGAACGGCAGAGCAATCTGCATCGTCAAGCAGAACGGACTGCTGTTCCACAGCGACACGATTCACTGCGGAGCGCTGGGCGGCGTCAAAGGAGGACTGGTAATCGTCAGCTCCGACGACCCTGATTCACACTCGAGCACCAACGAGTTCGACTCCAGGCACATGGCTGTTTCAGCCAACATTCCGATGCTGGAGCCGGCTAGCGTACAGGAGACAAAAGACATGATTCCGTACGCCTTCGAGCTGTCAGAGGAACTGGAGCAGATGGTGCTCATCAGAGTGACGACGAGAATCTGCCACGGCAGAGGAAGCGTTACGCTGGGGGAACTGCCGGAGAAGAGGCCGTTCACACCGATTGGCATTTGGGACAGAATGGTCGGCATCAACTGGCTGCACAGTTTCCTTCTGGAGAAACTTGAACGGGCCAGAGAGGCGTTTGAAGTGAGCCCATTCAACCATTACATGGGCAAGGAAGACGCGGATAAGCTGATTATCACCGGCGGAACGGGAATGAAATATGTGCAGGAAGCGCTGGAGGAGTTCGGCGCAGACGGCGAAGTCGGCGTTCTGAGTCTGGGATGCCTCTGGCCGCTGCCTGAGAAACTCATCCTCAAGCATCTTGCAAAAGCATCAAAAGTGCTCGTGGTCGAAGAAGTCGATCCGTTCCTGGAAGAGCATATTTCGGCCATCGCCGGAAAGGCCAAACTCAGTATCGACATTCAGGGAAGAGCGGATCTGATTCCTCAGATCGGTGAATTGAACCCAGAAGTTGTATTTAAGGCGGTCGGGGAATTCCTCGGTGAGAAGCGCGAGTGCGGCGGCGCTGGCTGCCCGGCCATCGAAGGCGTCAACATCCCGGCCAGAGAGCTCACCTTCTGCGCGGGCTGTCCTCACAGAGCGTCCTTCTTCATTTTGAAGCAGGCACTCAGACAGGAAGGCCACAAAGGCGTCGTCATGGGAGATATCGGATGCTACACCATGGCGGGTCAGAGAGCCGGTCAGTACGGCTACCACTTCATGAGCTGCATGGGTTCAGGAATCAGCGCGGCAGAAGGTCTCGGACAGCTGACCAACTACGGCTTCGATCAGCCGGTCGTCAGCCTTTGCGGTGACTCGACCTTCTTCCATTCTGTCGTACCGGGACTCATCAACGCCAAGATGAACGAAGCGAATATTCTGCACATCGTGCTGGACAACTCCGCAACGGCCATGACAGGATTCCAGCCGCACCCGGGTACGGGACAGACGGCTATGGGATATGAAACGGAGAAGGCGTCCATACAGGCTCTCTGCGAATCATTGGGATGCAGAGTGTGGAAGGCCGATCCGTTCGACGTTGAGAACACCAAGAATCTCATCTGCGAGCTCATCGGAATGAAGGGCCTCAAGGTGCTCATTCTGGAGCAGCCTTGCGCGACCCTCGCGGCCAAGACGAGAAAGAAGAAGAAAGTCTGGGTGGACACGGATATATGCAGAGGTTCCAACTGCGGATGCGATGGATACTGCAGCAGAGTCTGGGGATGCCCGGGCAACATCTGGGATTTCGAGAAGAACTGCGCGGCGATTGATGAAGTCGTCTGCGTGGGATGCGGAGCCTGCGCGAGCATTTGCCCGTCAGGCGCCATCAAAGTGGAAGGAGGCGATGAGTGATGATGACCAACGTAGTAATCTGCGGTATCGGCGGACAGGGAAACATCCTGGCATCAGGTCTCATGGGCTCCGCCCTCGTAGAGATGGGATACAAAGTAGCGGTCGGCGAGACTTACGGCGCGTCCCAGAGAGGCGGCTCAGTTATGAGTCACCTGAGAGTTTCTGACGATGTAGAGAGAGGTGTACTCATCCCGGAGGGAAAAGCCGACGTGGTTGTCGCCTTTGAGCCAGTCGAGGCGCTGAGGATTTTACGCGTATATGGAAACCCGGAGACGAAGGTGATATATGACACGCGTCCTGCCTATCCGCTCGGCGTACTCATCGGGGAGGACGAGTATCCTTCCATTGAGGATATCGACGCGGAGATCAAGGCCCGCAGCAGCGTGAGCTATCCGCTACCTGCTACGGAGATGGCAGTGGAGGCAGGAAACTCCAAGGTTGCGAACATCCTGATGATGGGTGCTCTGGCAGCGCTGGACGAAATGCCGCTGGAGCCGGACGATTTCTTTAAGGTTCTGGAGCAGAATTTTCACGGAAACGCTCTGGAACTCAACAAGGAAGTGTTCATGACCGGCTATCGGTTCATCAAGGAAGGAGGGGCGAAGTAATGGCAGATATCAAGACACAGAAGTGCAGGTTCTCGCACCCTCTGCGCAGGACATTCTTTGAAGAGGATGTGCCTGTGGATATGACCTTCAAGGAAATGCAGGATCACCTCATCGAGGAAGGTTTCATAGAAGAAAAGAAAGGCGGATACCAGTTCATATTTGAAGATCATATGTGCAAGCTGGCGGCTCCGCTGTCTGATTACGTTCCTGAAGGAGTGGAATGTATGGAAATCAGAATCCACGGACTCCTGATTGTTCTGACATAGAGAGGAGGCGTGCGATGTACAGTATTTTAGAACTTGAACGAAAAGTCGTCGACACAGGTATCTGCACGAACTGCGGCGCCTGTCAGGGTATGTGCCCGTACTGGAAGTCATTCCAGGGACGTACGTTCGTAGATTATGACTGTGACAGGACGGAAGGACGCTGTAAGTACTTCTGCCCGAGAATGCCGGCTGATCTGGACGCTCTGCGCGACAAACAATTCGGTAAAGACGGATGTGAAATGAATCCGGATATCGGTCCGTTCAGAGCCCTGTATCTGACCCGCGCGGCAGATCCTGAGATCAGGAAGAACGCTCAGCATGGCGGAACGATGACGGCTTTGGTTGAATTCGCATTGGCAGAGGGATTCATCGACGCGGCAGTACTCTCCAAGGCTGCAGAGGCCGATGGAACGCTGGACCCGGCAGGCTGTCTGGTTACCGATCCGGCCGAGGTGAGGAATTGCAGCGGCTCCAGCTTTCAGATCCCTCCGACGCTGGCGGTGCTCAACGAAGCACTTGCAGCGGATGAGTATAAGCAGATCGGCGTGGTGGGAACGCCTTGCAAGGCGTTAGCTGTTGCGAAGATGAAAGCGAAGCCTTATGCGGACAATGATAACCACGCAGACAACATTGGCATGGTCTTCGGTCTCTTCTGCGGATGGGGCCTGGATTGGAAGGGCCTGGCGGCTCTGGGAGACGCAGGACATGTGGATATCCTTCCGAGCAAATTCCACCGTATGGATATGGACGACCGTCAGGTTGACCTGGATGACGTCCTTCCTCTCGTGCGGAACGCCTGCAAGTACTGCGATGATATGACGGCTGAATTCGCCGATCTGTCCGTAGGCGGCGCCAGAAGCGCAGAAGGATGGGATGTGGACAAGGGCTGGAATCAGCTCATCGTCCGTACGGCCAAGGGCCAGAAACTGGTTGACCTTGCCCGCGAAAAGGGCGTACTCGAGTTCAGAGAATTCGGGGATGAGGACGCGGAGACGGCGGCGATGGACAAGCTTATGAGAGCCTCCGCCTCCAAGAGAGCGAAAGCCCTTACACTGTAAGGCCTGAAGCGAAAATAAACAGACTTTGAAAGAGGACCCGGTAGGGTCCTCCTTTTTTAAGGAAAAAGGTGGAAACGCATGTTTTTTTGGTGTATAATGCTACTAACTATAAATATGTTCAAATATAGGAAAGAAAATTCGGAGGAGTCCGTATATGACGATAATGGAGATAATCGCCATAATTGCGACAGGCGTTCTCTGTGTTCTTTGCGTTATCTGTATTGTGGCTCTGCTTAGCAGTAAACGCCAGGCAAATGAGAACAAGAAAGCAATCAAGGACATCGAAAACAGCCTCGGCACCGTCGGCAATTCCATAAAAGAGAAGACGGATCTGCTGATCGAACAGCTCGAGAAACAGCAGTCAGAAGAGGACAACAAGCGCAGACTGGAACTTCTTGAAGAGGAAATCCAGCAATTGACCGGATATTTAGAAGAGGCCGCCGCAGAGCAGAGTGCGAAGGAGAGCGTTGAAGATTGGGACATCGAAGAAATCGATGATCTCGGAGACGAAATAGAACTGGACGATCTGTTCAGAGAACTCAACGCCGTGACAGAGCAAAGGCAGGAAGAGCAGCAGTCGGAGCCATTACCGGAACCGGCGCCTGTAACAGAACCGGTACCGCCGCCGGCATCGCCGGAGCCGATGGAGGTCCGTCATGAGACCAGGTATCATCAGGGATACAACATTGGAAGAAGCGGCAGGAAATATACAGCAGAAGAGCTGAATGTACTAATTAGAGAATAATACTAGTAACTGAAAAGAAACTAGAGGAGGAACTTACATATGTATTGCAGCAAGTGCGGAAGTCAAATTGCAGACGGATCAAGATTTTGCAGCTTTTGCGGCGCGCCCGTAGAAGTGCAGGTCGCCAGTCAGGAACCGGAGACGCCGGCCGTGGAGCCACAGGCACCGGTTGAGCCTGAACCGGAACCGGTCAGAAGACATTTCATCGAGGATATCGACTGGAATGTCAATGAGTATCCGAATACAGAGAAAATTGAAAAGACGGATGACATAGATTTTGACTGGGGAGCAGACCCTGCTGAAATCAGGGAGAGACTCACAAGAGAATATCCGGAGGCGATGAAGGCGGAGATAAGAGAGAAGGCCGACGCTTTGAGTGTCGAAGACATCATTCCTTCAAAGCCGGTACAGCCGGAGTATCCGCAGCCGCCTGCAGAGACGGAAGAAATCAGCGCGGCGGATAAAATCGACAAGTTCTACACTTTCAGCAGGAAGAATGAAGAGTTCCAGCAGTTACTGAATAGAGAATATGACAAGATCAAAGGCGGCAATCCAATTGAGAAGGAAAAGGAAATTGCCGATAAAGCTGCGGCGGAGAAGTTCGTGGCGAGGGAAGAAGATTCTTCCATGGAAGCGTTCCTGGAGAGAGAGGGCGTCAACAAGCATTATGAACCGAAAGCCTTCGAGTCCGATGTCCTGCAGAGGATAGAGGCTCGTGAGAGAGCGCTGGAGCAGGCGAGAGCCGAAGAAGAAGCCCGCGCCAAGATGATTGAGGAAGAAAGAGCGAAGGCTGCAGCAGAGAAGCGCGCTGCAGAAGAGGCTCGCATCAAGGCGGAAGAAGAAGAAAGGGAAAGAATTGCCCGCGAAGCCAGAGCGCTTGCTGAAGAAGAAGTGCGGAAGGCTGAAGAAGCGGCGAGACAGGCCGCTGAGGAAGCAGCTAAAGCCGCTGAAGAAGCAGCAAGACTCGAAGCCGAAGCAGCAGCGAAACTCGCGGAGGAAGAGGAGGCCAGAAAGCAGGAAGAGGCCAGATTGGCCAGAGCGGCTGTAGAAGAGGCGAGACTCAAGGCAGAAGAGAGAGAAAAAGCTGAAGCGGAAGCCAAGGCGAAAGCTGAGGAGGAAGCTATCCGCAAGATTGAAGAAGAAGCCAAGGCAAGAGCCGAAGAAGAGGCCAGACTTGCTGCGGAAGAAGAAGAGAGAAGAAAAGAAGCCGAGGAAAAGGCGAGAATAGAAGCGGAAGAAGCGCTCAGAGCGCAGCAGCAGGCGGATAAGATCAGAGCGCAGCAGGAAGCGAGACAAGCCGCCACAGAAAAAGAAAAGAGAATTGCTGAAATAGAAAGACGTCGTCAGGAAGAGGAAGAACTCAGAAGCAGTCTGGACAGAAAACAGGCTGATCTGCGTCTGCAGGCCGAATCCGCGGCGGCTGCTGAGGAGGCCAGAAAAGTTCTGGCAAGCACCAAGCAGATGAGAGAGGAAGAAGCTGCCAAGATTAGAGCAGCTATCGCAGGACTCAAGGGCGAAACGGTCAAAGAAGAAGCACCGGCAACACCTGTTGTTCCTGCGGCACCTGAGAAGCCGGAACCTCCTGCGGAGCCAACCATTCAGATTACGCCTGAAATGTTCAAGGCTGCACTGGAAACACCGGCAGAACCGGTCAAAGAACCTACTATCGTAGTAAAACCGGAGCCGCCGAAGCAGCCTGCCAAGAGCGAGGTAACAAGAGAGGAAGCGGCGCACAGAGCGACTCAGGCGGACCTGAGCAAAATGGCTGAGGCAAGAGCCAAGTTCCTGGCCGAGTTTGGTATCGATCCAATCTCAGGCAAGGCGGCAGAACCGGAGGCGAAACCGGCAGAACCGGTTCCGGCAACGGTAGAAGAACTTCTCGGAGAGAAGCCTGTCACCACAAGGGACACCATGATCTCGCAGATCAACGAGAACGCCCAGACCAAGACGGTAAACAAGGACGATGTCATCAGAGGGCTTGAGAATACAAGAAGAATCAGCAAGGAGGAACTCAGAGCGACTCCTATCATTCCGGCTGAAGAACTCGAAGCGGAGGCCCTGCCGACAATCCAGGAGGTACACCACAGCAAAACTGTAGAGCAGATGCTGGAGGAACTGTCCACTCCTGCAGAAGCGACAGAACTCGGCGCAGTCATGCTGCAGGAAGACGCTACTCCGGAAGCGGCAGCGGATGTATATGAACCTGTTCTGAGCCCTGGAGATTATGCAGCGGGCGAGGCAACGGAAACAGAACCGGAAGAACCGGCTGTTCCTGCTGTTGAAATACCAGAAAGCGAACTGCCTGATGCTGTCGTTCCGACACTCGAGATGCCGGAACCGGCGGCAGAAGCAGCACCAGCGGTAGAAGCTGCGCCGGCAGTAGAGGCGGCACCGGCAGAGCCTGTAATCGAAAAGCCGGAAGAAATCGTAGAGGGTTTCGTGGCGAAAGAAGAACCGACCATTATCCCTGACGAAGTAATGCAGGAAGGACAGAAGCCTGGTCTGAATGACACGATGGTTATGACCGGCGTTGCAGCGGGAGATGAGGAGACCGGTGCAGTCGATAACTTCGCAGAGTACGGCGAGAAAGAAGCAGAACAGCTGAGACAGATGCAGGAGACGGAAGCAGTGGAAGCTGCGCCTGCAGAAATTGTCGAACCGAAAGCTCCTGCAGCCCCTGTCAAGAAGGCGAAGGGCGGAGCCGGCAGAACGATTCTCAAGGTTCTGCTCGTTATCCTCATCATCATATTCGTTATAGAACTTGCTGGTATCGCAATCAAGTGGCTCGCTCCGGACAGCGGCGCCGCGGAAGTCATTGACAACCAGCTCAACAAAATCATTCATCTTATAACCGGAAGCGAGCCTGATTATCAGATTCCGGGAATTGACTACGAAGTATAGTCAACAACAAGGAGGTTAAAAAGAATTGGAGAGTACTAACACAGCCACTAACACAGGCAAGAAGAGAAAGCTTGGAGCCAAGGGCATAATTATTATCGTACTTCTGATAGTACTTATCTTTGTGCTCCTCATCAACTGGCTGACAGATCTTATGTGGTTCAAGGATCTGAGTTATCTTTCAGTATTCCTGACCAAACTGTTCACTCAGCTGAAAATCGGAATACCGACGTTCGTCGTTATCACGTTCCTGGCATATATCTACCTGAAGTTCATCAAGAAGGGATATGTGAAAAGGGTCGAATCCGACGAACTGCCTGACAACAAGAAACTGAACCTGATCACTTGGGGGCTCGCGGGAGCCTTCGGCGCAATCACAACGTATTTCGCCGTTACCAGACTCTGGTTCCAGACGTTGCAGTTCACCCACAGTTCGGACTTTGACATCAAAGATCCGTTGTATAACATAGACATTTCTTTCTATGTATTCAAACTCAATTTCATTGAGCAGCTCAACCAGATCGTCATACTGCTGATTATTGCTTTTGCGCTGCTCACGTTCATCTACTATTCCGTGCTGCTCTCAGTCAGGACACCGCGAATCTTCGAGACCGTCGAAGAGAATACGGAGCCTGAGGAAGAGCCGGAAGAAGAGTATGAGTTTGACGAGACCGACGAGTACGAGTACGAAGAAGACAGATACACCGGCGGAGAGGGCGGACGCCCGATCGATGACAATCCGTTCAGCGAGATCAACGACATGTTCGGTAAGTTCACCAAGCAGTTTACCGGACAGGGCGGACGCGGCGGACAGCAGGGCGGCTTCGGCGGCATGTTTGGCGGCGGACGCCAGCAGAGAGCCCCTAAGAAGAGCACGCAGGTTGATAACAAAAACGTCAAGATGATCCTGCACATCGCGGAGAAGCAGCTCATCGTTGTCGGCGTACTGTTCTTCCTGATGATTGGCGTTTACTTCCTGCTCAAGCAGTTCGATCTGCTCTTCGGAAACACCATGGGCGGCGCGGTTTACGGCGCAGGATTTACAGACGTCAACATCACCCTTTGGATGTACCGCATCCTGATAGGACTGTCTGTTCTGGCGGCCATTGGAGTCGCTTACGGTATTGCGAAGAAGAAGTTTAAGCCAGCAGCCATAATCCCGGCCGTCATGATTGCGGTCGGACTTCTGGGAACAGGCGTTGGACTTCTCGTTCAGAACTTCGTTGTATCTCCTGACGAAATCAACAAGGAGAGCAAGTATCTGGAGAGAAACATCGAATACACCCAGTACGCTTACGGACTTGACGGTGTAGACATCAAGGCCTTCAAGGCGTCGGAGGATCTGACCAGCGACGATATCGCTAAGAACGAGGAAACGATTTCCAACATCAGAATCAATGACTACGCTCCAGCCAAGAAGTTCTACAATCAGACGCAGAGTATCAGACAGTACTACGACTTCAATGACGTCGATGTCGACAGATACACAATAAACGGAGATTATACACAAACATTCCTCTCGGCTAGAGAGATCAATGAAGAGAAGATCAGCAACACCTGGCTGAACAGACATCTGAAGTATACTCACGGATACGGCGCAACGCTTTCCAGAGTAGACAAGATCACCGCCAGCGGCCAGCCGGATATGCTGATTAAGAACATTCCACCTGAATCTGCTGTAGACGTACAGATCACCGATCCTGAGATCTATTTCGGAGAGAGCACGAACGACTATGTTCTTGTAAACACAGATGAGGATGAGTTCGACTATCCGGATGGAAACAGCAATAAATACTGCCAGTACAAGGCAGACGCAGGCATCAAGATGAACTTGCTCACGAGATTCATGTTCTCCGTAAGAGAAAGATCTCTCAAGATGCTGGTATCAGGAAACATCAACAGCGATTCGAAGATCCTGATCAACAGGAACATCTCAGCCAGAGTGCATGAGATCATGCCGTATCTGGACTATGACGATGATCCATACATGATCGCTGTAGACGGACACCTCTACTGGATCATCGACGCGTACACGGCAACAAACAGATATCCTTATTCGGAACCGTACAGTGAAGAGACAGACGTCGACTACGTAAGGAACTCCATCAAGGTCGTCATCGACTCCTACACTGGCGAAACCAACTACTACATCGTAGACAAGGCGGATCCGATTGCAAAGACATTCCAGAAGATCTATCCGAAACTCTTTAAGGATTTCGAACAGATGCCTGATGGAATCAGAGCGCACATCAGATACCCGGGAACTCTCCTGAACATCCAGGCGCAGATCTACCAGAGATATCACATGAATGATGTCAAGGTATTCTACCAGAACGAGGACCTGTGGCAGATTGCAAGTGAAATCTACGGTATCGATGAACAGCCGATGACGCCGAACTACTACATCATGAAGCTGCCGGGTGAGCCGAGTGCAGAGTTCGTAAACTCCATTCCGTTCACGCCGAAGGACAAGAAGAACATGATGGGTCTGCTCGTGGCGAGAAATGACGGCGAAGACTATGGCAAGCTGGTACTCTATCAGATGCCGAAGAGCAAGATCGTCTACGGCCCGATGCAGGTCGAGGCGCAGATTGACCAGAATACAGAGATTTCCAAGGAGTTCTCACTGTGGAATTCATCCGGATCCACCTACAGCAGAGGAAACCTCTTCGTCATTCCAATCGAAGATTCACTGCTCTATGTAGAGCCGGTATATCTGGAAGCGACGAACTCCAGTATTCCTGAAGTTAAGAGAGTTATCGTCGTATTCGGTGATGATATCGCTTATAAGCCGACACTTGCAGAAGCACTCAACGACATGTTTGGGGAAGGCAGTGCTCACGAAAGCAAGAGCGGCGAGGAAGCTTCCGGCAGCGATGAAGGACAGTCCGGCTCACCTGCTGAAATGTCAACGACTGAGATGATCCAGGCGGCTCAGGCAGCCTACGATGAAGCGCAGGAAGCACTGGCTGACGGCAACTGGGCGGAGTACGGCAAGCACATGGATGAGCTTGAGAAGTACCTGAACAAACTCGCGAAATAAACGATACGACAATTCAATCATACGATAGGTAATAGAGTATTATGCTGGAATTTGATTTTGACAAAATGCTCTACACGATACCTGCGGCCAATCACAGCGAAGAAGAAATCCGGGGGGCCTTAACGGCCCACCCGGAGATTAAATTTATATCCGTTGTAGGTATCGATGTAGGCGGCAATGATACAGATGAGAAGATCCCGGTCGAAGAATTTCTGAAAGACATAGAAGGCTTTCTGAAAAACGGAGTCCAGACAGACGGATCTTCTGTTGTTCTGCCTAAGATCGCGGACCTGAACAACAGTAAGGTGGATATTATCCCTGACCGGACGGTCAACTGGTTCGTAGATCACAACTTTAATTACACAGATCCCGAGACGGGACTTCCAATCGGTACGCTTCGGATTCCTTCCAGTCTGATTCACAATGATTCAGACAGAGTCGGATCCAGAGTCATTCTCCGTGACGCTGTATTCAACTTCAAGGAGGACCTGATGGAACTCCTGAGAGAGAATCCGTACGTCTTCGAGTACATGGATATCGACAGCGCGGATGACATCGAGAGGTTGGATATCACAGCGGCTACCGAGCTGGAGTTCTGGGTCAAGACCCCGGATGATGACGCCGATAGAGAAGAACTCTCGACGGCCCAGATGCTGAAGGAGCAGTACTGGAAGAGAACGACAGGACCGGTCAGAACAGCGTTGGAAGAGGCGCTGCAGGTTTTGCAGAGATACGGCTTTGAAGTGGAGATGGGTCACAAAGAAGTCGGCGGCGTTAAGGCCAAATTCGGCAATTCCGGACGTTATGATCACGTCATGGAACAGCTGGAGATCGATTGGAAATACACGACGGCGGTACAGGCCGCGGACAACGAGAACCACATCAAATACGTGGTGAGAGACGTATTCAGAAGATACGGTCTGGATGTAACTTTTATGGCCAAGCCAATTGAGGGCGTAGCCGGAAGCGGAGAACATACCCACATGGGCGTAGCGGCGATTCTGAAGGACGGAAGAAGAGTAAACCTCTTTTCACCGGCCCAGGCGGACGCGGACAGCCAGTTCATGAGTCCGGTCGGATTCGGAGGCCTCATGGGTCTTCTGAAGAACTACGACGTGATCAATCCTTTCGTCAGTTCCACGAACGACGCCTTTAACAGACAGAAGCCGGGCTATGAAGCTCCTGTCTGCGTGGTCACTTCTCTGGGCCATGACGTCAAGATGCCATCCCGTAATAGGACGGTCCTGGTGGGTCTCGTCAGGGAGGTCGGCAATCCTCTCGCCACCAGATATGAGCTGCGTTCACCGAACCCGATGAGCAATACATACCTCGTCCTGGCAGCCTCCTATATGGCCATGCTGGACGGTATCAAGGAAGCCCTGGAGCACCGTAAGACGCCGGAGGAACTGCTGCAGTCCATCTCAAAGGAATACGGCGAGGAAGACTTCTACCTGGATGCGGACAGAGTCTACAGGAGCGAGCTGAACGTGTTCGACGACTATACGGAAGAAGAGAGAACCAAATACTTCGGAGAAGTTCCGAGGACCGTATGGGAGAACATGTGCGCCTTTGACAAGTATCCGGACAAACTGGATATCTTCAAGCGTGACGATGTTATGACGGAGATGGCGCTGGCTTCCTATAAAGAAGCCGTGCTGGAGCAGTGGGCCATGGAACTGCAGGGAAGAATTGTGCCGGACACCATGGAGATGCTGCGTCATTGCAGAAAGGTGCACAAGGACGAAGACTGCGTGGACTACGACCGCCATTTCTGGGGCAAGTTCGTACGCCTGCGCAACTATCTGGGTAAAAACACCCTTGAGGATACGTGTCTGCTGACCCGTATTCTCGACGCTTTGGAGGCGGGAGATTTTGCAAAAGCTTCAGACCTTCAGATAGAGATGCAGGAGAAGGTCGAAGAGACGAGAGACCTTTACGTTAAATACAGAAAGAATTTGTTCTAATAGTTAAAGCTGGAGGTTATTCATGCTGGACATCAAGAGAATCAGAGAAGACTATGAAGGAGTCAAGAAGGCCGTAGAATCCAGAGGAAAGGGAGACTTCGGCATCGACAAAGTGAGAGAGTTCGACCTCAAGAGAAGGGAGATTCTCGCTACGGTCGAGCAGATGAAGAATGAGCAGAAGGTCAAGTCAAAGCAGATCCCTGTCATGAAGAAAAACGGCGAGGACACGACGCAGCTCATGGCGGAGATGAAGAAACTCAGCGATGAGATCAAGGAACTCGACAGCCAGGTAAGCGAAGCCGAGACGAATCTGAAGGATGCTCTGCTGGGCGTGCCGAACACACCGTACAAGGATGTACAGGAGGGACTCGACGACAGCGATAACGTTGAACTCAGAAGATGGGGCGAGCCGACAGAATTTGATTTTGAGGCGAAGGCTCACTGGGATATCGGAGAAGATCTGGACATCCTCGATTTTGAGAGAGCAGCCAAGATCTCCGGCGCCAGATTTACAGTTTATAAGGGGCTTGGAGCGCGTCTCGAGAGATCGGTTATCAACTTCATGCTGGACCTCCACACAGAGGAGCACGGATACACGGAAATCCTGCCGCCGTTCATGGTCAACAGAATGGCGATGACAGGAACGGGACAGCTTCCTAAATTTGAAGAAGATATGTTCTATGTTCCGCAGAAGGACTTCTTCCTGATTCCGACAGCGGAAGTTCCAGTCACGAACCTCTACGACAACGAGATTCTGAGCGCGGATCAGCTGCCGATCTATCACACAGCGTACACACCTTGTTTCAGAGCGGAAGCAGGAAGCGCCGGCCGCGATACGAGAGGACTCATCCGCCAGCATCAGTTCCAGAAAGTTGAGATGGTCAAGTTCACAAAACCGGAAGACTCCTATGCGGAGCTGGAAGCCCTGACGGACAATGCCGAAGAAGTGCTGAGAAAACTGAACATCCCTCACAGAGTCGTTAGACTCTCGACAGGTGACCTGGGATTCTCATCGGCCATGACCTATGATGTGGAAGTATGGATGCCGAGCTATGGCAGATACGTTGAGATTTCATCTTGCTCCAACTTCGAGGACTTCCAGGCGAGAAGAGCCAACATCAGATTCAGACCGGAAGAAAAGGGAAAGCCGGAATTCGTCCACACCCTCAACGGAAGCGGGCTGGCAGTCGGAAGAACAGTCGCGGCAATTCTGGAGAATTATCAGCAGGCTGACGGATCCGTCGTGATTCCGGAAGCACTGAGAGGTTACATGGGAACTGACAGAATCACCAAATAACGGATAACAAAGAATTAGAAAGGTTTTCTTATGTTGGAGAATATAAGAGAATACAAAAAAATGTATATCGCGCTGTTGATCGCGTTGGCCTTCGCGGTAGCCGGAGCCATGGTGTTCAATATGCTTGTAAAGCCATACGCTGTTTATGCGGACGGCACCAAGGTGGAAGATCCTTGCATCGTCTCCGCCGACGGGAAGGAACTCTTCATTGTGGAGAATTCTGACATAGCGTCTGACGTCATCCGAGATGTCATGAAGAGTTATGTTGCGGAAGACGGCGATCTTGATTCGATTGTAATTGACGAGCAGCTTAAGATCGAAGACAAGACGCTCTTTGTCGGCACGAAACCGCCTTTGGTTCTGACTGAGGAAGAAGCCGTCGCGAAGGTCCTTGCCGCGAACGATACAGAGAGTCCGATGATGCATGTTACGACCAAAACCGACGTTGACGTGACGGAGAAGGTCGAACCGGAGACAGTCTACGAGAAGACGGATGATCTTTATGCGGGCAACAAGGAGCTCAAAAGTGAAGGCGCGGAAGGCGAGAAGATCGTCACGGAGGAAGTTACGCTCGTAAACGGTGAAGAGACAGATTCAGAACCGATTGCCGAGAAAATTACGCAGGATCCGAAAGATAAAGTCATTTATCTGGGGACAAAGTCAAGACCTGCTGATACGGCGTGGTGCGATTACAGCGGCGCCACTTTCGGCGACGCCAACGGTATGGAGATGGTCAATTACGGCATGCAGTTTGTAGGAAACCCATACAGATACGGCGGGACCAGCCTCACCAATGGAACGGACTGCTCCGGGTTCATCTACTCAGTTTACCGTCATTTTGGCTACAATGTGCCGAGACTCGGCTTCTATAAGATGGGCAAAGGCGTCTGCCTTGACGAGGCAAAGCCGGGAGACGTCGTCTACTATCCGGGACATTACGCGATGTACGCGGGCGATGGTAAAATCGTTCACGCCTACAATTCACGCAGAGGCATCTGCGTTACGAGCGTACATGCGCCGGGCAGAATCCTGACCATCCGGAGATTTGTCGAGGAACCAGTGGAATAGGAAATGAGTAAAAATAATAAGAAAGCAAAGAAAACAAACGCCATGCGGATCCTTGATCAACATGGCGTATCCTATATAACGCACGATTATGAGTCGACAGGAGCTATCAGCGGGGTTGAAGTCGCTGCGGCGCTGGGTCAGGATCCGGCGCGTACCTTCAAGACACTTGTCGCCGAAGGCGCCGGCAAAGTAAGCAAAGGCAATGGCGAGCGTGTGAAAGAGCACTACGTTTTCGTGGTACCTGTTGCGGCTGAACTCGACTTGAAGAAAGCGGCGGCGGCGGTCGGAGAGAAGAGCATCGCCATGATAAAGCAGAAGGAACTTCTTCCTCTGACGGGATATGTGCACGGGGGATGTTCTCCGCTCGGAATGAAGAAACTGTTCAGAACGGTTATCGACAGAAGTGCAGAGGATAAGGAGACGATTATGTTCAGCGCGGGTAAGATCGGGCAGCAGATCGAGACATCGCCTGCGGAACTCGCGAAAGCTCTGGATTTTGAATATGGAGAAATAGTATGAAACTGATAGGGATAGGTGACAACGTTGTCGACAGGTATATTAACAAAAGAATCATGTTCCCGGGTGGAAATGCAGTGAACTTCGCTGTTTACGCCCATCAGTGTGGGGAAGAGTCGGCATATCTTGGACTGATTGCTGATGAACCGGAAGGATGGCTGATTTATGATTCCCTGAAAGAAATCGGCGTTGATGTTTCGCACTCGCAGCCAGTGAAGGGTCTGACCACAGAGCGGTGTGATGTGACACTGGTAGACGGGGACAGAACTTTCGTGGGATGCGAGTATGGAGAAGGCGAATGGAAGCCTTTGCGCTTGGGGGAGGAGCACTTCGGTTACCTGAGCGGTTTTGATGTCATTCACTGCGGCTGTTATGCTGACATGGCAGATGAAATCCTGAAACTGGATGCGATTCAGTCAGTAAAGACTTATGATTTTTCGTCGGAAGAAGAATACAGGACGGACGAATACCTGAACAAAGTATGTCCGCATGTGGACATCGCGCTCTTTTCTCAGGAAGAGATGACGGACGATCAGGCACTGGAACTTCAGAAGAAGGTT
>SVCX01000074.1 GCA_015058145.1 Clostridiales bacterium | reverse complement strand
GTCTTCGCGTTTTCCAGAATGTCCAGCGCCATCTCCTGATCGGCATCCTTGTCCACGTAGATATGACAAATGCCGGTGCCTGTTTCAAGGACAGGGATCTTGGCGTTGTCGACGCAGGAACTGATGAGGCCTTTGCCGCCGCGTGGAATGAGAAGATCGACGATTCCGCGTGCTTCCATAATTTCCGCAGCGGACTGACGTGTTGTGTCCTCGATGAGTTCAATGGAATTCTCCGGCAGTCCGGCTTCGACCAGACCTGCTTTCAGAGCCTTCACGATCTCGGTGGCTGAGCGGTGAGCCTCCTTGCCGCATCTAAGAACGCAGGCAGATCCGGCTTTGATCGCCAGTGCGGCTGCGTCGGACGTGACGTTCGGCCGGCTCTCATAGATGATGGCGATGACGCCCATTGGTACAAGAACCTTGCTGATTTTGATGCCGTTCGGACGTTCGTGAGAGGCCAGCACCTTGCCTACAGGATCAGGAAGAGCGGCAACCTGACGGATACCGTCGGCCATCCCTTTGATACGTTCTTCGGAGAGGGCGAGTCTGTCCAGCATCACGTCTGATATGATGCCTCTCTGGGATTCCATGTCCTCAGCGTTTGCTGCGAGGATGGCTTCTGTATTCTTTTCGAGCGCCTCTGCCATGAGAAGCAGAGCATTGTTCTTCGTTTCCGTGCTCGCCGATGCGAGGGCTGTGCGAGCGCTTCTCGCGGATTTCATTAATTCCTGTGTATTCATGTTTCGTTCCTTGTAATCTATCTGATTGCCCGGAACAGCGTTCCGGCGCTTTTTCCTTCTACGATGTCATAGAGTTTATCCGGTTTGTTGCCGTTGATGATAACCATATCGCAGCCTGATTCCGTCACCATCTGGGCGGCGCCGATCTTCGTCGCCATGCCGCCGGTGCCCAGTCCGGAATGTGTGTCTCCCGCAAAAGCTTCAATCTCCTTTGTGATTTCTTCGACGGTTTCAATGAGACGAGCGGAAGGGTCTTTGTTCGGATCTGCGGTGAACAGCCCGTCAATGTCCGACATGAGGACGAGAATATCCGCATTGATCGCCTTCGCGACGATGGCGCCCAGTGTGTCGTTGTCGCCGACGCTGTTGATCTCTGTGGTCGCGACGGTGTCGTTTTCGTTGACGATCGGCAGCGCGCCGAACTTGAGAAGCGTCTTCATGGTGTTCTCAAAATTTTCTCTGCGTTCCGGATCCTCGATGTCTTCGCTGGTGATGAGAATCTGACCGACTGTGTGACTGTATTTCAGGAAGAGAGTGTCGTAAGTATGCATGAGTTCGCATTGTCCGACGGCGGCGGCAGCCTGTTTGGCCGGCACATCCATGTGCGTCCGGTCCATATTGAGTTTGCCGATGCCCATTCCAATGGCGCCGGAAGAGACCAGAATGATTTCATGACCGGCGTTTTTAAGATCCGCCAGGACCTTGACCAGTTCTTCCACGTTCCTGATGTTGAGTCTCCCGCCCGGATGGGCCAAAGTCGACGTTCCGATTTTTACTACGATTCTCATAGTCGTTCCTCCGAAAAGAGTTTGGTATTTATGGTAATCATATACTCCGCTTTTCAAAAAAACAATAAAAAATAATGGGTTGCGTCCTACTTCTCGTACAACGCAACCCATTATCTGTCAACTTGTAATTTCCTCATTTCTGCTACCTTCCTTTCTGCGGCCTGCTCTGTGCTTCCGGGCTTCCTGTTCCCCCGAGTGGATCTTCCTTTGATTCCTTTACCTTCTCACTTTGTACTTTGTTTCTTCGAACTTTGCTAATTCTACGATTCTTTGTTAGTTCAGTGCGAATCGCTTGCTCGTGGACTTCACTGGTTCTGCGATTCTTCGTCAGTTCAGTTCATCAGATTCTGCAACTGTGCTTCGCTGGTTCTGCGATTCTCTGTCAGTTCAGTACATTAGATCCTGCATTTGTGCTTCGCTGGTTCTACGATTCTCTGTCAGTTCAGTACGTTCGATTTCGTAAATCTGTAACTGTGCTTCGCTGGTTCTGCGATTCTTCGTCAGTTCCGTACATCAGATTCCGAGATCCTGCATTTGTGCTTCGCTGGTTCTACGATTCTCTGTCAGTTCAGTACATTAGATCCTGCTTTTCAATCCTGCAAGTGTGCTTCGCCAATTCTTCGATTCTGCGTCGGTTCCACTTCCGAAACTGTACTTCGTTTTCGGTCTTCCGCCAATTCTTCAATTCTTAGTTGGCTTCGTGAATCCTGCTGCGGGTTTCGCTAATTCTTCAATTCTTTGCTAGTTCCGCTCGCTGATCCTGCATCCTTTGCCGCTATTCGTTTTTCAAGGTACCGTATTTTTATTTCTCAGTAGGTCCGCCTTTCGGCTCCCCTCTGTTGACATTAAAATACCCCAACCCGGTGGTCCAGTCAATAGGTTTGGCGCATGTCTTTTGTTGTTTTTATGTACTGAAAATGCAAGGGGATACAATGCATTCACGCGTGAAAGTGAAACGTGGTATAATATCAGCGAAAGGAGAGCAATATGGATCTGAACAGAATGGGTGAAATCCTGGACATGCTTGCGGAAGAACTGCCGGAGGAATTCTACAGAGACCTCAACGCCGGTATTGTTCTGACGCCCGAAATTAAGAAAAGCCCATACGGCGACGACCTGACAATCATGGGTGAGTATGTGCGGTCCAATTTGGGCAGGGGCATCAACATCTACGGCGGATCCATCAACAGTGTGTACGGATGGATGTCAGAGGAGCAGATGACCGAGCAGCTGCGGGAGATACTGCGCCACGAGTTTACGCACCACATAGAATCGCTGGCAGGGGAGCGGGGACTGGAGATTAAGGATGAAGAACAGATCAGGGATTACCTGAACAAAAAATCAAAATAACAAAATAAAAAGACCGTAGCCAAACTGAACTGCTACTCGTCAAGTAGACAGTTGAAAAAAGAAAAGTTTTTTCTCCAGCTCCATATTGGGGCTGGACTTTTTATGCTGCCATTAGGTACTGAGCGTGCTTCTCCATTGGGGTGAGTACGCCC
>SVCX01000020.1 GCA_015058145.1 Clostridiales bacterium | reverse complement strand
TTCGTTGATCATCGGAATCAGAACTCTGTTGACTACGAATCCAGGAGCTTCTGCAACTTCGACAGGAGTCTTCTTCAGGCTCTCTGTTGCTGCGATAACCGCATCCTTGACTTCGTCAGATGTTGCAATACCCTTGACAACCTCAACCAGCTTCATTGCCGGAACCGGGTTGAAGAAGTGCATACCGATAACCTGTGCCGGTCTGGATGTAACAGCCGCAATCTCCGTGATGGAAAGTGCGGAAGTGTTTGTTGCCAGAATAGCGTCATCCTTGCAAACCTTGTCCAGCTCCGCGAACAGTTCTTTTTTCTTATCCATGTTTTCTGTGGAGGACTCGATAATCAGATCGCAGTCCGCCAGCACGTCAAAGGTGGTACCGCCGGAGATACGTCCGAGTGTGGCCGCCTTATCTTCTTCGGTGATCTTCTCTCTGGAGACCATCTTGGACAGGTTCTTGTCAATCTTAGCCAGAGCACCGTCAATGTACTCCTGCTTGCTGCTTCTGACGACTACATCATAGCCTGCTGCCGCGCATACCTGAATAATGCCGGATCCCATAGTACCTGTTCCC
Organism: Clostridiales bacterium; assembly: GCA_015058145.1. Classification (GTDB taxonomy): domain Bacteria; phylum Bacillota; class Clostridia; order Peptostreptococcales; family Anaerovoracaceae; genus Lentihominibacter. The sequence goes on along the minus strand of SVCX01000020.1, from coordinate 22,490 downwards.
ATTACGCCAATTTTCTTCATAATAATATCCTCCTTAGTCAATCGTTAAGATTGTTAAATAATTAACTCTCTTCAACCTTATCTATTATAGCGCCTCAGCCCTTATTTGTAAAGACTTTTGGCCTATTAAACAATTTTTTAACAAAGTTTTTGCTGCTTTCGAGCGTCCGGCTCTAATCCAACAGACTATGCATTTCACGCTTGTAGGCCTCTACTCCCGGCTGATCAAACGGATTCACGCCGTTCAGCATCGCCGTAATGGCGCAGGTCGTCTCCAGAAAGTAGATCAACTGGCCGAAGTTGCGCGCGTCCAGTTTCGGAATGTGTATCTCCACAATCGGTATGCCGGCCTGCAGATGAGCCTTCGTCACGCCGCCGATCATCGCTTCATTGATATCCGCAACCGTCTTGCCCTTCTGCGGGCCTCCCGGGATTTCAATAGACACGGAAGGTTCGTCAACAATCATCAATGTCTCCATGAAAATCTGCTGTCCCTCCTGCATGTACTGGCCCATGGAATGAAGATCCGTTGAATAGGTCAGCGACGTCGGCATGAGGCCTTTGCCTTCCTTGCCCTCGCTCTCGCCGAAGAGCTGCTTCATCCACTCTCCCAGGTACGCCAGTCTGGAATGGCACAGCGCGAAGACTTCGACCACCTTGCCCTGCTTCTCCAGCAAGTGTCTGGCGATGGCATAGTCGACCAGATCGTGATCCCATCCCGCTGCGTTGGCGCAGTCTCTGGCTCCGTCGAGAAACTCAATGATATCTATCCCGCTCACCGCCATAGGCAAAAGTCCTACCGGCGTCCCGATGGAATACCGTCCGCCTACATTTCCCGGCACAGGCAGTGTGGAATAGCCATAGAGCGAGGCTTCCGCTCTGAGTGACCCGGTCTCCTCATCGGTGATGACCAGAATCCGCTTCGACGCTTCTTCCACACTTCCGTACTTCTCGACCATGATCGGCTTGACGACTTCAAAGGCAGTCCGCACTTCCATGGTGTTTCCGGATTTGGAGATGACGCACAGAATCGTGTTCTTCTCCTTCATCGCCTGAATGGTCTCCCAGTAATAATCGGTGCAGAGATTGTTGCCCAGGAATCTGACTTCAATGCCGGAGCTGGATTTCGGAAGGGCTTCAATTGCCGCTTTGGCGCCCATGTAGGAGCCGCCGATTCCGATGACGACTAAGAGTTCTGCCTCATCCTTGATGATATCCGCGATCTGCTGGATCCTGTCCAGTTCCTCCTCATTTCTGTTCACCGGCAGGGTGACCCATCCGGTCATCGGTTCATTGCCTGACCAGAGTCTGTCCAGAGCTTTGCCTGCCTCCGGGCGCAGCGCTTCGATTTCAGAAGCCGGTATTCCTGTCTTGTCTGTTTTTGCGATGATATTCATTGCAGTATCCTTTTTCTCTAGCTGTAGTAGAGGTTGTTCGTAATGTATTCCGGATCGCTCGTAACGTCGATGCCCAGGCTCTTCAGCGTCTTCTCGTCCTTATCGCTAAGAATCGCCGTACAGTGGGCTTTGCATCCTCTGAGCGCTCCGATCTTGTTGAGCGCGGCTTCCGCCGTAGGATTCGTCGTTGCCGAAATCGTAAGGGCGGTCAGAACTTCCTCACAGTTGAGAGAGGACTTGTCCGCCTGCAGAAGATCGGTCTTCAGATTCTGAATCCGCTCGAGGATGTTCGGGGAGATGAGATGAATGTCATCTGCGATTCCGCTCATGTATTTGGCCGCGTTCAGAATCGCAGCAGCTGCAGCTACCATTCTCCTCGAGCTCCGCCCGGTGATGATGGTTCCGTCGTCCAGCTGCATAGCGACAACGACGACGTTGGTGTATCTTGGGTTCAGATTCCGCTTCATCTCCGCGTACTCTCTGGCAGGGAGAACGACCGGTCTGTCTTCCACTTTGAGGCCCATGTCATCCATGAGCAGCTTCTGTCTCTCCAGAATGTCTGAGCCGATTTTACCCTTCTTGAAATCGCACTCAGCGATGATATATCTCCGGATGATTTCCTGGCAGGCCGCCTCGCGGCAGACTTCGTCGTCGATGATGCCGAAGCCTGCTCGGTTGACGCCCATATCCGTCGGCGACTTGTACTCCGCCTCAGCGCCGGTAATCTTCTCAATGATTCTCTTCACGACAGGGAACACTTCCAGATCCCTGTTGTAGTTGACCGCCGTTTCTCCGTAGGCCTCCAGATGGAAGGAGTCGATCATGTTGACGTCCTTCAGGTCGGCCGTCGCTGCCTCGTAAGCCACGTTGACCGGATGCTTCAGCGGCAGGTTCCAGATCGGGAACGTTTCAAACTTAGCGTATCTCGCCTTGCGCCCGCGGATGTTCTCGTGATACAGCTGGGAAAGGCTGGTGGCAAGCTTGCCGCTTCCGCCGCCCGGACCGGTTACGACGATAAGGGGCTTGGTTACCTCGATGTAAGGATTCGCACCGTAGCCTTCCTCGCTGACGATGGTATCCACATCTGTCGGATAGCCTTTTGTGAAACGATGCTTGTACGTCTTGATTCCGCGCTGTTCAAGTTTATTGATAAACTTTGTCACGGCAGGCGAGTCTTCTTCGAATCTGGTGACGACCACGCTGTTGATCTCCAGGTCGTACTTTCTGAACACGTCGATCAGACGCAGCACTTCCAGGTCGTAGGTGATTCCGAAATCCGCCCTCGTCTTGTTGGTCGTGATGTCGCCGGAGTAGACGCAGATGATGACCTCAGCATGGTCCTTCATCTTCTGCAGGAGTTTGATCTTAGCGTTTTCATCGAACCCCGGCAGCACTCTCATGGCGTGTTTGTCCTGGACGAGTTTTCCGCCGAACTCCAGATAGAGCCGGTCTCCGCCGCCTCTTTCGATTCGCTCGAGGATGTACTTGGACTGCTCCTCGATGTACTTCTCAGCGCTGAAGCCAATCTTTCCCATAGGATCACTTCCTTTCCTGTTTATATATGAAATCTGTCTTTAACATGGTAAAACACATCACTGCTGCATGACGGTGATGTTGATGCGGTTTCTTCCCTCCAGAAGACCCTTAAGGCTGACCTCATAGTCGATTTCCAGTTCTCCGCAGCCCTCTTCCGAAACGGTGCTGCTGAGGTTGTTGGTCAGGATTTCGATTTCAATCGGTCCGAACGGCGTATCGTAGTAACCTACGTTGCGCTTGCCCTTTTCGAATACGATTTCGTTGCCGGCTTCTGCGCCTTCGCCAAACCTCTTCATCTGGACATCTTTCTCCCTGAGCCTGAGTCTTGTCTTGCATCCGGGAATGCCGCTGAATTCGCTCTCTTCATAGAGCAAATATGTTGTATTGTTGCGCCTGTAGAGCTTGGCCTCCGTGATGAACTCCATTTCATCTTCGCCGGCTTCCTTGCTCATCTGCGTGCTTTTTATTTTAATCAGTACGTCTTTCATGTTCTCCTATCCCCTCTCTTTCATAACTTAATTATTTTACCACAGTTCAGTGCTCTGCGGACACTAAAAAACCCGGGGTGTCATCTTTTTCTGATGAGCCCCGGGTGCTTTTTTCGTTCTGCTGCCGCTTCGTCCGGCTGCGCATTACTGCATGCTCTGTTCTTTTGTCTTCTCCTGGAGTGTGATGGTGAGCTCCATGGTTTCCCCGTCGCGGACAACAGTGTATTTGAGTTTGTCGCCGACCTTGTGCGCCGATATGATGGACGTCAGGTCATCGATGGATGTAATCTGACGATCATCCACCGCGAAGACTACATCGCCCGGTTTGAATCCGGCTTCCTTCGCCGTCTTTGTGTCGACGGAGTAGATGTATACGGTCGCGCCGGAGCTCCCTCCGAAGATGAAGTCCAGTCCGCTGCTTCCTTCTGTATAGGTCATGCCTGTCCACGGCTGCCCGCTCACATAGCCCTTGTCCATGAGCTGCTGCGCCACACTGGCCGCCGTGTTGATCGGAATCGCGAAGCCGAGTCCTTCAACGTCAGATCCAGCCGACTTGGCTACGACCAGTCCGATGAGCTGACCGTCCCCGTTAAAGAGCCCGCCGCCGGAGTTGCCCGGATTGATGGAACTGTCTGTCTGCAGGAGTTTCATAGTCTTGCCGTCAATGGCCAGTTCCCTATCGGTGGCACTGATGATGCCGGCCGTAACCGTACCGCCCAATTCGCCGAGCGGATTTCCGATGGCGACTGCCATGTCGCCCACCTGCAGCTGATCGCTGTTGCCGTACACGGCAGGTGTCAGTCCAGTCGCCTTGATCTTGAGCACGGCCACATCGTTGATTTTGTCTGTGCCGATCAGCGTCGCCTCGTAGGAGTGCTTATCGTAAGTGGTGACGGTGATCTTGTTAGCGTTTGCAATGACATGGTTGTTCGTCATGATATAGCCTTCTTTGCTGATAATCACACCGCTTCCCGCGCCTTCGGTCACATACTGCTGCATCCAGCTGTCGCTCACTGCGCCCTCTGTCTTGATTTCAACGACGCTCTTCTGCGCGCTCTTGGTAATCTCCTGTATGGTAAGGTTGCTTCCTGTCGCGTTCTGCAGACTGTATCCGGTCGTTGCGATTTCGCCCGCTTCTTCTGCGTCCGCCGTCTCTGATGTAACAGCGACATTCTGCTGCCCGTTCCACATGCTGTTTCCTATCAGCGCTCCGCCCAGTCCGAACAGGCAGGAAATGGCCATACAGCACGCAATCAGAATTGCCAGCGTTTTCTTCGTCAGCGTTACAGGCTCGGATGGCCTGCGCGTACGCTTGAACTTACTGTGGAAGCCTCCACCTTCATCGCCACCGCCGCCAAAGCCAGCGCCAGTGAAGCCGCTGCCTGAAGAGCCGCTCTCCGCTCTTGCTCTGCCGCCGCCCCACTTGGCTGACGCGCCGGTTGCGTTTGTCTTCTCTCTGTTTCTGAATTTCTCTCTCGGATCAACATAAAGTCCGTCCTCTTCTGTCGGAGTCGTCGGCTGCGGCGTCGGCTCCGGTCTTTCTTCTCCAAAAAACGTATCCGCCTTCACGTATGATGTGTTCTCCGCAATCGGAGACTCGCTGGAGTGGTTCTGCCAGGCCGATGAAGCCTGCGGCTCCGCGTCCTTCATCACAAAGTTCGGTTCGTAATCTGTTCTATTCTCTTCCATATGTTTGCTGCCTTTCCCAAACAACGATACATCTCATACCTCTCTTGACGGTACTATACCACCCGTTTATGTTGGTTTTGTGTCGAATCTGTAGTAATATTCTGGTGAAGATAAGTCCCTGTGCAGAGGAGAGCCTGTAACATGAGTAACGAAAACAGAAATGACGACATCCGCCGCAGCTGTATCGACTGCGCTTCTTTCGCCTGCGACGGCAAAAGCGGAACTTACCCGGACTTCTGCCTGACCTGCGAATTGCTTGAAGGCGAAGAGGGTATCCTTCGCGATACATTAGAAAAATACACAAACGACCCGGAAGACAGCCTCATCGCAAAGGCTTCCGCTACGGTCGAATACGAGCACTACTGCAAAGCCACCCGCGTGGAAGAGATTTGCGCGTTTGCGCGCAGGATCGGCGCGAAAAAACTGGGAATCGCAACCTGTGTCGGGCTCTCGAGGGAAGCCCGCGCTGCCGCGGCGATTTTCCGCCACAATGGGTTTGAAGTTTACGGCGTCGCCTGCAAGGCCGGCGCAGTCAGAAAGACAGAAATCGGTCTCGACCCCGCCCAAGAGGACCTCGGGCCGCACATCTGCAACCCGATTCTGCAGGCGAAACTTCTGAACAAAGAAAAGACCGATCTGAACATTGTGATCGGTCTGTGCGTCGGCCATGACAGCCTGTTCTACAAGTATTCGGATGCGCTATGCACAACGCTCGTGACGAAGGACCGCGTCCTCGGACACAATCCTGTCGCTGCTCTTTACCAGACAGACAGTTACTACAGCCGTCTGCTCAAGAAATAGACCTCCGCTCGTCTCACTCCACGGAGACAAGTGTATCTCCTTCGTAGCGCAATGTCATCGTGATGGCATCGGCGCCCTCGAGGAGCGGTTTCAGGAAGAGACGGTCGCCTTCCCACATAGGCAGATCCATCAGCTGATCCTCCGGGATCCAACGCAGCTCGCCTTCTTCACAGGCGGGCGTTTTGTTTGTCGCCGGACCGTCTATCTCCGCCCGGTACAGGTACATGTCCTCGTCCTCCCATGTGTCGGAGAGGAAGTGTATGACGCCGCAGAAATGATAGGACGCCGGGGTGAGCCCCGTCTCCTCGCGAACCTCCCGCAGCATGCACGCATCGGGCGTTTCATCTGGCTCAAACTTGCCGCCGACGCCGATCCACTTGCCCTCGTTTGGGTCGTCCTTCTTCTTATTGCGGAAGAGCATCAGGTATTCCCGATGCGGACCGTTTCTTCTGTTGATATAACATAGCGTTGCTTTCTTCATCGCTTCCGATTATATCATATTGCCCCGGATTGTTGTATAATGCAGGCATAAGGAGAACACTCATGCAAAAGCTTACCGTACTCACTTCCAGAACCTATGACGTCCTCATGGAGGAAGGCCTTTTGGCGTCCGCTGCGGACTACATCGCGAAAGTGCTCCCGCCGTCACCGGCAGGAAGCGCTGCGAAACGCAAGTGCTGTATCATATGCGACAGGACCGTGTACGAACTCTACGGCAAAACGGAAAAATCTCTTCAGCAGGGATTGCTGGCGGCCGGCTATGAGGTGGGGTATTATGCGTTCCCGCCCGGCGAGGGCAGCAAGACCATGAATGCGGCGGCCGGCATCTGCAGATTTATGGCGGAGCACCGCTTCACCAGGGAAGACTTCATCATCGCCCTGGGCGGCGGAGTCTGCGGCGATCTCGCAGGATTTGCCGCTTCCATTTATATGCGCGGCGTTCCCTTCGTACAGATCCCGACGACTCTCCTGGCCATTGCGGATTCGTCCATCGGCGGCAAGACCGGAGTCAATACTGAGGCGGGCAAGAATATGATTGGCACCTTCTGGCAACCCCATCTCGTGCTGATCGATCCGAAGGTTCTGGAGACATTGGATCACGACCAGCTCCTCAACGGCCTTGCCGAAATCATCAAGGCCGGCTTCATCGCCGACGGAACGATTTTAGACGCTATCAGCGAAGGCCTTCCGGAGGCGGCATTCAGGGCTCTGCAGGTAAAGAAGGCCATCGTGGAAGAGGATGAGCGGGAGAGCGGCCGGCGCAGGCTGCTCAATTTCGGTCACACCATCGGACACGCTTTGGAGAAGTGCAGCGACTACAGCATCCCCCACGGTAACGCGGTCATGAACGGCATGTTTCTAACTGCCCTGGCGGCAGAGGATTTGGGTTGGTGCAGCGTCCCTTCATCGAATCTGATCCGAAACGTCATTGATGCTTTTGCTTATCCAATCTATACAGATTACACGGCTGCGCAGCTCGCTGAAGCGGCGGCGAACGACAAGAAGCGCGCTTCAGATAATATCGTCATCGTTTATCCCGACCGGCCGGGGTACTGCGCGATGAGAGAGCTTCCGGTCAGCGAGCTGGAAGACTTCATCAGCAAAGGTCTCGCAAAGGCAGCCGGCACCGCCTGAGACAAGCAGGCAAACGGAGGATCACGGATATGGATATAAAAATCACACCGCGGAAACTGGAAGGCACCATCGAGGCGATGCCGTCCAAATCTCACGCCCACAGGCTCCTGATCGCCAGAAAGCTATCGGAACTGCAGGGGTACGCCTTGGAAGGCGGCGTGGAGATTCCGGCATTTTCAGATGACATCGAAGCCACCATGGCTTGCATCAGCCAGCTTGATAAGAATACGCCATATCTGGAGTGCGGAGAGAGCGGTTCCACCCTCCGCTTTATGTTGCCTGTCGTCATGGCGCTTAAGGACAGCGCGACTTTTCTGGGCACCGGTCGGCTTCCTGATCGTCCGCTCTCCCCTTTGAAAGAGGAGATGGAGCGACACGGATGCCGGTTTCGCATGGGCTCCAATAAAAATACCGATCGCTTCAAGGAAATCTGCGCCGTCTCCGGGCGGCTTGCCGCCGGCGACTACGTGCTGGCCGGCAACGTCAGTTCCCAGTTCATTACCGGACTGCTCTTCGCCCTGCCTCTGCTGGAGGACGACAGCACTATCACACTGACGACGGAACTGGAGTCCGCCGGCTATGTGGATATGACGCTGGACGTGCTGAATGCGTTCAGCATTGACGTAGATGTCTCTGTAACAGAAAGCGGTTTTCTGAAGTATTCGGTCCCAGGCGGCCAGATTTACAAGGAAAAACCGGGGATTGTCCTTGATGGGGATTGGTCAAACGCGGCTTTCTGGCTAGCGGCAGGTTCTCTCAGCGGGAACATCTTGATTACCGGACTGCGTCTGGAGTCCAGCCAGCGGGACAAAGAGATTCTGACGATTCTGGACCGGATGGGCGCGAATCTGGAGATTGAGCCGCAAGTGGACGGCACGGTCAACATCCGTTCCAAAGCCTCCATCCTCAAGGGCGCGGAGGTCGATGTCGGACAGACGCCTGACCTCATGCCGATTCTGGCTGTCCTCATGTCCTTCTCCGAAGGGACTTCCATGATCACCCACGCGGAGAGGCTTCAGTTCAAAGAGTCAAATCGTCTAAAGGCGATTTACTCCGTGCTCCACAATCTTGATGCGGATATCTCCTACGGAGGGGACTGGCTCTCTTTCACGGGCAAGGCCTTTCTGGAAGGCGGTACAGTCGACAGTTACGGCGACCATCGCATCGCTATGTCGGCAGCGATCGCTTCGTGCCTGTGCCGCGGACCCGTCTACCTGTCAAACCCGATCGCCGTGACCAAATCCTATCCGGATTTCTACAAAGACTTTGCCTCTCTAGGCGGGGAAATCGAATATTGATCTGAAATAACGGCAAACGAAAAGAGCCCCTTCATTCCGGGGCTCTGTTTAATTTGGTTTAGAAAGCATCCGTATAGGCTGACGTTATGTCTCGGGTGTACTCCGTATAGGCTTCCGTCAGCTTTTGGAAGTTCTTTTTATAATCTTTGTCATCGTCTTCTGTGCTGGCGAGCATGGCTTTGACCATCTTGTCCTTGCCGTCATCGTAGATTTTCTTCAGTTCATCGATTCTGTTCTGTGTCTCATCGTACAGCTTGTTCTTTGAGAGGGAAGATGATAGGTCTTTCAGTTCGTCGACGTACTTATCTGTCGCCTTCTTCATCTCGGCGTTGCAGTCTTTGTAGATTTTCTCGTACTGGGATCCTGATGTCTTATCCGTGTCTTCGGATTTTCCCTCCCCGTCTTCGGAGCTGTCCTCATCCTTTGACGCATCATCAGTCTGCGTCTCGTCATCCGCAGGCGCAGTCGTCTCCTCGCTCGGCGTTGTGATTTCCACCGTTTCCTCGGTATTCGCACTGTCGCCGCAGGCGCACACGCCAAAGCATATCAGCGCGCTGATAAAGAATACCGTCAATAGTCTGAATAATTTGTTTCCTGTTTCGTTCGCCTTTTTCATGGGCTGATTATAACACAGGATTGTGACGGGATAGTGAACCTTAACAAATATTACTGTATATACACGACGGCTGTTCTTCTGAAAGCCTGAATAATGCGAATCAGACCGGAATACATCAGGCCGAGAGCATAGATTTCCGCAGCAACCGCCTCCGTGCCCAGGAAGATGAGGCACAGCACGGCCATGATTACATTGATGATTCCATGACTGAGGTTCAGTTTCCAGGAACCAGCCCGAAGTTTCTTCGCTTCCCGGGCCCTCATGATGTCTACGAATCCGGCAAACCCGTGCATGGCAACCAGATAGAGAACGACGAAGATAAGAGGAATATCCGTCAGCGACAGTGTGAACAGCCCGATATCCAGTACAATAACCGCGCGGTAGAGCACAGACCGGCCGCCTACCATATGCTTCGCCATGGTGAAGAAATAGACGAGAGACCGCAAGCCGGAAAGGATCAGCGTAAGACCCAGAAACCATACGATGACGGTGTATACTTCCTGTGGATCCAGCGACATGGAAAATCCCAGCGCGAGCATGATCAGTCCAGTCAGTATGGTTCCAACACGTCTGGCTTTAGTCATGGGCCTTCACCTCCTTGCTGATTCCGGCAAGTCTGTTCCCGGAGGAGAATATGCTGTTCGTGACCATGCTCTTCTGCAGCAACGCGGCAGCGATGAATTTGCCGAGGAAGGTCCGCTCTTTTTCTTCCTCCGGCGCATCCATATACTCCTGCTGATGCTCTCTGACGTGGAATTCGTCGATGACGCATCCTGATAGCCGCTCGCCTAGCGCCTTCCAGTCCGCTTCTGCGGACAGCTGGCGACGATTGAGTTTTTCCTCGATTTCCGTTCTATACGGTGCAACCGTCTCCGTATCATAGACGCCCGTTTCGAAAGTCGGAACGCTTCCGCGGAGATATCTCAGTGCGTATACCATCTGGCAGAACGCATTCATGTAATCAGCAGGGTTGTCCTTAACGACTTCCTCGTATCCGCCCCATGCAGGCAGGTACCGATACCGCGCGAAGCTGTAATCCGGTAGATGTCCCGCTCTTCCGTGTCCCAGATTCATGATGTTATTCTCACTGCTCTGAAAGACGCTGTTTGTATATTTCCCTTCTTCCGGATCATCCGGCGTGTTTGGGCTGTGGCGGAAGGATATTCGGCGCGATGCTGCGTCGTCTCCCTCTCCCAATATTTCATAGAAATGATAGTTTGTATTGTTGATAACCAGCGACGGCGTCCCGGCAAAATATCTGTGGGACCAGGTATCCGCCAGCACATGCATCGCAAGACCAGCCGCCTGAAGGCTACTGCCTTTGGCCGCTTCCACTGTCTTTGCAGCCAGTTCACCATTTGGTCCGCAGATGAGTCGATATTTGTTACGATAGCGGCGACCGCCTTTGACCTGTGCGTTTAAGTCAGCCGGCAGGAAGTGAAAGGAGGCCCATATCCGTGTGATATCATGAAGCCCAACGATGTCCGTCCGCGCATCCATCAGCTCCATCTGGAGCTGTGTCGTTGCGGCACCGACAGGCCCCTTGATTCTGCGCAGCAACGTCTTGGAGCAGTGGTCCACAAACTGGGCGCTATAACAGATTTCCATGCTCTCCTCATGGGAATATCCCGCCAGATATGCGGCGCAGTAGGTTGCGTAGTAATGAAAGTCCAGTTGCATCACTCCGCCTCCTTTCCGCTGATTCCCAGTTCCTTGCGAAGCCGTCTGACCATGATTGCTGCAATAATCATTTCGATCAGCGCCAGCAAAGAGGTTATGTCCACAACAACAGAAACGTTGACGGATGCCATCGCATTTGCCCATATCTCTACCTTGTTCGAACCAAGAGCAATGCATCTCTGCATCAGATTTGAAGCCAGCGAGGCAGCAACAATGATTGCGAGAACAACGTATGTGAACCGCTTTTTCTTGAGACGTCTGCCGTCGTACACGGCAGATCTTCCGATATACAGACGCAGAGCAAAATCTAACACCAGGACAAACAGAATACTGACCGCGATCAGATAACCTATCCCGCGGTCAGTCAATCCCAGTGCATGCAGTTCGGCGAGGTCATCACTCGCGTTCGTTCTGCTCAACTGCTCCATTGGAACCAGTATAAAGCAGATCGTCGCTTTGATGATGCTCCACAGACCGAATGCTATTACGCCCACTCCGCTGATTACCAGCGCGTGTTCGTATTTTCTAAGTTTTGCTTCTTCCACTTATTTAAATACTCTATAGATTCTTTTTCATCGTCAGGATATTGCTACCGTCACGATATTCATATTCCAGCTCGTCCATGACCTTTTTAGTCAGGAAGATGCCGAGTCCGCCAATTTGACGCTCCTCTGCTGGCAGCGTTATATCCGGAGTCTCCTTCTCCAGTGGATTGTACGGTGTTCCCTGATCCGTCAGGGTAATAACCGCCGTCTTAGGATTCTCTTCGATTTCCACGTGGACCGACACTTCGCCTGTTCCCGGCGCATAAGCGTAGTTAGCGACGTTGACGTAAATCTCCTCCAGGGCCAGTTCAACTTCCATCCGCGTCTTTTCTGAGCATCCTGCTTCTTCAAGATGGGCGTTTGCGAAGCCCATCACGCGAGCGAGGTTTTTCTTCGTTGCTTCCACGCGAAGTTCATTCGGCAGGAAAGTGAGTGAGTCCACCTGTCCAAGAAGCTGGATCAGCTCGCTCTTCCAAAGTTCAATCTCCGCCTTTTTCTCCGGATCCTCCAGCCCCTTGCGGCGAATGGATCTGCGAATCAGTCTCGTATATCCGACGATGCGGGCCTTGTCTTCGACTTCGCGCAGTTTACCTTCGTCATCCGTTCCCAGATACGCAGCCAAAGACTTTTTCCAGAACTCTTGCGCAACGCGATGATCAAAACCCATAAACTCTTCCGTGTGCGCGCCGTTGGTATATTCACCAAACCCCACAAACGCATTGAACATGGATGCCAGTTCGAAAACCGGATTCCCTACGGCCAGGGTGTCCATGTCAATCAGGAGCACCTCGTCGCCGGTCAGTTGAATGTTCTTCGTGTGGTAATCGCCATGGATCATATGATTGTCCTTCGGAACATCCCGCACCAGCCGCACGAGCTTTCTCCCTTCGGCTTCCGGCAGATATTCCTGCACGAAATTTGCCCAGCCGATGGCTGTTTCCCTCATATCCGGAAGTTTGCCGCTTGGAACTACAGTCCCGTGAATCTTACGCAGAAGGTCTACGTATTCCTCTACGCACCAATCCATTTTCTCCGGATGCTCTGCCAGTATCTTGGAAAAGGATTTGGCGTCCAGCAGTTCAAAGACAGATCCAAAACAGTCTCCCACTCTGACGATATCATAAGAGATGGCCGTTGGTATTCCAAGTACCAAAGCCAACCGTGCCACTTCGCGCTCATGGCGTATGTCATCCAGCGCATCCGCGTCATTGTACACTTTCACGACGTTGTCTCCGTCGATGCGGTATACCGTGCCGTTCGCGCCTTTACCAATCTCTTCGCAACCGTCTATTGACACATGGCGGTACTCTTTGCGGACTGTCATCATCTCCGTGAATCCCGTCATGTGCAGAATTTCATAAACCTCAGATGTTACATTTATAAGGCTGAGGTCGCTGTATGCCCTCCGCAATCGCAGCAATATGCGCAATCCGGCGCTGGAGATGTACTCCAGTCCCTGCATATCGACGCACAGGGAGTCAGCGTCGTAATCTGCCAAAAGGCTGTTGATTTCCTCTTCGGCCTGCGAAGCATTGTTGGAATCGATCCGCCCGGCTAGAGCAATCACCATCGTATTGTCCTGCAGGTTTCCTTTTATTTCTAACATATCGACTCCATTCAGTACTTGTGATTAGCGAATCGTCAAAATGTCGGTGAACCCAGTGATATCAAAAATCTCTCTAACTGTGTCGTTTACTCCTGTCACTGTCATTTCTCCCTGAGCATTCATTGCTTTCTGGGCAGACAGCAGAACGCGGAGTCCGGCTGATGAGATGTACTCCATATCAGTGAAGTCCATCACGAGTTCCTCAACGCCGTCGAGGGAAGCCTTCAGCTCTTCATCCAATTCCGGCGCGGTGCTCGTATCCAGACGTCCTTCAACACAGATTGTGAGTTTCTTGTCCTCCAGTTTCTTCGCAATGTTCATTTCCTCTTAGTCCTCCTGTTTTTTATCAGTTGTTTTCTGTCAAGCAGTCCGATCTCGTCAGACTGCAGGATCAGATCCATAAGCAGCATCGTCTGATTTCCGGCCGACGCGAATATGCCGAACAGCACTTCGAATATCATCGCGTCGATCAGCACCACATCCGGTACTGTCAGGAAATCGAAGATCATGATATAAGCCAGCAGATTTGCTCCCGGAACCGGCGGCGTCGCAACGAACATGATGATTGAGAGCAGCCATGCGACGAGCAGCCATCCCGGGGAAATCGCCACCTGAAAATGCACCGCTGCAAAAATTGTCAATATCAGTGTTCCCACTACGTTGATCGGCATATACAGCACCATTCCGTGTGGGAGACTTACCTGTGTATAATGTCTCTCTATCCCCAGATCGTGGATGCAAGCGGCTTCCGTTTCACCGTAGCCTTCATCCAATCCGCCGCTCTTAACCGCTGTCGCGAAGGACGGCCAGATTTTGCTGATCAAAGTTTTAATCTCCACTTGCTTACGCACAGCGACGAAAATAATCGCCCCGGCCAGACAGATCAGCGACACTGCCAGAGAAAGCAGCATGACCCACCATAGATTAGACAACAGCGATGTCTCGTGGAGTATCATCTCGAAGCATACCAGCCCGGCTGCGAAGAACGGCACACACCTGCTGACCCAATCTGTCATCAGAAGACCGACCATATTGATCTGGCGAAGAATCGAAACGAGCCCTTCTACCCTGGAACCGATTATGACCAGTCCATTGCCAAGTACAAAAGCGAACAGAAGTATCTGCGGTGTATTTGCATCTAATATCGGCGCCAGAACATCCTCCGGGACCAGATGGAAAAAATAATCCAGATACCCCGTGGCGTCTACGCCCAGCGTCTTCCCGACAATAAGGCCCTGTCCATTCAGGACACCACAGGAGAGAATCGCTGCCAAGCCGCAGACAGCGCTGAACAGGAAATACCTTATTGCGACCTTCCTGCTGCTGCCGCCCTCCTCTTCGATGCTCCCGGTGTTCATGACTGTCGTGAGCACCATGAAGAAGATGACAGGCCCCGAAAGCACAGATAGTATCCGTACCCATAATTCATAGAGCGGTTTCAGGACGTAAGCTGTTAAGTCGTTCAACTGCGTTTCCGAACAGCTCGTCAAAAGAATCCATCCCAGAGCAAGTCCAACTGCAATTGCAATCAGTATTTTGATCGCCGGATTCATTCTGTGCGTCGGAAGATTGAGACGCAGAATGTTTTTGTCTCTCGTGTAACTATACTGAGGGTACAGCCCCACCGCCGTCAGAAGCGTGCCGCTCCAGTCTTCCAGTTCAACTTCCCGCTTGCTCAGCGGATTGAAGAGCTCTCCCTCCAAAGAAACCTGAATGAAAGGTCTCCGGAGCGTGGTCCCCATGGACAGCGTCACTTCCGCTGTTTCGCCGAACCTGGTGCGCATCCGAAGCAGCGACTCTTCAAAGGACAGCCGAATGCGGATTCTGTTCCTCAGTTCCACGCCGGCCGCTTCGAGCTGCTGGTGAAGCACTTCTGAAATCTGGTCGATTCCCTCTGCCGTCAGTTTATATTTTTTTGAAAACGTCGGCAATTTGTTGCGCATCGTCTTCCTCTCCCCTTCATCTGAAGATAAAGTCAGACTTATTATAACACTTGACGGTCCTTACAACAGTAATAAACTGTCCTTTATTGAATCGTGACCTCTATCGACTACCAGATAGGGTAAGGTTCATCCCCGTATGCTTTTTCGAGCAGCTCACGGGCTGTCTTCGAAGGATCGGAAACACATCCCCACTTATCCTTCTCAATTACCATAGTCTGTCTGTCGGTAGTGTTGTAAGCCAGCCATTCAGCACCTTCGATGGATGGGTTGCCGTCCTTGGCGAAATTCGTCCAGGCTTCCTGTGCCTTTGCGGCAGTATCCGCATCGACTTCACCTGCGTAGATGTCATCTTCCAGATTGTTGAATACATACGCCAGCTCAATGGCGTGTACCGCGCTCTTATACATGTTGTCTCTGGTTGACGGCACCTTCCACAGATATGCGTAGATGTCGCCTCCCGCGTCTGCGTACTGATCCGCGAAGTGCAGGATTTCATATCTCCAGGTTTCTGTAACGAAGCCTGACTTGGCAAGAGCTGCCTTTACTTTTTTATCTCCGGCGTACTCTTCCGGCACGATGCTTTCTTCATATTTGATCAATTCTTCCAGCGCGGCCTGTCCGTCTGCGTCACAGCCTTCGTAAGCGTCCTCATACATCGCGTCCATGCCCTCGACCCAGGAAGCAAACTTCTCCTTCTCGGTTTCGCCTTCGGAGTCTTCCTGGAAGTAATTCCACTCGTCGTTATTGGTGCCGACAATCATCTGAATACCGCTGGCCGCCGCATCTGCAATGGCTCCGTCCATATCCGCCGGAATGATATCGTCATCTACAACAGCGCCGCAGCACTCGTCCGCAATCCATTCCGTGGCGTCGAGTTCCATCCACTCGTCACCGGAAATCGCGAGAAGATCATCCATGTTCTTTGCTCCGGATGCTTCCATGATGTAGTTGGCAAATTCCTGCGCATCCTCTCTCGTCGCAACTGGCAGTCCGCCGCTCTCCGCAATGGCGCGCTTGAAAAGTCCGCGTGCCTTTGGTGAAATCGTCAGAGCCGTCGTAGACCATCCACCGGCCGATTCTCCGAATATGGTTACATTCTCCGGGTCTCCTCCAAAAGCACCAATGTTCTTCTGAATCCATTCCAGCGCCGCGATGTGGTCGCGGAGTCCCAGATTGAGGTCAGTGTAATCTTCTCCGCCCTCGATCTGAGAGAAGTCTGCCCAGGCCATCAGTCCGAGACGGTAGTTGCATGTGATCAAAATCACATCGTCATTGGCGGCCACGAAATTCTGACCGTCGTACATCGGGTCCGTGGTTCCGCCCCATCCGTAGGCGCCGCCGTGGAAGAATACCATGACCGGTTTCGCTTCCTCAGTGTCAGCAGTTCCTTCGCTCTCCCATATGTTCAAAGTCAGGCAGTCTTCATTCTTTGGGAATGATGACGCCGGCTCGGTAGGCCACTCGTACTGCAGCGCCGTGTATCCGAAATCATAGCACTCAATTTCGTCTTCGCTAGGATCCGGCGCTTCCGGCGCCTTCCAACGCAGATCTCCTACCGGCGGTTTCGCGTACGGAACGCCTTTGAATGATGTCACGCCGTCTATCGTCTGTCCCAGCATCACGCCGTTTTCACAGGTAATCTTAACCGGGTCTGTTACGACTGTAGCGCTTTCTTCTTCCTCTATTGAGCCCGAATCTCCGCATGCGGTGAATCCGAAGAGACACATCGTCATCACCATGAGCCAGGCAATCCATCTCGACTTTACTTTCATGTTGTTCTCCTTTGTATCTTCAAAGCAACAATAGTATGCCTTATTGTAACATAAAAAGAGCCGGGAGGGTTTCTGAAATCCCAGCCCGGCTCTATCTGTTCTGCCTGCTGCTGATGAGCTCAATCATCAGAACGATTGCGGCAATGGCCAGGCACCAGGCGCCAAGAACATCCGTTGGATAGTGTACGCCCAGATAAACCCGGGTGGGCCCGACCAGAATCATCGGTATTGCCAGCACGATCGTCAATATCCATTTGACGGTGCGGTTATCCACATACTGCCACACCAGCCAGATGGCCAGTCCGTAAAAGAACAAGCTGGTAATCGAATGCCCGCTCGGAA
This sequence comes from Clostridiales bacterium, assembly GCA_015058145.1. Taxonomy (GTDB): domain Bacteria; phylum Bacillota; class Clostridia; order Peptostreptococcales; family Anaerovoracaceae; genus Lentihominibacter. The sequence goes on along the minus strand of SVCX01000020.1, from coordinate 5,143 downwards.
AAGAATACCCGTGTTCCGTCACAAGATGCAGCGCTTCCGGCCGCGTGCGTTGTACGAGGTGTTTGATCAAACTGTTCAGAATCGTCACACCCAACGCGCCCGCCGACAGCGGAACCCCAAAGGTCATGCGAGTCTGCGGAACGATCAGCAGCAAAAGGCATATCCCAATGATGACGTATTTATTTGCCAGTGTCGTGATTGTGACGGCAACGCCTGTGAGCGCTGGCCTGCGGATGTTGTAAAACCATTCCCTGACCGGGTCGTCAAAGCCGGCCGTGTTTTTTGTCAACACACATACAAGCAACAGCGCAAAGGCTGCTAGCGCCGCAATGGCCGCTGCTCTGCGGATGATGATTTTCTTTTCCATTTAATCTGAAGTAGGAATATATTTCGCGATTTGCGCGGCGACATTTGAGATCGGCATCGTCTGAAGCCAAATGTTGCCAGGACCTTCCACAATCGTGTTGAACAGTCCCTCCCCACCGAACATGATGTTCTTCGCGCCTTTGATTCTCTCTATTCTGAACTTAACATTGTTTCCAAGGATAGCGAGGTGTGGTCCATCTACAACTTTTGATTCTCCTGCCGCCAGTTCATACTTCTCGAGGCTTCCGTCGATTTCCAGAAACACTGTTCCCGGCCCAGTGAATTTCTGCATGATAAATCCCATGCCGCCGAATACTCCGCCGCCGATTTTCTCGTGAATATGCGTCGCAACATTGACACTTTCTTCGCAGGCGAGAAAGGCATCCTTCTGCGCGATGATGCTTTGGCCTGCAGACAGCTGCACCGGAACGATACATCCCGGGAAGGAGGAAGAAAAGACAATCTCAGCCTGTCCTGCTGCGCATTCGTAGCGGTTAAAGAAGATCTTTTCACCTGATAGGGCTCTGCCTAACGCCTTACCGATTCCGCCTCCGCCTTCGGTGGACATCTTGATCCCACTGTCCATCCAACTCATGGATCCGCCTTCACATTTAACAGCTTCTCCCTTTTCCAGTGTGCATTTTACCGCGGGGAACGCTCCCCCTATTACTTCGTATTTCATACCGGTCCTCCTTTGTTAACGTTATTATTATTTTAACACAGTTCTGTTGGGAGCAAAGCTGCAATTCAAAAAAGAAAAAAGCCTGAAATGTTTCCGTTTCAAGCTTTCTGGCACCCCCACTCGGAATCGAACCAAGAACTAATCTTTGGCTTTCGAGCAAAAGCGGAAACCCTTGGTATTACTGGATTTCCGCGAAAATACGTTGAAATTTCAACGTTGTTTGTAAGTTGTAAGTTCCGCCTATTCTTGCTCACTTAAGGCCCTCAGTGGCAAAAAGTGTGGGAAAAATGTGGGACTTAGCCCCTTTGCAGCAAGACTAAAATGAGCATTACCGAAAAACTTTGTAAGTAGGTCCAAAGGAGAAAGCGCTTTTGCTCTGATTTCGCATGTTTTGGACCATTTAGCCCCTCCAAACCATGGTCCCTTGTGGGAAAAATGTGGGAGTAGATTCCTGGCATCAAGAGGATATCGGGAATATAGTATTGTTTACATCTGGTCAGTCTGCGTAATAAAGCCCTCGGTTAAAAAACTCTTTAATGGTGCTAAATACATACTTGTCCAATCAAATGCTCCGGCATCTGATGCCACTCCGAGTTGCATAGTGACATATTTATCGCTAGTAGATAGATATGTGTGTAGCTTATTTTTATGCTTTCTTCGATATGTACGTCCGTGATATGCCTCCATTTCCTCCAAAAACGTTTCAATAGAAGACATGACATCATTGCTGTTGTCCTCAGAGAGAATCCGAAGACAGAGGTCTTCCAAAGTTCCAGCATCGTTATCCAGTGGAAATAGTATATAACCGACTTTTAGTCCTGTATCCGTTTGAATCCATGTACCACAGCGTTCTGGCGATGCGAACATACATTTCCCTAAAGAATTAACAACCTCTTTGCATGCTTTGGTATAATCTTTTTCCGCATCCCTTACGACAGCAAGACTTTTTACTTGCTCAAACTTATCCATGTTCTTGAGATTCATTAGATAACTATCTAAGTCATTAATGCCGCCGAAGTCCAGAACCTGTATCTCATTGGAAAATCTTTTGTCATGAGAAAGTGCGTTGCTTTCCAAGTAGCGAATCAAAAACATCTCTGCATCTCTGCCCTCGCAAAGAAGAAGGTACGGCTTTAGAATCTCTTTACGAACAATTGGCATCAGCGAACCTCCAAATCAGAACGAATTGCGCTCTTAAGAAGATCATAACTTGAGCGGAATGATTTAAGCCCTTCCTTATCATAGCCAAGACGATAAAAAGAAAAGTCTTCCGGACAACTACTGACCCCCTCAATTGCGCCTATGATGTTTTCATAACTGTGTGTCGTTGCAATTACCTGACAGTTGTAATCACGACTGACGTCGGCAACAATTTCCCATAAAACCTTATACATAGAATGGTGGAATCCCGTATCAATCTCGTCGATGAGCACAATCCCATCTTTTGCATCCATTATGCTTAGAACAATATACAGCATTTTATTGATTCCATCCCCGGAGAACTGAACCGGGAGAAGTTTATTATTTGTATTAATGTAGAGCTGTGGAATTCCATTAACAGATAACGTGACAATATCACTAATAGAAGGATCTATGTAGTTCAGGAACTCAATTAGTTTTCTTTTTTCGCCTTTAATCTCCGCTTTTCCCATTCGATCGAGAATAGCCCGATCGGTTCGAACAAAGTTGTTGTTTACAAACGAGGTGTATGTGAGTGACATGAGCTGTTTGTTTCCAGTTTCATCATAAATCTCACGGAGCATTCCATTATTACTTGTGGTAAAGTGTCCTAACTCGGAATAGTCAACAGAACCTTTCATCTGAAAATCAAACCGCAGAGTATAATCTCTTTTTGCGGAAGATTGAAAACTTCCAACTGCATCTTGAGGAAGTCCCCCATTTTGTGCAGGGATGTAACTATCATCCTTAGAGTAAATTAGTTTAAGAGTATCTTCTCCTCTTGTAGCTTGTATTTTGATTGTATTATCTGGATCCATCTGAAAGAAAAGTGGCTCCCATAGACTGACTCCATTTGTTGGAGTGTTTAATCCACGAAACACATTCATGCGATTAAATGAATCAGGAGAAAGATGGTCCATCATAAAAAATACAGCTTCCAGAACAGAACTTTTTCCAACATTATTTTTGCCTGACAGCAAGACGAGACGTCGCATGTCTTCAATATTAAGCTTCTGTATTCCTCTGAAGTTTTCAATAGTAAGATTACTGAGCATTTTTTGCATTACCTTGCCTTTCTCAACATTGTCATTTATAGATCCACCGAAGATGTCAAAGTATTTTTTATTTGGATACATCATGCCGGGTCGATCCGGAATCAACTTTCCAATAGAGACACGATTATCAATACTGCGCTTTTTCTCATTGTCCCACTTTGAAGCGTTAGACCAGTATACATAACCATTTTTCTGAATGTGCAGTTTGCCGTTCTGCGGAATTTCTACAGGGTCATATTTCCCAATATACATATAATTATCCTCTCTGCTAGAAATATTGCATCTGCAAAAATTATACTCTGTTTTTCTAATAAATCAAATAGTCTTTAGTATAAAAGTGCACTTTTAGTTAAATATTTCTTTCTTTTTAGTATATTAACAGCATTTTGACCGATAATTTCACAGAATAAGTCAATCTGCTGAAAGCTCTTCTCCTTTCCACATAATAAAACTGCTTATCTTGTTCTGGATAAGCAGGATAAGTTTTTTATGATTGCATTTTACGCAGCAATTGTACTAATACTTCCTTTTAATTGGAGATGCCTCCATTCTTTTCTTCCCACCTTTTGTCCTGAATATCTATGCCGCACACCGGGTTCCCTGACTATCCCAGGCAATAAAAAACCACCTCCAGGTCTTGGCTCCCCGGGAGGTGGTTATCTCTGCTTTCGCAAATAAGCCCCTGTGTCCTCATCTTTTGCGGGCACATTTAGGACATCCTCGTCCTCTAAGGAGAATGGTAGCCTTTGGCGACCATTCGTATCCGCATTTTCTGCATCTGCATGCTACCGGATCATTGGCCCTTGCATAGGTTCCAACAACTTCTATGTCGGGGTGCTTTGCTGCCATTTCCGCAATGAACTCTTCATGTGTCTTTCTGAGACGTTTTGAAGTGTTCAGGGCTTTACAGCCAGGGCAGCCTTGTCCCGCGGATAGACTACCGGCAGCCGGCGACCATTCATGGCCGCATTTCCTGCATCTGCATGCTACTGGATCTGTTGACCTTGTATAGATTCCAACAACTTCTATGTCGGGATGCTTCGCTGCCATTTCTGCAACGAATTCTTTGTGAGTCTTTCTTTTCATTTCGTATACCCCTTTCTCTCCCGGAATAAAACACGTTCCTCGTTCTATATATATTTATACCGGGAGGGACCAAAACTGCTGGAAACCAGCTATATTTTAACTCATATGAGATGGTGAGGGTAGGTCAAATAAGTAAGTTCCACTTTCAAGGAAGTTAGTGTGTCAAAACAGTAAAGACGAACTTCCTTGACAAAGGAGGTTCGTCTATTCAAGAGGTAGCAAAAGGTGTGGGACTTAGCCCCTTTGCAGCAAGACATAAAATGAGCATTACCGAAAAACTATGTAAGTAGGTCCAAAAGAGGACGCTATTTTGCTCTGATTTCGCATGTTTTGGACTATTATAGTCCATTCAACCATGATCCTCTGTGGGAATAATACTATTACATCTCTGTAACTACACACTTCAATTATAGAGCACAATTATTCCAATGTCATCACAAATGCTCATTATCTCATCTTGGGAATCACAACTCTTAGAGTGGGGACCTTCTAAGGGCCAACTGATCTTTGGCGTGTCTTTATCTCCGTGTGCTCCCATGTGTGCGTTCACGTGTGCTCTCACATGGGAGACCACGCTTCCGGGGTTTTAGGGGCTTGCCCCTAAGCTTGCCGGAGTGCCCGTGAGCGCTCATAGGCAGTGCTTGTTAAAATTATGTTGACATCAACATAAAAATAATTATCCCGACAAATGGATTATGCCGATGTTTCAACTGGGCCCATGAAAACACTGGATTTTCGATCAAAAACATCGGCATAACTGAAACCTTAATGTAAA
>SVCX01000073.1 GCA_015058145.1 Clostridiales bacterium | reverse complement strand
GGTAAGTTCATCCCGTGGCAGGTCGTCACGATTTCAAGAGACGGCAGGGTGCTTGACTGAGAAGGTGCGAACCATGAGAAGAAGCGACAGAGAAATAAAAAACAAACAGGAAATGCTGGATGTCATGTTGCTTTGGAACCGGGAACAACCAAAATGCAGGATGTAATCCTCGAAATCGAGTGGGAATAATAGCAGATGGATCTATTAGGCGTCAGGATAGTTGAAATTTCAACGATTCTGGCGCTTTTGCTTGTTCTGGTCATTGATGTGTGAGCACAGAGCTGATGATTATGGTAAAATACATGCGTTAACAGGCAGGGACATTGCTTGTGTGCGTGTTCATCCAGTCAGCAGGGGAGGAACTGACAGACCAGGCGGCAAGAGAGAAAGAGAAGGTAAATAATGAGTGATATACAATACAGCAGCTTAATCCGTGAACGTCGGAGTGTCAGGACCTTTGACGGACAAGGAATCAGCAGCGAGATTATGGAACAACTGAAGATCTTTGCCGACAGCTGCAGCAATCCGTATGGCATACCAATGGAATTTCGCTTTCTGAATGCGAAGGAACATGGGCTGAAATCGCCGGTGATTGCAGGAACAGACGACTATATCGCTGTGAAACTGAAGCGGGTGCCGCATTTTGAGGAAGCGCTGGGTTATGCGATGGAACAGTTTGTTCTGAGCGCATGGTCCATCGGAATCGGAACGACGTGGATCGGCGGCACCATGGACCGGCCGGCTTTCGAGAGAGCAATGGATTTGGCAGAGGATGAGGTCATGCCGTGCGTCAGTCCGATCGGATATATGGCGAAACGGATGTCAATTAAGGAAACTGTTATGAGAAAAGGCGTCGGCGCAGACCGCAGAAAAGCCTTTGAAGAATTGTTCTATCGTGACACTTTCGACCAGCCGATGAAGGAGGAAGAGGCAGAAAGACTTCGGCTTCCGCTGCAGATGGTCAGACTCGGTCCGTCGGCAGTCAACAAGCAGCCGTGGAGAGTTGTCGTAATTGATAAGGATGTCCATTTCTACATAGTAAAGGGAAAGGGCTTTGAGAACTCAAAGGCGGGCAATATGCAGAGAATCGACATGGGTATCGCCTTATGCCACTTCGCCCTGGGCGCGAAGGAAGCCGGATTGGCTGCGGAATTTATGATCAATGATCCCGGAATAGCAGTTCCGGAGAATACGGAATATATTGCGTCATATCGCATTATCTAGTTTGTGACTGACAAGGGATGATAGTAATACAGAGAACCCCTCGCAGATGCGAGGGGCTTTTTTTATTGGATCAGATTTCTCTCGTCGCAGCGCGGAGCCAGTTTCGCTCCTCGTCTTCCAGATGCGGCGAGATTTGTTCGTAGACCATCTGATGGTACTGGTTTAAATACTCGATTTCATCTGACTGCATCTGTTCCGGCAGGATTCCCTCCAGATCGAACGGCACCAGAGTTACTTCTTCGAAACACATAAACTGTCCATAGTCCGTCAGGTCGCCCTTGCGGCACAGGAGCAGGCTTTCGTGACGGATGCCGAAGGCGTTGTCCTCATAGTAACCGGGTTCATCGGAGGAGAGCATGCCTTCCTCAAATGGCGGCATCGGTGGGGAACAATTCGTTCCATCCCAATAGATTTTATTGGGATCTTCATGTACATTCAGATAATGCCCGACGCCGTGACCGGTGCCGTGCCGGTAATCCAACCCCATCTGCCAAAGCGGTTCGTGGGCCAGATAGTCCAGATTCTCACCGCTCAGGCCTTCGGGGAACACGGCTTTCGCCAGGTTGATGTGCCCGCGAAGAACGGCGGTGAAGAGCGTTTTTTCTCTATCGCTCAGAGGGCCTAACACTATGGTACGCGTGATATCAGTCGTACCGTCCAGATACTGTCCGCCGGAATCGATCAGCACCATGCCGTGCGGCTCAAGGGCGGCGTCGGTTTCCGGTGTTGCGCAGTAGTGTACGATGGCAGCGTGAGGGCCGTACCCGACAATCGCTTCGAAACTATCGCCCATGAAGAGGTCCTGCTGCCCGCGGAATGCGTGAAGCCTCTCTGCAGCGGAGATTTCCGTGATACCCATGTCTGACTGCGTCTCTGATGCCTTTGCGGCATTTGTCTTGAGCCAGTACAGGAACTTGCACATGGCTACGCCGTCTTTCAGGTGGGCGGAGTGAATGCCTTCTATTTCCGTCGGGTTTTTCACAGCCTTTCTCTTCATGGCAGGACTGTACTCGTTGATGATTCGGATGTCCTTTGGCAGCGACTGCAGAATCAGCTCGCTGCAGGTTTCCCGGTCGAGCATAACGGACGCCTCGTCGATTACTTCGAGATCATCATAGAAGCGGTCGTATGGAAGCAGCGCAACGCCATCATGAGACAGCGCCTCAACGAGCTCTGACGCAAAGGCATCCGCATCTGCATACAGGAGCGCTTGTTTTGCCGTGATGATTACATACGAGAAGAATACCGGGTTGCACATGACGTCACCGCCGCGCAGATTCATCAGCCAGGCGATGTCGCTCAGCTGTGTGAGAATCAGCGCATCCGCGCCTGCTTTCGCTAAGTCTTCTCTGATGGCCGCAATCTTTTCTGTGCGCGGCACGCCGGCGTACTGGAGCGGGTACTCGGACACAGCGTGAAACTCCACTGCCGGGCGGTCGCTCCATATCTCTCCGATTGGATCCGTGTCCGTACGCAAATTGAAATTGCCTGCAGAAGTATCCCTGCGCAGGTTCTCTGCCCAGGCGTTGCTGACCAGGCATCCGTCAACGCTGACGGTGCTTCCCGGCGGCAGTTTTTGGAGCAGGTATTCGTGGATTTTGATCGTGCCGGGAAGGCGGTCCTTATATAGAGTTACGCCACTTCCGGCCAGATGATCCGCTGCCTGAAGGAAGTAGCGGCTGTCCGTCCAAAGGCCGGCGTCGTCCATCGTAATGACCGCGGTGCCCGCAGATCCGGTGAATCCTGTGATGAATGCTCTTGTCTGGTAGTGGTCACTCGTGTATTCCGACATGTGCGGATCGCCGGTCGGGACGATGCACGCGTCGATGGCTTTTGCATGCATATATTCCCGCAGGGCTGCGATTCGTTCGGGTACAGAGTGAGTTGATGTAACAATAGTCATAATGGTCTCCCCAATACTATTATAGCATCAATTTCATTGTGTGTAGTAGGGAGTGCCGAAAAGGAAA
>SVCX01000072.1 GCA_015058145.1 Clostridiales bacterium | reverse complement strand
CAAGCACCGTATCGACAACCTCATCGATGCCGATTCCGGTCGTGTCCACCTCAATGGCGTCATCTGCTTTCCGGAGCGGATTGAGTTCTCTGGTCATATCGTTGTAGTCGCGCTGCTTGATATCTTCCAGGACTTCCTCGTAGGTCTGGGTCTCACCTTTCTCCTGCAATTCCTTGAAACGTCTCTCTGCGCGTTCTTCCGCAGAAGCGGTCAGATAGATCTTGAACTCCGCATCCTTCAGTACATTGGTGCCGATGTCACGACCGTCCATGATGACACTCTTTCTCATGCCCATCCCACGCTGGATTTCCACCAGCTTTTCGCGAACAGGGGCGAGTGATGAGCACTGTGACGCCAGCATGGAAACCTCCGGAGTTCTGATCAAGTCGTTGACGACCTCGCCGTCCAGAATGATATCTCCGCTGACGAAATCGATGTCAGTATTGTCCAGCATGGCTGCCAGTGCGCCAGTCGGATCGTTCGCATCAAAAGGGACACCGTCCCTGTCCATCTTGTAGCCGATGGCGCGGTACATTGCGCCGGTGTCTATATAGTCGATATCGAGGGCCTTGGCCACAGCCTTGGCAATGGTGCTCTTGCCTGCACCGCTCGGTCCGTCGATTGCTACCCGGAATGTGTTATTCATAATGATTCCTCTGATTCAGCTTGTTGTTAACGGTTCTTCTTGTTGTTGAGGAGACTTTCGACTTCCTTGACGAAGGTGTTGACGTCAGTGAACTGTCTGTAGACGGACGCAAAGCGAACGTAAGCCACCTCGTCGATATCCTTCAGTTTCTCCATAACGAGTTCGCCGATGAGTTTGCTGTCGACTTCTTTTTCCATCGTGTTGTTGAGACCGCGTTCGATATCATCCACGATTTTCTCCATCTCAGCAATTGAAACAGGGCGCTTCTCGCACGCACGGATGATTCCGTTGAGGAGCTTATTCCTGTCGAATGCCTGACGGCTGCCGTCTTTCTTGATCACCATCAGAATCATTTCTTCGATTTTCTCATAGGTGGTGAATCTTCTGCCGCACTTCTCGCATTCACGTCTTCTTCTGATCGCGCGGCCATCCTCTGTGTGACGGGAATCTATGACTTTGCTGTCTTCGTTCTCGCAATAAGGACACTTCATTGTTCTTCCTCCATAGTGCAGATTTACACGATTTAGTTAACGACAAGGTGATTTTACTACATGTTGTGGCTTTTGCCAATAAGATAGGCCTTTAATAATTGTTAATGTTTTACATTTCATGCATTTGCTGTGATATACTCACCCATGAGATAAGAGAATAGAACGCGGGCGTCTGCCCGGGGAGGAGAGCATGAATAGGAAGAAAATACTGGCCTTAATCATGTCGCTTGTCATGGCCCTAGGAATGACGATGGTTTTCACGGCTTGCGGAGAGGAAGAGTCGCAGGGCGGAGATGATGTAACTGTTGAAGAGTCGGAAGATGCGGCGACGGATGAGACGCAGGCGGTGACAGAGGAAACGCAGAAGGCGACAGTCGAAGAATACATCGAGCTCGCCGGTGAGTATCAGGACGAGGTTAGTCAGCGCGCGACCGCAACAGTGATTGCAAATACTGAGAGCCAAAATGTGAATATTACTGTTATGTGGAGCGGTTCCGCAACTACAGCCGCCATGTGGACAATGAATGCGACTAGGGAAGGAAACAAACTTATCTACAGCGATTGTACATACTCTGAACTCATTTACTCGGATGATACCGATGAGGAAGGTACAGGCGACGAAGAAATCGGCGGCGGAGCTGAGGAGATTGTAGTATATAAAGATGGATCCGGTAGTTTCGAAATCTCTGACGATGGCAAACTGCTTTGGACAGGTGCTGCGGATGAGCAGTGCCAGAGCTGCGTTTTCGTACCGATATCAGAATAATCCGGATCGAATCAAAGAAGCACAGAAGGAGTATCAAGCATTATGAAACTGGGAATCGTCGGCCTGCCTAACGTAGGTAAGAGCACACTTTTTAATGCAATCACGAAGGCGGGCGCAGAAGCGGCAAATTATCCGTTCTGCACCATTGAGCCGAATGTCGGTGTTGTCACGGTGCCGGACGAGCGCGTCACCACGCTCTCTGAGATTTATCATTCTAAGAAGACCATATATACGACCATCGAGTTCTGCGATATCGCGGGGCTGGTTAAAGGCGCAAGCAAAGGCGAGGGTCTGGGCAACAAATTTCTTGGACATATCCGCGAGGTCGAGGCTATCGTGCACGTGGTGAGATGCTTTGAGGATGAGAACGTGGTTCATGTGGACGGACGTATCGATCCGGCTTCCGACATAGAGACCATCAACATGGAACTGATACTGGCCGACATGGAAGTTCTGGAACGCCGTATTGCAAAGGCAACAAAAATGCTGAAGGGCGACAAGTCGATCCAGAAGGAAATCGACCTTCTGACGCGGATCAACAATCATCTGGGCGAAGGTAAGGTCGCCAGAATGATGGAGTTGGACGAAGATGAGGCTGCTTTTGTCAAGAGCCTCGATCTTCTCACGTACAAGCCGGTTATCTATGCCGCCAATGTCTCTGAAGACGATGCGGCTGACGACTGTGAAGAGAATGAATACGTGAAGGCGGTACGGGTAATAGCCGAAGAAGAAGGCTCACAGGTTGTTGTAATCAGCGCGCAGGTCGAAGCGGAACTGGCTGAGTTGGATGACGAAGAGCGCAGCATGTTCCTGGAGGAGATGGGAATCAGCGAATCCGGTCTGGACAAACTGATCAAATCATCCTATGCGCTTTTGGATCTGATTTCTTTCATTACTACCGGCGAAGACGAGACACGCGCCTGGACCATCAAGCGCGGCACACTGGCGCCGCAGGCGGCGGGAAAGATCCACACGGATTTCGAGAAGGGCTTCATACGCGCCGAAACCATCGCTTACGACAAACTGATGGAAGCAGGCGGCAAGATTTCAGCAGCCAAGGAACACGGCTGGCTTCGTTCAGAAGGGAAAGAGTACGAAGTGAAGGACGGCGATATCTGCCACTTCCTGTTTAACGTATAGTCCGCAATCAAGAGAATAAAACAGAAACGGCGATGCTTACCGCGACGCCGTTTTTTTATTGCTTCTTTTCCGGAGCACTATGTAACACACAGCGCACACTATGATGATGACCAGACTGATGACCTGAGCCTGTTTGAACGGGCCGATCATGAG
>SVCX01000019.1 GCA_015058145.1 Clostridiales bacterium | reverse complement strand
ACAGATATTGGGGAACGCCGATTCCGATCTGGAGATGCGAGTGCGGACATCTGGAGTGTGTCGGCAGCAAGGAAGACCTGATTGCAAAAGCAAACGAGAATATCGATGAATCCATCGAACTGCACAGACCGTACGTGGACGACGTGACGTTTACCTGCCCGGTCTGCGGAAAGCCGATGCACAGAATTCCGGAAGTTATGGACTGCTGGTTCGACTCCGGCGCTATGCCGTTCGCCCAGTGGCACTATCCGTTTGAAAACGCAGACAAATTCGACGAGGAACTGTTCCCGGCGGACTTCATCTGCGAGGGTATCGACCAGACGAGAGGATGGTTCTACTCCCTGATGGCTATCTCCACCTTCGTCAAGGGCACAGCCCCTTACAAAAACGTCCTGGTCAACGACCTGATCCTGGACAAGGAAGGCAAGAAGATGTCCAAGCACGTGGGCAATACCGTTGACCCGTTCGAGATGCTGAACAAGTACGGCGCTGACGCGACGAGATGGTATCTTATGTGCACTTCACCGGCCTGGTCGCCGACCAAGTTCGACGAGGACGGTCTGATAGACGTCGTAAGTAAATTCTTCGGAACACTGAAGAATGTATATAACTTCTTCGTACTGTATTCCAACGAGGACGATATGGATTTCGCTTCTCTGGAAGTGCCGTACGCCGAAAGACCGGAACTCGACAGATGGATTCTGTCCAAGTACAACAGAACGGTCAAGAGCGTGCGCGCCGCAATGGATGAGTACGATCACATGAAGGCTACGAGAGCGATTCAGGAGTTCGTCAGCGAAGATCTGAGCAACTGGTACATCCGCCGTGCCCGCCGCCGTTTCTGGGGCGAGGAGCTGACCGATGACAAGAAAGCCGTCTACGCTACGACTTACGAACTGCTCGTAGGCATCGCTAAGATGATCGCGCCGTTCGCTCCGTTCCTGTCCGATGAGATGTACATCAACCTGACGGGCGGCGAATCCGTACATCTGGATTACTTCCCGGAAGCCGATGAAACGCTGATCGACGCGGCGGTAGAGGAGAGAATGGACCTCGTTCGCACACTCGTTGCCCTCGGCCGCGGCACCCGTGAAAAGGAAAAGATCAAAGTCCGCCAGCCGCTGGAATCTGTTCTCATCGATGGTAAGTACGAGGACATCATCAGCGATCTGACGCCGCTGATCATGGAAGAACTGAACATCAAGAAGGTCGTCTTCGAAAACGATCTGGATGAGTACATGAACTTCTCCCTGAAGCCGAACTTCAGACAGGCCGGACCTGTTCTGGGTAAGAACATCAAGGCCTTTGGCGCCGCGATGGCCAAGGCGGATCCGAAGGAAGTCATGGCGGCCCTCGACGCGGACGGCAAACTGACGCTGGAACTGAACGGCGAGAATGTGGACATCACGCCGGATATGGTGGATGTGCGTATCGACGCCAAGGAAGGCTTCGCGGTCGCTATGGAGAATAACGTATTCACGATTCTGGATACGACCATCACGCCGGAGCTGGAGACAGAAGGTCTGGCTCGTGAGCTGGTTTCAAAGATCCAGCAGATGCGTAAGCAGAACGACTACGAGATGATGGACAACATCAAGATCTTCATCGACGCGGACGACGACGTGAAGGGCGCCATCGAAGCGTACAAAGACTACATCATGAAGGAGACCCTGGCAGTCGAAATCTGCGGCGGAGACGCGGCAGGCGGAGAACTGGCTCAGGTCAACCTGAACGGCCACAAGAGCGGCCTCGCGCTGGAGCGCGTATAAACTATGAGTACGAGTATTGAGAATCTGAGAAGACTTGCAGAGCGTGATGTGAAGGACCACACCGCGCTCTTCGACTTGTATGTGACAGTCGGACGGGACATCGATTACCTGTCGATCAAATTCGGCATCGACCCGGACGACCTGATCAACCTGTTGGAGGGCTACGGCGAGAAGCTGCGCGTGACGGCTGAGGACGTCAAAAACAATCCGAAACTGGCCGCCGCTATTCTCGAGGACGCAGCCACTGCAAAGGCAATCGAAGAGTTCGGCGTGGCGCTCGATTATTCCGGCAAAGGACGCCTGAAGAACGTGTCCCGCCTTTTGATCGAGGAGTACGTGGAACACTTCTATCCTGGCATCGCCTCCGAGCATCCGGAAAACGACTGGATCTGCATCGAGGAGTATCTGGACCGGATGCACCCGGGCTGGAGAGGGCAGATCAAGACGGAAGACAGCGAGTCCAGAAAACCGAAGCGCAAGGTGCGCAACAACTTCAGATTGTACTAATGAACAACTTACTGGGAATGACAATGGAGGAGCTGAAACAGTTTGCCGCTGAGATGGGTGAGAAGCCTTATCGCGGCAAACAGATTTTTATTTGGCTGAATCGAGGCGTCCGCAGTTTTGATGAGATGACGGACCTGCCGAAAGCCCTGCGCGAAAAGCTGAAGAGCTGCGCGCAGATCGGCGGATGCAGCGCTGTCTATGTGCAGGAGGATGAAAGCGACGGCACGCGGAAGATCCTCTTCGAGTCGGAGGCAGAGCCAGAAGCCGATACCTTCGAGGGCGTCTTCATGAAGTACAGTTACGGCAACTCTCTCTGCGTTTCCTCTCAGGTAGGGTGCCGGATGGGCTGCAGGTTTTGCGCGTCGACCCTGGGCGGTCTGGTGCGGAATCTGAGCGCCGGCGAAATGCTCGGCCAGGTGCTGGAAGCGGAGCGCGTGACGGGGGAGAAGGTCGGTCACATTGTCATCATGGGGATGGGAGAGCCTTTCGACAACTACGACAATGTGGCGAAGTTCCTCAGACTGCTCCATGAGGGAAAGGGACGCGGCATGAGCTGGCGGAACATGACCGTTTCGACCTGCGGTCTCATCCCGAAGATCGAGCAGTTCGCGGAGGATTTTCCGCAGGTCAACCTGGCAATTTCTCTGCATCGGCTGACGGATGAAGGCAGGACCAGCATTATGCCGGTCAACCGGAAGTATCCGCTGGAAGAGCTGCTGCAGGCGGCGCAGGACTATACGGAGAAGACGCACCGCCGAATCACCTTCGAATACGCACTTATCGATGGGGAAAACGACACGGATGAGGACGTGCAGCGGATAATCCGGAAATTGGGCGGCATGCTCTGCCATGTGAATCTGATTCCCCTCAATAAAGTGGAGGAGACAGGGTTCGACGGCACGAGCAGACAGCGCGCGCGGGAAATCGCGGGAGTCCTTGAGGCAGCTGGGATTCCGGCGACGGTGCGGCGCCAGTTGGGTAGCCGGATCGACGGCGCCTGCGGTCAGCTTCGACGCCGACAAGGCTAATTAAACCTTGCCCGTCAAAGGGAGATGGTTTATAATTATGAAAAGCAAAAATCGTATCGATTCACGGGAGGACAGAAGCCATGGTGCAATTGCTTATAGGACATAAAGGAAGCGGTAAGACTAACCAGATGATTCAGCGCGCCAATGAGAGCATCAAGACTTGTGACGGAAGCATTGTATTCATCAATAAGAATCACAGGCTGATGTACGAGCTCTCTTATCGGATCCGCGTGATCTGCATGGAGGACTTCGAACACATCACCAACATCGACGAGTACATCGGATTCATCTACGGCATCATCAGTTCTGACCATGATATCGAATTGATTTTCATCGACAGCATACTGAAGCATGCGGATGTAAGTCTGGGAGATCTGCCTGAGTTCATCGACAGACTCAAAGCCATTTCCGAGATTTATGACCTTGACTTCGTCGTGAGCGTGAGCGCCGACAAAGAAGAGATGATCGGTGTGAACTTCGACGGCTGTGAGATTCTGAACTAACAGAAGACAGAAGAGAAATAGCGAAGAGTGGCGGTGGGTTCACCGCCATTTTTGACGGATAAGCAAAGGCAACAAAAGGCATAGATGAAGAAAGCGTACATTTACGTACTGATAACTGCATTACTGTTCGGCACCATGGAAGTCTCGTGCAAAATCGGCGGAAGTGATCTGGACCCGTTCCAGCTGACCTTCCTGCGGTTTCTCATCGGGGGACTGGTGCTTTTGCCGTTCGCGGTGGGACAGATGAAGCGGCGGCAGGTGCGTCTGGAGGCCAGAGATTTTCTGGTTCTGGCAGGTGTCGGTCTGGTGGGAGTCACCATCAGCATGAGCCTGTTCCAGCTGTCGATTATGATGTGCAATGCGTCGACCGTGTCGGTGCTCATCTGCGTGAATCCGTTCTTCACTATGGTGTTCGCCCACTTCATGACAGACGAAAAACTGAATGGACGGAAAGTGCTGATCCTGGTCGTGGCCCTGGCGGGCATCTTCTTCATGTTCCGCCACTGGGATATTCAGGAGGGGAACTCCTGGGGCGGCATGCTGCTGATGCTCGTCTCCGCGCTCTTTTTCGGATTCTATACCGTCCTGGGCAAAGTCAGTCAGGAAAAACTGGGTCCGATTGCCCAGACCAGCATCAGTTTTCTGCTGGGCGCAGGGCTTTTGCTCATCCTGATCCTGCTCATGGGAAGGCCGGTGATCGCGGGGGTAGCGGACAACATTCCGATTATCCTCTACACAGGATTCATGGTTACGGGGCTGGGATACTATTGCTTTTTCCGGTCCATCGAACTGTCTGACGCATCGACGGGATCCTTCGCCTTTTTCCTGAAGCCGGCCATTGCGCCTGTCATCGCGATGATCGTGCTGCACGAGGTCATACTCTGGAACACCGTAGTCGGCATCGCGCTGATTCTGACGGCGTCCCTGTTGAAATTTCTAAGCGACAGGAAGATATTCTGAAACAGTTATGATACAGATTGAAGATATTAGAAACAAATGCAAAGACCGTACGTCCCTCGGAGAGCATTGGTCACATCACTATGCGGTGATTCTGCCTGTCATCGATCTGGACGATGGCAAAGGTCCGCAGATTCTCTATGAAGTGCGAGCCCAGAAACTGGACCGACAGCCGGGGGAAGTGTGCTTCCCGGGAGGACAGATCGAGAGCGGTGAGACGCCGCTGGAGGCGGCCCTTCGGGAGACCGAGGAGGAGCTGGGTATCTGCCGTGACGATATTGAAATCGTGTCCGAACTGGTTGCCATCATCACGCGGGCAGGCTCTCAAATCCACTGCTTTGTTGGCCTAGTGGAGACGGATGCCTTTGCGGGAATGAACGTCAGCAGCGAAGAGGTGGCCGAAGTGTTCACGGTGCCCGTGGAAGACCTGATGCGCACGGAATGGGAAGTGTACTGGAACGTGCTGCGGGAGATTCCGGCGGAGGATTTCCCTTACGACCGGGTCAACAGCGGCGAAGCCTATGAATGGAAAGACGGCCGGGCGCCTGTTCCGGTGTTCGATGTGAACGGACGCATCATCTGGGGACTGACAGGCAGAATGACGAGAGAATTTCTGGAGGTTATGAAATGTTCAGATTAACAATGAAGAGAGCAGGAATGCTCGTGGCGTGCGGAGTAATGGCAGTTGCCTTTGCGGTAGCGCTGAGCGGATGCGGAAGCGAAGAGGAAGCGCTTCCGGAAGAGAACGTGAAATATGAGATCGCTCTCGTCACGGATGACAGCCTCGTTATGGACGGCGGTCACAGCGAGACGGTTTGGAACGCCATCACCGAATTTGGCGGTACTCACGGCATCTCCCACAAATACTACAAAGCCACCGAGCAGACGGATGCAGCCTTTGTCGACGCCATCAAGGCGGCAATCAACAAAGGCGCCAAGGTGGTCATTGTG
The DNA here is from genome assembly GCA_015058145.1 of Clostridiales bacterium. Classification (GTDB taxonomy): domain Bacteria; phylum Bacillota; class Clostridia; order Peptostreptococcales; family Anaerovoracaceae; genus Lentihominibacter. The sequence continues at coordinate 19,519 of SVCX01000019.1, read as the reverse complement.
GACAACAGCGCCATGGCCAATGCGGTCTACAAGATGCAGGATGTCTATCCGGAGATTGACTTCGTGCTGATGGATGCAGCGCCGTACGATGCGGAGAGCGGCGAGGAACTGATTACCAAGAACACTGCGGCGGCAGCATTTGATTCCGCCCAGGCAGGTTATCTGGCAGGGTACGCAGCGGTCATCGATGGTTCCACGGAACTGGGATTCATCGGTCAGAGCGAGACGCCGGATGTGAAAGCCTTTGGACTGGGCTACGTGAAGGGCGCTGAGAGAGCCGCGGGAGAGATCGGAACACCGGTCACCATGGACTATGCGTACTGTGAAGACAGTACCGACAGGCAGGCGGTCCACAAGCAGGCTCTTGATATGTACGACAACGGCGCTCAGGTGATCTTCACGGCGGGAAGCGGCGTACAGGACGCTGTAATCGAGGCGGCGGAAGCGAAGGACGCCAAAGTCATCGGCAGCGGCACCGACCAGAGCGGCAAGTCGGATAGAGTCATTACATCCGCAATCTACGATATTCGCGGCGCCCTCAAGGAGATCCTCGGCGGATACGCCGACGGGGAGTTCCCGGGCGGAAAAGTCATCCAATACAATGCGAGGAACGAAGGCATCGGCCTGGAACTGAAGCACAACAGCCTCAGCAATCTGACGCAGGATCAGTACGATGCGGTATATGAAAGTCTGGCAAAAGGGGAAATCCAGCTGGATGCGGAAAACGTCGATTCTGTGAAGGATATCATTACGGTGAACTTGACTTTCAAATAAGAAACGGGTAACAAGACACCCGATCGCAGCGCAGCCGTTTGAGTGGCGCGCTGCGTTTTTTTATGGTATAATTCTAACATCGCTTTAACTCGTTACTACGAAGAATAAAGAGGGGGTTTTTATGGTACTTGAGAAATTAAGAATCAGAAGGGACGAAGTCAGAAAGACGACCCGCAGGCAGGAAGGCTCTGCGGATAGTTTTTATACGACCGGTGCGAAGGACCTGGTGAAGAGGAACCAGATTCCAGAGGAGCTGTATATAGAAAACAAGGTCAAGAGAGGACTGCGCAATGCGAACGGCACCGGCGTCGTCGTCGGACTGACGCACATCGGCGAGGTCGTTGGATACACAAAGGATGAGAAGGGCAACAAGATTCCTCAGGAAGGCAGACTTTACTACAGAGGCTATGACGTTGAGGATCTTGTCAACAACGCCATATTGGAAGACCGCTTCGGATTTGAAGAGATTTCCTATCTGCTCATGATGGGAGACCTGCCGACGAGGAAGCAGCTCGCCGCGTTCAACAATCTGGTCGGCGATCACAGAGAACTGCCGACGGGATTCGCGCGGGATATGATCCTGACGGCTCCGTCAAAGAACATCATGAACAAGCTGGCCAGAAGCGTACTGGCGCTCTACAGCTTCGACGATAATCCGGACGACATATCGATTTCCAACGTGCTGCGTCAGTCCATGAGCCTCATCGGTTATTTCCCGGCCATCATCTGCTACGCCTATCAGGCGAAGAGCAGCTATTACGATAAGAAGAGTCTTCACCTGCACGACCCGATCAGAGAACTGTCCACGTCTGAGAACATCCTCAGGATGCTGCGCCCGATGGGAGAGTACTCCGATCTGGAGGCCAAGATTCTGGATACCTGCATGATACTCCATGCGGAGCATGGCGGCGGTAACAATTCATCCTTCACGACGCATCTCATCTCGTCGACAGGCACGGATACCTATTCGGCGATCGCGGCCGCAGTAGGCTCGCTCAAAGGCCCGAAGCACGGCGGCGCGAACATCGCTGTGATCAATATGATCAATGACATCAAGGAGCATGTGAAGGATATCGATAAGCACAGTGCGCTGGACGATTATCTCGTCAAGATTCTCAAGGGTGAAGCGAACGACAGATCGGGTCTCGTCTACGGCATGGGACACGCCATCTACACCAAGTCGGATCCGCGTGCGAGGATACTGAAAGGTATGGCCAAAAAACTGGCCGAGTCCAACGATAGAATCGACGATTTCATGCTCTGCGATTACATTGAACGGCGTACGCCGCAGCTTTACGCGGAAGTCCACGGCAAAGAGATTCTCATGCCGGCCAACGTGGATCTTTACTCAGGATTTGTGTACAGCGCCCTCGATATCGATACGGACGTCGCAACACCGCTGTTCGCAACGGCCAGACTGTCCGGCTGGTGCGCCCACAGACTGGAGGAGATCGTCAACGGCGGCAAGCTCATGCGTCCTGCGTACAATTCCGTGCAGAGCAAGCGGGACTACATTGCGATGGACGACAGATAGACAGTTCGGAAGGATGCTATGAACGACGAACAATTCAGGCTTGCCTGTGAGAAAGAACTCAAGTACATAGAGAAACAGGAGAGGAAGCTGCAGAAACAGGCGATGGCTTCCGACAAGTCCTGGAAGAGCGCGATCGAAAGCCTCATTCCCGAGAAGATATACGTCAACCTGCGGGCTGCTTTTGCGACGGCATTCAATATTATCTTCGAGAAGGGCGTCGACGTCATCGAGAAGACATACAGCAAGGAGCGGCTCGTCAAGGAGTTCGAGACCAAGGATTCGGCGGTGGACGACATTCAGACGCGCCGTGAACTGCGGAAATTCCGCCACAACGTTTCCTCTTCGAAACGGTGGAAGTCCATCGTCACTACAGCGGAAGGCGTCGGTCTCGGAGTCCTCGGCATCGGTCTGCCGGATATTGTGCTGTTCATCGGATTCATCCTGCAGTCCATTTATGAGGTTGCGCTGAGATACGGATATGATTACAATAAACCTGAGGAGAGGCTGCTCATCCTGAAGATGATGTCGGCGGCCATCGCCAAGCGCGACAAGTGGGTCAAGGCGGATCTGGAAGTTGAGGAAATGCTCCGAAATCCGGAGGTTCCGGATATCGACGCAGTCCAGACCCAGATTGGCGTGACCGCGGATGATTTCGCCCTTGATATGCTGGTGCTGAAGTTCATTCAGGGACTTCCGGTTGTGGGCGTCGTCGGGGGACTCAGCAATCCAGTGTACTACAATAAAATCATGGAATACGTGAGACTGAAGTATCACAAGAGATATCTTTTGAGCAAGAAGGAGGATGCAGAATGAAATTCGGACTGATTTTACTGATTATCATCATCATTATTCTCATCTGGGGAATTGGTTCGTACAACAAGTTCATCAGGATGAAGAACAGTATTGAAGAAGCTTTCGCGACCATGGACGTTTACCTGAAGAAGAGGTGGGATCTGGTGCCTAATCTGGTCAACACGGTGAAGGCTTACGCGCAGCATGAGAGCAGCACATTCGAGAAGATCACAAAACTGCGCACCAGAAATTACGACGCGATGTCGCCGAACGAGAAGATCGAAGCCAACCAGGCTCTGGGCGCTTCACTGGGCTCGATCGTCGCGACTGCGGAAGCATATCCTGAACTCAAGGCCAACGAGAACTTCATGACCCTCATGAAGCAGCTGAACGGGTTTGAAGAGGATATCGCCAACAGCCGCAAATACTACAACGGCTGCGTGAAACAGATGAACACCGCTGTGGAATCCTTCCCGAGCAACATCATCGCGAACGCTTTCCACTTCGGTAAATACACTATGTACGAAGTCGATGACGCCGCGGAGCGTGAGAACGTCGTGGTGGACTTCGGAGTAGAAGAGTAATAGTTTTCGCTCAACTGGGAGTCGCTGCGCCGGCGGGTGACCGCCGAACTGCGGCTCCTTTTTCATAGGCGGCAGATGAAATACGGGAAAATAGCAGAGGCCAAGTTCATAGAGAGGGAGAACCGTTTCGTCGCCAGGGTGGAACTGCCCGGCGGAGAGATTACTAAGGTGCACGTCAAGAACACCGGGCGGTGCAGAGAGCTGCTTTTGCGCGGGAGCAGGGTGTACTTGGAGGATTTCGCAGGCCGCATGGGAAGCCGGCGCATGCGGTATTCCCTGGTAGCGGTCGAGAAGGAGACTGACCGGGGTATAATTCTGATCAACATGGATTCTCAGGCGCCGAACAGGGTGGCGCAGGAAGCATTGGCGGATGGGCGGATCAGCCTGCCCGGACTTGCCGAACTCACCCTGATCAAACCGGAGGTCAAATGCGGGGATTCCAGATTCGATTTCTACGTAGAGGCAACGGGTGCAGGCGGTGAGTTGCAGCGGGCCTTCATCGAAGTCAAAGGTGTGACTCTGGAAGAGAACGGTCACGCCAGGTTCCCGGACGCGCCGACGGAGCGCGGTGTAAAGCACATCAACGAATTGATCCGCGCGCGAGGCGAAGGCTGCGGCGCCTGCATCCTCTTCGTCGTTCAGATGGAAGGTATAAAGGATGTATCTCCCAACGATCAAACCCATCCGCAGTTCGGAGAGGCCATCGCGAGGGCGCGAGAAGCCGGCGTGACGATTCTCGCCTACGATTGCCTTGTTACGCCTGACACCCTGACGGTAAATAAAGAAATCAACTTCATTTAGTATTTGCAAGTCCGAAGCCGACCATATACAATGAGTCTGTAATTTTAGAAGAAACAGACAGAAAAGGATCGCATGAGTCTCGTTATTGCTTTTGTCATTTTCATAGCAAGTATGATCTTTATGCTGATCACAGGGCACTCCATGGTGTGGGCCCTGTTGATCGGCCTTTTGTTGTTCACGGGACTCGGACTGAAGCAGCTCGATATGCCTCTCGGCAAAGGAATCAAAGAACTCAGCGCGAGCAGCTGGGGATCCATCCGCGATTCCCTGATCGTCATTGAGGTCATGCTCATCATCGGACTGATTACGGCGGCATGGCGTATCTCCGGCACCATCACGATTTTTGTTTATTACGGCATGAAGGTTATCGTACCGCCGCTTTTTCTGATCATCGCGTTTCTGCTGTCCTGTCTCCTCAGCTACGCACTGGGGACGTCCTTTGGCGTGGCGGGAACTGTGGGCGTTATCTTCATGGCTCTGGCTAGAAGCGGCGGCGTCGATCCGCTGCTGACAGCGGGCGTGCTCATGTCCGGCATCTACTTCGGCGACAGGGCTTCACCAGTGTCTTCATCGGCCAACATGGTCGCAGGCATCACGAAAACGGAGATTCTGACCAACGTCAAGATCATGATGAAGACGGCGATTCTTCCCCTTGCCATCACATTGGCGGCGTACTGTGTTCTGTCGGTCCTCAACCCGATCAGCCACGTGGACAGCGCTCTGATGGCGACCTTCCAAGAAGAGTTCACGCTCTCCCCGTGGGGCTTTCTCCCTGCAGTTCTCATGTTGGCGCTGCCTCTCCTGAAGGTGGGTGTCATCTGGGCGATTCTGATCAGCGTAGTCGCCAGCGGTGTAATTGCTTTTGCAGTCGAGCACATACCTGTACTCGAAATATGCAAAGTCCTCATCTTCGGCTACCATCCGACCGGCGAAGGTCTGTCCGCTATTCTGGAAGGAGGCGGGCTGGTTTCGATGATCGAGATCGTCATCATTCTGATCATATCCTGCGCTTACTCAGGCATCTTCAATCGGACCGGCATGCTGGAAGGCCTCCTCAGCCGCATTACGAAGTGCTGCGTGAAGATCGGCCGTTTCGCAACGGCTCTCATTCTGGGCACAGCGTCCAGCGTCCTGTTCTGCAACCAGACCATCGCCACACTCATGTGCAACGATCTGTTGAATAAACCGTATCTGGAGACGGGCGGTAACGCCCAGGAACTGGCTATCGACATCGAGAATTCCACGATCGTCGTCGTCGGGCTCGTGCCGTGGGCCATCGCCTGTTCCGTTCCGCTGACCTTCTTCGGCGTCGGGTACGGAGCACTCCCGTGGTCGTTCTATCTCTATCTGGTTCCACTCTGCTACCTCGTTACGAAGAAGCGCTGGTTTGCAGATAGAGCTCCCGCCGCAAAAGCCCCATCCTGTCAGTGAGTTCCCTCAGGTGATAGTTGTTCCCGTAGACGAGGCCTGCGAACCGGTCCAGATAATCCCTGTACCCGTCCGTCACCTCGGCTTTCAGCTGCGCGATGAAGCGCAGTAGGTTTTTGCTTGAACCCGCAGGGACTTCCTGCACCGGCACATAGGCGATCTTGATGTCTCCCGTTTCCGCGTTGAAAAAGACCGTGTCGGTACTCAAAGAAATTTTCGCCGGCGTAATCAGGTACTCGATGGCGCAGGAGAGGATGATGAGGACCCGCTCCAATATGAAGAGGGCGTCTTCCGTTCTGTCCACGCGGTATCTGCTGAGAGGCACGAAGCCATTACAATTATAGTAGGCCACGTGCTTGGAATCGCCGCTCACAAAGAGCATGGGCAGCAGATAGGAGCACTCGCCCGACGAGAGCATGGCCCGTTCGAAATCAAGGATGGAATCCTCTCTGAAGCAAAGTCTGTATTCGTTGTTTTCCCACATATCTAATCCCTTCTTTCTTTACCCTCCGCATTTGCTGCAGGGGGTGTATCCTTTTTCTTCGGCTTCTCCTCTGTCGACCACCACGGTGTGTCGCTTGATGGACCGGCAGCTTCCCCGGTGGTAGCAGGTATCGTCACCGTAAAAGCAGAAGACCATGCTGCCGGAGGGGAGACTTCCAGAACCGCACATGGCGCAGGGTTCATATTGGCGTTTCAGTGCGTTCGTCAGGATGCAGCTGTGGACGGTCGCTTTGACGTAGGTGCAGTTCTCATCATGGTATTTCGTCCCGCTCTGAGGGAAAATCCACACAGCGGCGGAATCTTCGTCCTGCTCGAGACCGTCGGCGCCGAGAGCGGGGCGATCGTATCGGAGCCCCACAAAGTCCCGGTATTTGACGACTGCATCGTAATCGAAACTGCGACCGAAGCGGAGAGGCAGGGCCAGATCCACTTCGGCGCGAAGTCGGAATGTATTGAGATCCGTGTGCCTGCCGTCGGAGTAGGAATACCGTCTGCCCGACAGGTTCAGATTCACATCCTGACCGAAGCCGTCCGCGTCCCGACGCAGTTTCAAGCCGATGGCTGCTTTTGACAGATCCAGCCCGGAGCTCTGTGCGTAGGAACACTCCCGAAAAGCAGCGTTCATGCTGTTCTCCCATGCGGAATCCGCTTCGATGAAGTATCCGAGGGTGATGACAACCAGCATGACGAGGGGCAGACAGATGGCGGCCTCCACGGTGTATACCCCTTTTCTGTTTCTGAATACTAACTTGAGTTCTGTCATTTCGTCTCAGTAAATCCTGTCGTACGACAGATGTCTGCCGTATACGTCTGCGTCGAGAGATACGCCCGTCGCGCACTCCTGCACGAGAAAGCCTGCATCGTAGTTTTTTCGCATGTTGATCTGAATCAGATCGAGGATGCGCGCTGTCTTCATCGTTTCGTCTTTGGCGTACAGGAGAACGCGCAGGTAATCATCATAAGACCTGCCTGTGTCCACTTCAGGATAGATGCAGCCGTCTTCCCCGCTGTAGCCTTCCAGGATTGCGTCCAGATTGATGGCCCAGCTGGCGGGCGATTTAGCGAGAGGCACTCTGCGCCCTTTGTGCAAAAGCTTTACGTCGTTGACTGCTTCCGCTGCCGCCCAGGCTGCGGCGATGCCGATCTGAGTGACGGCGCCCATAGGCCCCGGGGTAATCACTTCGGCTGCCGCTGCGATGGCCTGAACTTTCTCCGGATCGGAGTAGATGTGGGCCAGATTGAGTCCCGCACGCAAGGCTTCCAGAGCCAGATCAGTCTTTCGCTTGTTCTGCTCGTCCGATAGCTGTCCGCAGAGAATGTATTCCACCTCGCTGCTGAAAAAGTGATCCGCGGCGCCGATGTGTTCCGCCCGGTTGAATTTCAGCAGGATGTACTCATCCATGAAGAACTTGCTTGTACCCGTTCGAAAGATAGCGCCGGGATTCGTCAGATTCTCGCCGAGGCTTTTGGCTGCAGTGAGGATGTCGGTGTCCGGTAGAGCGCGGGAGGGGAGGCTGGTGACCGTCGGCCCGTGCCGCAGGGTGCGGTCCGGTGCGGAGCTTCCGCCGTCCTCCATGCTGCTTTCACTGTTATCTCCACTTCCGCCTGCAATGATACCGCCCGACTTCATGTATTCCAGAATCTGCTGGCGCACCGGCTCGGTGTTGACCGTGCTGAAGCGGCCGGCGGACGCCTTGGCGGGAAGCCCCGTGTAGTCCCGAAGGCTCCGGGAAAGCTGGGTATCCGTTCCCGGCAGCAGGAACAGCCCGTAGTCCCGCTGTACGTAATAATCGTACTCGGACAGCAGGGAGACGGAAGCGAGATGCATGGCTCCGTCAGCAATGCTGATGCGGGCCATGTTCCGCCCCGCGAAGACGAGGGTCAGTGTGATTGCTATCAGTGACGCCAGAATGACCGCCAGAAAGACGGCGCTGCTTCCGCGCTTTTGTTGGAAATAAGTATGATCAATCATCGCCTGACGCCTCCAATGGGTGCACCGTCTGCCGGATCCGCAGAAGCTTCACAGGGTCTACAGCCCGCAGGTCACCCTTAACTTCCCGCAGGCCCAGCCCCGAGAGAAGGCCGCGTGAAACCATGCGCACTTCACCGTTACCGATGACGCGCTTCGCCGGGGTAACGCCGGACGTGGTGATGTCCCCGTTCCAGACAGTATCAGGGGATAGGACAGTCCCGTCCTCTGAATAGGACGTACATTTCTCCGTGATCAGGCCTGCCTCACAGCGGAGAGCCATGTGCATCCGGCTCTCTGCGAGGGAGGACTCATAGAAGAACATAACGATCATTACAACGGTTATGACAGACAGAATCACGAAGGGGAGTACGACAGCCGCTTCTGCGATATAACTGCCGCGCCTTCCGCCGGAAGGCGCAAGCGTCAGAAGTTGTTGAGCCCTTCGAATGTGCGGTTCACAAAATCCGTGATCTGCGCTCTGAAGATGAGCCCGAGGGCGACGGCGATGGCGACCATGATGGCCACCTGGACTAGTTCCATACCGGAACGCTGCCGGATGGATATAAGAAATCTTCCCATCTCAATACCTCCTGTTAACAAAAACTCTAATCAACCCCACTGATAGAACCTGCTGTTCTTACATGGGTGATTATAACATAAATGGTAATTAATAACAATGCCTTTTGCGAAAATATGTGCCGTGCTATAATGAATTCTGACGTAATGATACTGAGAAATAAAAGGACAGCAAGAATGAATCTGACAAAGAAGTTTTTAACCTGGGTTATTGCTTTTGCAATGATATTGACAATGATGCCGTCTGCCTTCGTTTGCGCCGCCGACGAAAATACAGAGCCGACGGGAACCACTTACGATATGACTGAGGGAAGCAGCGGCAACGATGGCACGTCCGGTAATGAAGACGGCCAAAACCCGAATGGAGACGATTCTTCGAATTCAGGGGACGCCAGCACCGGTTCAGAAAACAGAGACGCTTCACCGGATGGCTCTTCTTCTGAGACAGACACTCCTGCGGAGACGGCCGACACAACTTCCACGTCTTCAACTACTGAGACCACGGCAACGACCACAAAGCCGGCTGTCACTACGACGACCATCAACACATCGAACAAGAAGTGGTTTACGCCACGGGGCAATAAAACGATGTCCCTGACTCTTTGCCGCAATACAGACGGAACGGTCTTTGATCTCATGAAGCAGGCAGGTCAGAAGTTATATCAGTACGATACCCTGCAGGGCGCCAGCGCGGGTAAAGGCTACGCCTATTTCACTTTATACAACAGAAAGAACAACCGCGTGAAGATCGTCAAGGTAAGACTTTGCAGCATGGAGGTCGTCAAGGTTTCCGGCGCGCTTAAGGTGCATCACGCCAATGAAATCACCTACAACGGCAGGAAGAATATCATCGTTGTCGCAAACAGCACTCCGAAACCGAAGAGGCTGACGGTGATTGATGCGAACACGCTGAAAATCAAGTACCACAAGACGCTGAAAGTCACAAAAAAAGTGAAGGGAATGTCGAAGAGCCAGCGCAAAAAATTCAAAGGCGTCGGTGCCATCGCATACAACGAGAAACACGATATCTACGTCTGCCGCATGAGAAAAAGTCACGACCTTCTGTTCCTCAACTCTAATCTGAAGCCATACAAGAGAGTCCGTCAGAATGCCAAACTGAAGCTGCTGTATCAGGGAATGGACAGCTACAAGGACTGCATCATGATCGTGCAGAGCTTCAAGGGGAAGAAGAAGTACGACGCGGTCACGATTTACAATATGAAGGGAAAGAAGATTGCCCGGTTTACTATTGGTGCGGGAAAACCTATGCTGGAGTTACAGACCGTCTTCCATGATGGAAACCAGTTCTATGCAGGAGCCTATTTCAGCTACGGCGCAAAGGCGGACCTGCAGAAGCTCCACGTCAAGCGGGAAAACCGTATTTACCGGATCAACAACCTGTAGGGGACTTTATTTAAGTAAATCAATAATGCAAAAGATAGCAAAAGTTATATACAAGTGAGTAGTACTCTGTTATACTTTATGGCAGTGTCCGGAACGCTTTTAGGGCCGGATACTGTCATTATTATTTTTTGGAGGTATTTATTATGGGTGCTATTGATAGTGTAGTACTAGCAATCAGCAACATCCTGTATCAGCCATGGTGTGTTCCGCTCATTCTGATCGGCGGCGCAATCTACCTGACTATCAGATGCGGATTTCTTCAGGTCGGGATGTTCAGAGAGGCTTGCAAGGTTATAATGGAAAAACCGCATGAAGGCGGCGTGTCCTCATTCGGAGCTTTAATGGTATCGACTGCTTCCAGAGTTGGTACGGGAAATATCATCGGCGTCTCAACGGCAATCGTCTGCGGAGGTCCCGGAGCGATTTTCTGGATGTGGATCACGGCATTTTTCGGCGGTGCATCAGCATTTGTCGAGTCGACGCTGGCTCAAATCTATAAGAAAAGAGATGACGACGGATCGTTTAAGGGCGGCCCTGCGTTCTACATGAGAGATGCTCTCGGTCAGAATTGGCTCGGTGTCATTTTCTCGATTTTCATCATTTTTACTTACATGATCGGTTACAATATGCTGGCCGCATACAATCTGCAGTCAACATTCGCGGTGTTCGATTTTTACAATAAAACAACGACGCCTGCGATTATCGGCCTGATTCTGATGATTCTCTTCGGAATCATCGTATTTGGCGGTGCCAAGAGACTGATCAATGTTACGGAAGTGCTTGTTCCTGTCATGGGCGTCATGTACATCATTGTAGCGATCATCGTCCTGATACTGAACATCGGCAACATTGGCCACATGTTCGGAATGATTTTCTCCAGTGCCTTTGACTTTGAGGCGATCTTCGGCGGTTTCGCAGGATCCTGCATTATGTACGGCGTGAAGAGAGGGCTGTACTCCAATGAAGCTGGTATGGGTTCCGCTCCAAACGCTGCGGCGAGAGCAGACGTATCACATCCGGCTAAGCAGGGTCTCGTACAGATGCTTTCCGTATTCATCGACACACTGCTCATCTGTACAGCGACAGCATTCATGTGTCTGTCAACGAAGGTTGTTCCGACGGACTTCCTGGACGCAGAAGGGAACGCGGACGCAGCAGGTTATGTTCAAGGATCGCTGGCAGATGTATTCGGTGGATTCGGACCGGTATTCATCTGTATCGCAATGATTTTCTTCGCATTCACAACTCTGATTGGTAACTATTCATACTGCGAAGGATGCTTTGAGTTCATCATCAAGAGAGAAGCGAAGCTTTCCGAACTTAGAGTAATGCGTATCATCGCATCCGTCCTTATCTTCCTGGGTGCAGTTGCATCGGCAGGACTTGTATGGGATCTGGCAGATATGGCACAGGGTCTCATGGTCATCACAAACGTGCCATCGATCATCATACTAGGCAGGATCGCATTCAAGTGCCTGGATGACTACAAGGCGCAGATGAGAGAGGGAAAGAACCCAATCTTCAAGGCGGCAAACATCGGTCTCAAGCAGAAAACTGACTGGTGGAACTAGAAACAGTAATGAAGGACGAAGCATTCGCTTCGTCCTTTTTTCATGGTTACAATTCCAGCAGGGCGGGGCTTACAGTCACAACGACGAGGACGAGGAGAAAAACTGTAAGGGGCAGTGTCAGTTTTGTCTCGGCCAGTCGTCCGCGCTCCTCGCTGCCTCTCTTTCTGGCAAGCCAGAGCGTCTCGCTTTCAGATTGGAGTTTATCGGTAAGCTCCACACCCTTGCTGATATTGTCGCTGATAATATTGCTGATTCGCATCAGCTCTCTGGACGCTTCGCAGGAACTCTCGCCGCTCCGCGCGAATTCCCGGAATTCCTTCGCCATGGATCCGTTGGTCTCCCTGACTTTATCGTAGATGCCGTCCATGCATTGATAAAAGTAGTCGCCTCTTAGAGATTCCGACTGCCGGCTTTCTTCGACGATGCGTTCGAAGGCCGCGCTCAGCACCAGCCCGGCGCCAAGAAGCAGCACCAGCCGGTTGACGAACTCGGGCAGCTGCCTGCGCACGGAGTCCATCTGCGCCCGCCGCAGTTTCTCCAGCGGGTCCAGCCTTCTGACGTATAGTAAAACGATGAGAAGAATCATCCCAAAGGCGATCACCACGGTGTTGGACTGCTTCGGGGCAGTCCATCGGACCTGCTCCCCTGTGCGCAGCCGGTCGGGCAGCGCCACGCGCCGGACGCTCTGGTCATCGTTCAGGGAACTGATGACGCTGCGCATCTCGTAGGCCAGCAATTCCTCCTCGGACATGGCGCCTGCCTCCGCTGCGGAACTGCCTGAGCGTCCGCCGGAGTCGCCGCTGTTAGCATTTGTCTCGGCGTAAGGGTAGAGGCGGAGGTCGTAGCTCTTGCTCACGGTGCCTGTATCGGTTTTGATATCCGCCTTCAGGCGGATGTGGCCGGCGGAGCTTCCTGCAGCGGGACGGACCAGGTACAAGCCGTTGCCGCCGTTCATCAGCTGCAGCGACGCGGTGTCAAATCCCACGAAGAAGTCGAAGAGCAAAAGCAGCATCCCCGCAGTCGCGACGACAAAGATTCTCTGTATGGCTCTGCGGTTCAGAGCGGCCTCACTCATATCGACGTCCTTCATGTTCAAAACCCCTTTTATCCCAGTTTATTCTCTATATTTCAACGTTGGATATCCGCTCCATCATCAGCAGACCCCATAGGCCCGCGCCCAGGCAGCCGGTCATGATCAGCCGCCCGGGCAAACCTGAATAGAGAGGAACAATATAGGACGGCGAGAGGAGGTTCAGAATCAGAAGCATGGCTACCGGCATGAGCGCGATGAGCCTGCCTTCGAGCTTCTTCTGCGCCGTCACAGCTTTAATTTCACGTTCAATGTTCATCTTGTCCGTCAGAATCGCGGAGGTGCGGGCGATGATCTTCTCCAAATCGCCGCCCATATTGCGGCATATGATGTAGACCTGCACGAAGTTGTGAATGTCCTCGCAGCAGCTGCGCCGGGCGAAGTCCGCCAAAAGCTCCCGGTCGCTCTCGTTGTTGCCCAGGATACATCGCTTCATGTGGTTCAGTTCCATCATGATGGGTTCGTTCGGTCCGTACATGACAGCCAGGCTGTCCGCCGCCTCCACCAGAGCCTGGGGCATCTGTCTGCCCGCTGCGATGGAGGAGGAGAGGGAGTAGAGCATATCCTTGAACTGGGCGGTCAGTTTCTGCATGCGCTGCCGCGCCCGGTAGGATTCGTAATAGGGCTTCAGCTTTATGACCAGAAAGCCGCATAAGACCGAGAGGACCAGACTGTGGTAGAAGAGAAAGACGAGAATCGCCGCAGCCATATACCCGGCGCCGAAGAACAGCACACGTTCTTTATCCGTCATCTCATAAACCGCGTAGTTCCTGATCATCTGCTCCTCCGATCTGCAGTTTTTCCCGATGCAAAAGCTTGTTTCCGGTCATGCCGCACTCCGCCCGGTAGAGACAGTTGGTCCGGATCTGTCCGTCCCTGACTTCCGCCAGCTCGGCGATTTCCACGACCCTGCGGCTGCCGTCCCGCATTCGGCTCATATGGATCATGATGTCGATGCCTTCGCTGATCTGCGCCCGGATGGCGTCGACAGGGAAGTCGACCGCCTGCATGAACATGGCTTCCAGTCTCTTTAACATGCCCTGGATGCTGTTGGCATGGCCCGTGCTCAGGGAACCCGAATGACCCGTGTTCATGGCGTTGATCATGTCGAACACCTCACCGCCTCTGACTTCTCCGACGATGATGCGGTCAGGCCGCATGCGCAGGCTCGCTCTGACCAGTTGTGTCATATCGATCCGGCCGCGACCTGACGTGTTGGGACTGCGGCATTCCATACGCACAATGTTCCGAATCTGATTGATCTGCAGCTCGGCAGAATCTTCGATTACGATTACACGCTCGCCGGCCGGAATCAGCTGGGCGAGCACATTGAGCATGGTGGTCTTGCCGCTGGAGGTACCGCCGGAAACGAAGCAGTTGTATCCGCAGCGCACCAGGACGCGAAGGGCCCGGGCGCCGTCAAGTGTGATCGTTCCATTGCGGATGAAGTCTCCCATGGTCATGACCCGTTCAGGAAATTTACGGATGGTCAGTATCGGTCCGTTCAGAGCGATGTTCCCGTAAACGGCGTTGACTCTCGATCCATCGCTGAGGCGCGCGTCTACTATGGGGTTGAGTTCGTTGATCTCTCGATGGACTCTGCCGGCAATCCGTCGGATCAGCTCCTGCAGATCTTCCACCGAGTCAAAGCAGGCAGGCACCTGTGCGATCACACCGTTGCGCTCCACGAAGATGCGGTTCGGGCCGTTCACCATGATTTCCGAAATAGACCAGTCGTCGACAAAGGGCTGGAGGATGTCCATCTCGCACCGCAGGGAGAGGAACAGCCGCTCGATGAGCGCTGCGTTATCTCTGAAACTGCAGGAAGAGGACCGATCCTGTGAGAAGACGTAGTCTTCAATGATATCCATGGCTTTCTCATCTGACATTTCCTCCACGGATTCAGAAAGCAAAAGCCTGATGTCTTGGATGTACGCCTTCACGTCGTCCTTTGTATATTTTGACATGTTAACCATATATTTCCTTTCACGAAGGATAATAACATAGATACCAAATTTTAGCAACCCTCATTTTTGTTAGATTATTAATTTTTTTCGTATGTGGAAGATGGATTGCTTTTGTGTTAGAATTACCGTGTACGTTTATCACGCAATTATCATTTGTTTTTAAGAGGTGACAAAATGAGTCAGGAACAACCGCAACTGCAGGGTGTCGCCGGACTGAAGAAGCATGACATCAAGGTTTCAGGAATCGTATTCATGCTCTACTGTCTGGTAGCTGCAGGTGCATTTGGTATTGAGGAGATGATACCGGAAGCAGGTCCTGGTATGACACTGCTGCTCCTGTGTCTCTTCCCGTTTATATGGGCATATCCTATCAGTTCGCTGGTAGCGGAATGTTCTTCTGTTATGCCATCAGAGGGCGGCGTGTACGTCTGGGTCAAGGAAGCATTCGGTGAATTCTGGGGATTCCAGACTGGATGGTGGGCAACGGTTTCCACCTATATTACAAATGGAGTTTACGTAGCGCTGGTATCAGGTTATGTGAGCCAGATGATTCCAATGTCATATGCAGGATCCCTGGCGCTGAAGATCGGCATGATCGCCATCTTTACCATCGTAAACCTGCTTGGTCTGAGGGAAGTAGGAACGGTAAGTACTGTTCTCTCCCTGCTGATCGTCGCAGCCTTCCTGCTGGTCGCCATCGTTGGTTTCTGCAACTGGAACGCCAATCCGGTGGAGCCGTTCATGCCGGAAGACTACACACTGATCGACGGACTGGGCGGCGGTATCTGCATCTGCATCTGGATGTACTGCGGATATGAATGCATCTCCAACATGGCCGGCGAGGTCAAGAACCCGCAGGTTATTCCTAAGGGACTGAAGATCGCTATGCCGCTGGTAGCGCTGACATACGTACTGCCTACACTGGGCGGACTTGCAACTCTGCCGCAGGGCACATGGGAAATGTGGTCCACAGAAGGCGGATTCTCCGGTGACCATGTAGGATACGCAACCGTACTTACCGCAAACCTGGGACAGGCCTGGGGCTATGTATTCCTGGTTATCGCCATCATTTCACAGTGCGCGATATTCAATACGTATCTGGCATCAGGCTCCAGAGGATTCTTCGTTCTGGCGGACGACCACCTCTGCCCGCAGTTCCTGGTAAAGGTCAGCAAAAACAGAGGCGTACCTTATGTGGGTATCCTCTCACTGGCAATCGTTACGTTCATTCTTTCGTTCAATGACTTCACGACGCTGGTATCCATGGAAGTTGTGTTCATGCTGGCACTGTACATCATTCTGCCGATCTCCGTTATCAAGTTGAGACATAAACTGCCGGTCGAAGAGAGAAGAAAAAGAAATCTCTACATCATCCCTGGCGGAAACAAGGCGCTGATTTTCTACTGCGGATTCCCGATCGTCATCGCGATCATCGCACTGCTGATCAACGGAACCGATTATCTGACCACAGGTCTGATGGCGCTGTGCTCCGGCCCGATTGCCTACATCATCTTCCGTAAGGTGTGCGGCGGATTGTCCGTCAACGATCCGGAAGGAAATCCGGTCAACGGATTCGGAATCCCGAAGGGCGACACGGTCAGAATCGGCGTATTCTCTCTGTGCGCAGGCGCAATGGCCTTCTTCGGTCAGTTCTGGCTGAGATGGTATGAAATCGAATGGGGCGAGTGGACTCCGGACGACTACGATGTATTCTGCGATGTCATTCCGCAGGTACAGACCGGTCTGGCCATCGGCGGAGCGATCCTGATCGTATTCGGTCTGATCATGTACTTCGTCGGCAAGAAGAACGACCCGCCTATTCCTGATCATGAGCTGGATGTTGAAGCAACGCTCAACAAGTACCTCATGGAAGAGAAGACCGAAACCTTCTTCGACTAATACGATAATAGCAAGGCAAAAGCCTCAAGGGCGGTGTTTGTAAAAGCACCGCCTTTTTTGTATAATGACTCCGCGAGGAGGATTTGAGATGATACCACTTTCGACGAAAATGAGACCGACGAAACTCGAAGATTTCGTCGGGCAGAAGCACTTCATGTACGAAGGCTCTCTCTTCTATAATTCCATACGCAACAAGACCTTTGAATCCGCCATCTTCTTCGGTCCGAGCGGCACTGGCAAGACTACGCTGGCGCGCATCATCGCCGGAGAACTGGATGGAGATTTTGTTGAGATCAACGCCTCGACCACCGGTACGAAGGAACTGAAGGAGATCCTGAAGAACGCCGCAGACCGGTTTCACGGGCTTTTGCAGGAGACGACGGTGCTCTACGTGGACGAGGTCCATCGTTGGAACAAGCTTCAGCAGGATTCTCTGCTCAAAGCCATCGAAGACGGCGTTGTCAAATTCATCGGAAGCACCACGGAGAACCCGTATTTCTCCATCAACAACGCGATCATTTCAAGGGTGCGGAACATCTACGAGTTCAAGCGCCTGTCCGCCGATGAGATTCTGATCATCCTGAAGCGGACGCTCGCAGATAAGGAAAAAGGTTTCGGCGGGCTCGACGTCAGATACGATGAGGACGCCCTGCACACTTTGGCCGCCATGGCGGGCGGCGACTGCAGAGTGGCGCTGGACGCGCTCGGGTTCATCGTGGACAATCTGGCGGAAGGGCAGGTCCTGGGCAGGGACATCGTCGCCGAGGCAATGCAAAAGCAGACCACCTTCTATGATAAGGAAGAGGATAAATACAACCTTCTGTCCGCGCTCCAGAAATCGGTGCGCGGATCGGATCCCGACGCGGCCATCCACTATCTGGCCCGTCTCATCGACGGCGGCGCTGACGAGATGATGATCGGACGGCGTCTCATGGTCATGGCCAGCGAGGATATCGGCATGGCCTATCCGAACGCCATCTCCATCGTGACCTCCTGCGTGCAGGCGGCGCAGATGATCGGCTTCCCGGAAGCCCAGATTCCGCTTGCTCACGCCGTGATTCTCATGGCGTCCTGTCCGAAGTCCAACCGCGCCAATGAGGCGCTGAACGCGGCGCTTTCAGATATTCACTCGCGGAAGATCGACGATGTGCCGGCACACTTGATGGATTCCCACTACGGCGGCGCGAAGGATCTGGGCAGGGGTATCGGCTACAAGTACCCGCACGCCTACGGCGGCTACGTGACGCAACAGTACCTGCCGGACGACCTCTACAGGGAAGGCGTCCGATACTACGAACCTTCCACCAACGGCAGCGAGGCAGCCTTCAAAAAGTATCTGGAGGAGCTTCGTGAAATCGATAAAAAGAGCGGAAAGAAATAGATAAGAAAAAATGGCAATCATCGAAGCAGGTGACAAGACAATAACCTTAGCCGAGACAGCAGGTTTTTGCTTTGGCGTAAAGAGGGCGATGGACATCGCTCTTGCTTCTGCGCCCGCGGCAACGCTGGGACCTCTCATCCACAACGACGAGGCGGTGGCGCGCCTGCGTGAGGAAGGCGTCCGCGTCATCGAGCATCTGGGCGAGGCGGACGGACTGCCCGTCATCATTCGCTCCCACGGAGAGGGCGCGGCTACCTACGAAGATGCAAAAGCAAAGGGCATCGACCTGATCGACGCGACTTGCCCCTTTGTGGAGAAGATACACAAGATCGTGAGCGGAACGGATCAGCAGGTGATCATCGCCGGCGATCCGGACCACGCGGAAGTCAAGGGCATCGCAGGATGGTGTCCGGCCAATCGCCCGGCCCTCGTGTGCAGAACCGGAGAGGAAGCCCGTGAGGCTGCGGCGAAGCTTCGAACGGAGCAGGCCGGGGAGCCTTTGCAGAAGCTTTTGCTCGTCGCGCAGACGACGATCAAAAGAGAAACCCTCGACGAAGTCGCCGGAGCTTTTGCGGAAGCAGGCTTCGATGTGGATGTTCGAAACACCATCTGCAGCGCCACATCGGACCGCCAGGAAGAGTGCGCGCGGATCGCTCGGGACAATGAACTCATGATTGTGGTAGGCGGACGCGGCAGTTCCAACACCCGGAAGCTTTTTGAAATCGCTTCCAAATACTGCGGCAAGGCCTATTTTGTTGAACATTTGGAAGATTTACCGTTGCACGAGGTTTTGAAATGTAATAAAATAGGCGTGGTGGCCGGTGCATCGACGCCGGACTACACAATTAAGGAGGTTATTGCCAACATGAGTGATGTAACACTTGAAAACAAAGAAATGACTATGGAAGAACTGCTTCAGTCTGACGAGTTCAACAAGACACTGAAGCTGCCGAGAAACGGCGAGATCGTAGACGGCAAAGTACACCAGGTCAACGCTGAAGAAGTTATTGTAAATCTTGGAGTCAAGAAAGACGGAATCCTGCAGAAATCAGAAGCCAGCCTTGAAGAAGGGCAGACCCTGGCCGATGCTTACAAAGTAGGGGATGAGATCAAGGCTAAGGTAATCAAGACTGATGATGGAGATGGCGGGATCCTGCTGTCAACAAAGAAACTCGAGTACATTGCCAACTGGGAAGAAGTTGTCAAAGCGTATGAAGATAAATCAGTTATCGAGGTCAAAGT